>JAGFCB010000155.1 GCA_022394775.1 Candidatus Poribacteria bacterium
ACCTGAAATTTTGCTTCAACTTCAAACATAATCTGATATGTCCTCTTGTTTTACATGAACGTCGCTAAAACGTAAAGAATACCGTCAGGCGCGGCATAATCGTTTCGTCTGGTTTGTCAATGTTATCCGGTTTATCGTAAAAAACGAAGATAAGATTGGGTATAATGTGAACCGCCTCGGTTGGTGCCCAATCCAGTCCAACAAGAATCATATTCGACCTCGCTGTGTTATCAAAAGGGATATAAGGAATTGTTTCCGCATTCGGATTCGGATCGAACAGCCGGTCAAACCGAGCGAAAGCCCACACCTTTTTCTCAAGCAATTGCACTGCCCCGAACACCGAGCTGGCTAAAATGTTAAGGGTATCCACATCCGCCTGCTGCCGTGTCTGATTCGCAAGCTGAATACCGAACCGAAATCGCTCCTGTTGATAGCCGAGAAAACCTTGTAGTGTGTGCCATTTGCCCAGATCCGCCGCGTTTTCTCGGTCGATATATCCCTCAAGGGTAACACCTGTGATCGGCTTGGCTGCGAGTGAGAAAGATATCTTCTTATTCTTGTCAATTTCTGCCCGAGTCCCTGTCCCGTTTGCGATCATCAGGTGATAGCTGATCAGATTTGAAGCATCAATATCCCCTTGCAGTGCGACACCGAAGTCAGCACTACTCCCCATTTTTTGAAGGTCAAGCACTGTTTTCGCAACAGAGCGATAACCCCATACTTTTTCAACATTCCGCCAGGTCGGTGTGCCGGATAACCCAAAATAAATATTCGTCCGCCAACCGGAAGGCTCCCACTTCAGGTAGCCGTGTTTGAGAAATGGTTCTAATTTTGACGTTGCCTGACGCGCTGTAGGAAATGATTTGCCATTCATCTCCAGTCGAAACCGCGTGGAAAATTCAGATGATAAACCCTTGTCATAGGTGAAGTAGACACGCCGATACTGGAATCCATTCCGTTCCTCAAGTTCACCGTGGTGAGATCTCGGCACGTAGTAATAATCTCCCAAAAAATAACCCGAAATCTTCTGCGTATTTCCCCAGGCAACAGAAAAGCTGCTCAACAATAGACATATAACGGGAAAGAGGACCACCCGCAGATATTTTCCTAAACCAAAATGAGCAGTGCGCTCCGTGCAGGTCTGATCTCGGGATTCAGCAACCTCTGCTTTGGAAACGCCGAGCATATCCGCCAGCATGCTGATGTAGTTGGGTAGCACGTAAATGTCAACAAACCGTGTCAGTGCCTGTCGCACCGAGTGTGTCGAAGGATTGAGAGGTAACATCTTTAATTTCTCCTTGTGTGTATTTCTGGATATTACGGGAACCTCTTATAGTAAAGTCTGAAAATAAGTGAACACTTTAAAAAACACAGAACACCCGTCTTGGTAGGGTTTTTGCTGGGGGTTTTTGATAGGGTGTTTCCCCAATTTCTTCAAGGTTTGTAACCTCGCTCTTCCATAGTGTAAAATTAATTGTGGGTTTTACTGTAAAAAATTATAATCTCCAAATGCAACAAAAATGTGTAGTTTTTTTGTTAAAAAAAAGAAAAGTAATTTGTGGGAGTTTCAATCTTTAAGGATCAGGCTTTTCTCTTGATATTTTCTCATGTTGACTTTATAATAATAGGACTTACGCAGGTTGCTCTTTCGTAGCATAACCTGTTAGGTTGTGTCAAAAAACCGTCTGCGTTTTTTATTGAATGCCATCGCGAAACTTTTTTAGGTTTCCGCAGCTGTTGTGCCGAAATGGATAAGTATTTTCGCTGAAAACCAGCACCCAAACCCACCTTTTCACTCGGAACACTTGTCGTTTTGGAACTTGATAAAATGTGGCATTACATCGGAAAGAAATTATATTTATCAGTTGGATAAATGAGGGGTATATTCATGAGCAAATTGAAATTCGCTTGTCACTTAATCCAATTTGGTGGTGAACAGCAAGAAGATCCAGAAAAAGTGTTACGAGAAGTCGCCGATGCAGGCTGGGAGGGCGTGGAAAGCGTTCCTTTTGAAGGCGCAGAAGGACTCGTTGAGATGGCGACGCTTGCGAGGAGTCTCGGACTCCATATCGTCAATGCGGGCGGTCCGGGACTTGACAGAGTTCGTTTCAACATTACTTTGGGCAACAACGCTGCCGAGGTGCCGTCGTTGCGGCGTTCAGAATGGGGCGGTGCCGACCCAAGTGATGCCGATTTTGAGAATGCTGCCCGAACATTGGACGACATCCTCGCGTATTGCGACGCTCACAATATCAAAGGCTTCCACCACGCACATCTTGGCACGATGCTTGAGACGGTTGATGACGCGGAACGCCTCTTGGCAGCAGCACCGAGTCTCTGGTTGCTGTTTGATACTGGACACATGCTCGCTGCGGGAAGCGATCCGATGCAGGTTTTTGAAAGCGAAAATTTACGGAATCGGATTGGACATGTCCATCTCAAGGACTGCCACGCCGATGATCCTGAAACTTGGGATTACAGAACGCAACGCTTCGGTGAGAAGGCGCGTTTCGCGGAACTCGGTGCAGGCAACTTAGGGCTTGATGTCAAAGCCGCCCTTGAAGGACTTGAGGCGGTCGGTTATGATGGATGGGTTTCTGTCGAACTTGATCGTCCCTATCCGCCGCGTCCGGCAGCTGAAGCAGCGGTCGTCAACCGAGAATATCTGCGGGGTCTCGGATATTGATCAAACGGAGGTAAGCTACTATGCTGATTGGCAGCAGACAGCGGGTTGACCCTACACTTTCATTTACGCTAAACCTGCCGCGTGCCTACCAGCAGCTGGATCGCCAGCAGCATAGAATGTCCCGTCGTCTTTGTTAATATGGATCATGGACGGCGCAGCAATAGCACCCCCTTGCGTCCTGAGTTGATGCCCGCGACTCCCAAGTTCTTCCGTGACGTTTTCACCTACACTATCGTTGATAGTCAACGAACCCGCTTGTCCAAATGTCTCTATACGATTTGGATTCGGATCAAACGAATCTTGATGATGCGCGGTGGCAAAGCGCGGGGCAGTAACAGCGTCTTCGGGTAACATACCGAACTCAACAAAATTGAGTAGTAAATTCATCGTTGCTTGATCTTGCAGATCGCCACCCGCAACGCTGATTGCTAAAATCGGAGTGCCTTCCTTAAGAACCAATGTAGGCGTGAGCGTAATTCTCGGACGCTTTCCGGGCTGGATACAGTTCGGATGTCCAGGCGTTGTGTTAAGACTCCGTAAGCGGTTACCGTAACTAACGCCTGTGGGACCGACCATACCGCCGGCATGATAGACGTTAGCGCTCGGTGTCGCAGCGACGACATTCCCCCATCGGTCGGCAACTGCACAGGTCGTCGTTCCACCTACGCCAGGTCTGAAAACACCGTCCGCTTTTAGCGGCTGCATGTTATCCACATCACCGGGTCGCGCTTCGTGTGATGCATTTTCCATATCAATCAAGGGTCGGCGAATCTCAGTATAGGCATCCGAAAGTAACGCGGATAATGGGACATCCACAAATTCTGGATCACCGTAATACGCATCCCGGTCAGCCATCGCCAGTTTAAGTGCTTCAGCGACGACATGCACGTAGTCTGCTGAAAATTGCCCCATCGCCTTGAGATCAAACCCTTCCAGTAAACGCAATGCCTGACAGAGGTAAGGCCCTTGTGTCCAAGTACCGCACTTATATACCGTATAGCCGCGGTAGTCCACCGTCACAGGGTCTTCAACGAGCGTGACGTGAGCGGCGAGATCTGCCTTACGGAGAAACCCGCCCTTATCAATGTAAAAACCTTCTAATGCATCGGCAATATCGGTATCAGCACCGTTTCGTCCATAGAAACGATCGCTTGCGGCTTGGATTTTTTCTTCACGACTCCCAGATGTCTTCTGTTCCGATTCAACCATCCGACGCAGCGTAACCGCCAAATCAGCATGCCAATTCGCCTCACCATCATCAAGGAGTGCCAGCGTAGGCGCGACGATGTCCGCGAATGTCTTTGTGCCATACAGTTTGAGTGTAGTTGTGCAGAGATCCACAACCGATGGCACGGGTGCCATTTTGATGTCGCCGTTCGGGATACCGTTTTCCATATACCAATCGATGGCAGCCTGTGAAAGCGGTGCACGTCCCTGTCCAGAGAGCGATTTCACCTCCTGTTTCTCCGCGTTGAAGATGAGAAGTGGCACTTCACCGCCAATAGAACAGGCACCGTGGTCTGTAACATTGAGTGCGAGAATCGTTCCCGCTGCTGCATCTGCTGCATTTCCGCCTGCTTCGAGAATCTCGATCCCTGCTGCGACTGCTTTCGCGCCACCCGCAGCAACAACGCCAGTTTTACTAACGGCTTTCCATCCAATTTCTTCAGTGTTTGGCATCGGTTTTTCCTTCCCTCTATCATCGAAAGTTGTTCTGTTTTTCTAATTCCCTTCTTTGCCTTAGAGCATAGCATAGAATCCCATCTTGTGCAACGCCTAAAATCACAGTCAACGGTCTATTGCTTGAATAATGAACGGAATTCGGCTAAAATACTATTGACAATCTGAAAACGTTAGAGGAAATAGAAAAACAATGGTCGAAATAATATCTCACAACCATGCAAGCAAACTTATTTCACTGTCAGGTGCCTACTTGGAACAGAATGAGAGTGAAAACAATTGGCCTATCTGTTTAGCTTATAGGCTCGCTGAAGATCCGGACTATTACGGACCCGAACCACTGCTTCTGTTGAGTATTTTGGAGGGTGGAAGAGTTGTCGGTGCCGCAGTAATAATACCACGCGGGAGAAGCATCTTGAGCAAAATCGGCACAGAAGTCCAACCGGTTATGCCTCATCTCGTGCGCCATCTACGTGAAGCTGATGTCCAAATACCGAGAGTGCTTGGACCAGCAGTAGAAGCGCAAACCTTTGCTGATTGTTGGATTGAGGGAATGCCCGGCGTATCCTCCAAAGTCGCTATGCAAATGCAGGCATTTGAAGCAAGAAAGGTCACGGATCTGCCACTTTCACCGGGGAAGTTACGTCTCGCTTGCATGAATGACCATCCGCTTATGGCGCGATGGCATTCCGCCTATTGGGAGGAGACATTCGGTGAACCTGGCGATTTTGATTATGCGAAGAGCCATGCTGAACGAGCCATCAAGGCGCAGGAACTATATATTTGGGATTACGGTCGCCCAGTTTCTATCGTTAGGACAGATCGTCCGACCAAAAACGGCATAGCAATTCACACAGTGTACACACCCCCAAAGCACCGCAATAAGGGATACGCGACCTCATGTGTTCTACTATTAACAAAAAAATTGCTCTCGGAACGTTATTCATTTTGCTGCCTACATACGGATCTATCAAATCCGACCTCCAACAGCATTTACACCAAAATCGGTTATGTGCCTGTAGGGGATGCGCTGGCGTTTGATTTTATATCTTCAGATGGACACAACGGCACCTAACACCGTATCTTCAGTTATGGTCCAAGAAGTCCTTAGCCCAAACTATGGCGCGACGGAAACACGATCTTAGCACTAATAAAGGAAAAATATGGCTGAATACAAGATTGCGGTAATTCGAGGAGATGGCATTGGCGTTGAAGTGATGGAGGAAGGTCTCAAGGTCCTCAACGCTATCGCCGACAGATATAACATCAAATGGGACTTTGTGGAGTTCCCGTGGGGCTCAGACTACTATTTTAAGCATGGGCACATGATGCCAGCAGATGCGCTTGATACCTTGGCGGCGTTCGACCAGATTTATCTCGGCGCAGTTGGACACCCCGACATCCAAGACCACGTTACACTCAATGGGCTGCTGTTGCCTATCCGACGGAGATTCGATCAGTACGTCTGCGAGCGACCCAGTGTCCTCTATCCCGGCATTAACACACCGCTCAAGGACAAGGAGGCTTGGGATATTGATCTCGTGGTCATAAGAGAGAATACAGAAGGAGAGTATGCCAATGTCGGTGGGTTTCAGTACCAAGGGTTCCCCGAAGAAATCGGCGTGCAGGTCGGCGTATTTACACGCCATGGCTGCGAACGTATTATCACTTATGCCTTCGAGCAAGCTCGAGCACGAAATAAGAAGCGTAAAGTCACTTCGATCACTAAGTCAAACGCGCAAGGCTACGGCATGATTGTATGGGATACAGCCTTCGAGCGGGTGGCTGCAAAGTATCCCGACATAGAGGCGGAATCGTTACTTGTGGACGCAGCCTGTATGGATTTCGTGCGGAGACCTGAGGATTTTGATGTGGTTGTCGCCAGCAACCTGTTTGGGGATATCCTCACGGACATCGGCGCGATTATCACCGGAAGCATGGGACTGGCTCCAAGCGGCAATATCGACCCGCAACGTCGATCCCCCTCAATGTTCGAGCCGGTTCATGGAAGTGCCCCAGACATCATGGGGACGGGCATCGCGAATCCGTTGGCGGCGATTATCTCCGGTGCGATGATGTTGCGCTTCATCGGTGAGGTGGAAGCGGCGGAAACGATAGATGCGGCTGTCCTAAAGGTCGTTGAGGAAGGCAAAACGCTCCCACCCGACTTGGGTGGCCAATCCAAAACCTCACAGGTCGGTGACGCTGTCGTGAATGCACTCGGCTAATGTGTTGCCGCAGACTCTGGAGTTAACTGGCTTCAGATACACAGAACAAAATGCATTTTTATCTGCACATTTTTGAAAACACAATTAACCTAACATACGGAGAATATATATGCAACTCGGTTCAATTCATGACGCGGCAGCCAACGGGGACCTCGATGCCGTAAAGAAAATCGTTGAACAAGCCCCTCGTCTGGTTAACCAGGACGACGAATACGAATGGCGTCCTATATTTCATGCCGGATTAAGACGCCATTATGACGTTGTTAAATACCTCATAGACTGTGGGGCCGATTTAGCAGCGCATGACGGTTATGTGATTCACTATGCTGGGGAAGTACCAGACAATAAGGAGGTCGTATCATTACTCATTGCGTATGGAGGCTTGGATGCACATGCCAAACCATCGAGCGAAGCTGCGCGCCAGTTTATATACGCCGTTTTCTTAGCCAACGTGCAGCGAGTCAACGCAATGCTCCGGGACACCCCAGCGTTAGTGCAGGAGCGTTACGCCCGTGGTGATACCGCCTTGCACCATGCTGCTCGAAACGGTGACTTGGAAATTGTAAAACAGTTGGTCGGCGGTGGTGCAGATGTCAATGTAACATCAGATCATGCGCATTTTCCGCTGTACTGCGCAGCCGGTCATGGACATGTAGAAACGGCGCGGTACCTTGTAGAACATGGCGCGGATTTGCAAGCCAGACTTGCGGACGGCAAAACAGTTGTCGAATGGCTAAAACAATATGCCGATCATGATCGTCGTTTGAAATCTTGCCTCGATGTCTTGGAGAGATGATGTCTCAAAAACATCTACGTCAAAATCAGTTACGGACTTTAGGCGGGCATTAACATTTAATTTTCTAAATTCAGCGCGGAAGGAAAATTGTGATTTCAGCGTACATTGACAAAGTCAAAGCCGGTGGATCTCTACAGGTCAATGAAGCCGAACAGTGTTTGAATACGATACTCGAAAAAGATGTACCCGACCGACAAATAGCAGAACTGCTCATAGCACTCTCTGAAAAAGGCGAAAGTGCGGATGAGATCCTCGGATTTTCAAGAGCATTATTGGCAAAGTCGAGACCCGTTCCCTTGCCTTCCAACGCCATCGATTTATGTGGGACGGGCGGTAGCGGTTTGGATCGGTTCAATGTATCCACAACCGCTGCATTTGTTTTGTCTGCTGGCGGTGTCCCAATTATCAAACATGGGAATAAAGGTTCAAAACGACCGAATGGAAGTTTTGATTTGCTGGAGAAACTTGGCTGTGAATTCGATTTTGAAGATGACCGATTAACGGAAATTTTTGCCAGAACGAAGGTCTGTTTTCTCTTTGCTCGTACATATCATCCTGTGATGAAAAAGGTTGTAACTGCCAGACAAATGGCTGACAGGAGAACTATTTTTAATCTCAGTGCGCCGTTATGCAATCCCGCAAATCCGCAATATCAAATCCTCGGGACGATTGATGTAGAGATGGGGAGACAGTTAACAGAAGTCCTCCGCCAACTTGGGCGGAAACGGTTTTTAATTGTTATTGGTACGCCTGGGATTGATGAGATTTCAGTTGCTGGACCCACGCAGATATTTGAACTCGCTGACGGTATAATCAAAGAATATGACATTAAACCTTCAGACTTCGAGATTAGTGAACGAGACTACAGGACCATTCCAGGCGGCGATAACGACGAAAATGCAGAAATCTTCTTATCCCTTTTACGAAACCAGACTCCCGAACCAATCTTGGACCTCGTCTGTTTGAATGCTGGTGCAGTCTTCTACTGTTTTGGAAGAACAGACTCTATTAAGGAAGGTTTCGATCTCAGCAAAAGCCTCTTCGCCAAAGGGTTAGTTCAAGAAAAATTTCTTGAATATAAGCATTTATCCAATGGAATAGATTGAGATATGAAAACCACAAGACCGCGACAATATTGGGACGATTACGCATCTCGATTCAAGAACCGAAGTTTGGCAGAAACGTACGAACTCCGTCCGCCTTATCCAGAGGAAACGTATAGGATACTTCTCAATTTACTCGGAGAATCGAGAGGGAGGGTCTTAGACGTCGGATGCGGTCCCGGAAAAATAGCACGGTCACTTGTTAATCACGTAGAGGATATTGATGCAGTTGACTTCTCACAGGAAATGATTCGAGTGGGAAAGTCGCTCCGTAACGGCGATCATCCAAACCTCCGCTGGATTGATGGACCTATCGAAACGGTGCAGCTGCGTCCACCCTATCAGATGGTAACGGCTGGTGCCAGTATTCATTGGATGGAGTGGGATGTCGTTTTTCCGAGATTCAAGGAAATGCTGACGACAGATGGGTACCTCGTAATTATTGATGGAGATCGTCCCATCGGAGCACCTTGGCATGACGCAGAACTTTCACTGATTCGTAAATATTCCACGAGCAGACACTATGCGCAAATAGACCTGATCCAAGAACTCGTAGATAGAGGACATCTATACCTGATTGGAGATAAACGGACAACACCGGTAAATTTCTCGCAATCACTTAGAGACTATGTCCAATCCTTTCACTCAAGACAAAGCATGTCCAAAGAACACATGGGAGAGAAAAACGTCAAGGCATTTGATAGCGAACTATCGCATATCTTGTCTGACTTTGTTAATGACACCGGACTCCTTAGCTTCCAATTGCAAGCGCGGGTTACTTGGGGAAGACCGCTCGCATAGAACATAAAGACTGAACATTCCACCGAATCATTGTTCGTCGGTTTCTCCAGAAAGACGGAAGTTCGGTCCGCCATCGGTTGACTGGATAGTAAAACCACTCCAACCCCACCTTTTATGCTCACCCTTTCCACGGGTATAGATTACCTGCGTCAGATGTCCGTCCGTAATTGTGATATTATAACGCCTCTCAACCGCCTCATTTCCTGCTGGAATCTTCAAGCGTTGAATCTGTTTCTCACCCCCCGCAATGAGGTTTACCTCTAACGGTTCAGATTCGCTTGCGCTGAAATAGCATGTCACTTCGTATACACCATTCGGAAGTGCCACTCGGAAAACCCCATCTTCTGTCCCCCAAATGCTATCCTCGTAGGGATACGAAACTTCAGGTCCATTTTCAAAGCCGTCTCGTTCTGATTGCGTTAACCAGCCGTATTGCCCATCCGTATAGACCGTATCTGTATGGATAACGATGTGTCCTGATGCTGCCTGTCCATCATCGGGTTGCATATCAAAAGTGATAGTGGTTGTCCCACCCCACATTTCGGAGTCTGGTGCTGCGCGCTTGCGGCGATAGAGCCGGTTATAGTCGGTGGAATCAAGGAGTTCATACGCTTCTTCCAAACCAGCGACATCATCGTATTCTGTCCGCCATATAATAGCGTAGTCAGCAGGAAACTCCTTTTCTTTTTCTTTGTATTGCAGCGGAAAATGGTCCGTATTCGCCTCGTAGTTGTCGAGGTAGGCAATCCCTTTTTTCACTATCAGCAAGGACTCGATGTGTCCGAACGGTTCAACGTATTTCGGTGTAAAACCGAGCGAATCTGAAAAACCACCCCACTCCCCGGGTTCACTCGTGAGAATCGTATCTTTCTCGGACACACCATCCAGTGAAAGCGCGTTAGTAATATCCCGATTCAGAAGCGTATAGGTGTGGACATTATAGCCGAGATGCCATAACGATAAGACGATGATGACCCCTGCTATCCCATAGTTCACGTAGCGATGGACGTTGACAGCGAAAAACGGCAGCAGTACCAGGAATATGTATAGATGAAATCGATCGTTTATCCAACCGCCGCTGTAGCCTGACCACGGAGCTATGAAATACATCGCAGTGATGAAAATTGCCATGATCAAAAACCCATCCATCTGACTCACAATACGCATCCAAAGCCGTTCGCCAGTCTCTTTCCATTCCTCAGATTCACGAAATTGAGCGCATTGCCGAATTCTACCGATGATCGTGAGCAAAAAGGCGATAGCAAAAAAGACTAACAGCACGCGTCCGATAAGCACGTGATCGTCCCGAAAAGAGACCAAGGATTTCATGGCAAAGAAATAGTCATTTAGCCATTCAAAGCCCTTATGGTCACCGTCCGTCCCGTGAGCGTTGGAAAGATAGAAATAGTAGGAGAACAGGATAAAGTAAGCAGGTATGAGACTTCCGATGAAAGTCAGTGCGGGTTTGAGTTTCGTCAAACCGTCCTTGAAACGCTGCGCCAATGGCTGTACGGTCTCTTTGTAACCCCACATGCTACGTAGGGCATCATGAAACGATAAAAAGAAAGCAAAGAACGTCAACGACATAATGAGCAATGCATAAGAGTGATAGTGCGTGAGATAAGTCACCAGCAGCAATATGTATATGACCACGATATCGATGAGTCTGAGCTTATCCTTGACTCTCCACCAGTAGCCAAGTGTGAAGAAGAACAGAGACATGCTAAGGACAAAGTTGTAGAATCCCATGTGAAGCAGGTAGTTATAGGCATAGAGAAACCCAAGCAGTCCGAAAACTATATTTCTTTTCTGGACATTATTGAGAAAATAGAGAAGGGAGAACGGTAGGAGACCGATGCAGAGGGTCAGCACAATCTTTTCGCAAACGAGTGGCGGAAAAACGTACAACAGTAGTAAAAGGAGCGCGTGGGATGTCCAGTTCGGAAAGACAGTAGCGTTCAGTTCATAGACTTCGCGCAACCTATAGTTTTCGTGATTATGATACTCCTTCACAACATAAGCGTTGTAGATATGACTTGCTCCATCCTGTGTTGGGAAATACTTGAAACCCCAGACCGGCAGCAGATGTATCACCAGTAATACGATGATGGTAACATGTCCGATAGACAACCGGCTTATTTTCATTTTTTTACTTTTCCTTGCGGTTCGTTGAGGTGAGTATGGCACTAATACCCCGCTCCGTTTATCCAGTCCACCTGATAGTTGGACTTACACGTTTTTGCTAAGGGGTGCCCGCTATTCACAGACTCCTTCTCTTGCCCGAATTCTATTCTAATAGATTGCCGCTTTTGTTTCAATACACAAAATTTTGCGCCCTTGATTGCTTTTGACTTTATTTTTCAAATCTGTTAGTATTTTCACAAATTGGCACATAGAAACTTAGATTGGTAATAGGAACACCATTCCAGAGGTAATTGGATGAAAACAACACGAAAGATCGTTGCGATCGGTGGTGGAGAAATAGGAATGCAGGAAACCGCCGAGATTGACAAGCATATTATTGAATTGACCGGTAAAACACGACCAAAGGCACTCTTTATTCCAACTGCCAGTGGCGATGCCTCTGGATATGTGGATACTTTTGAGGCGTGCTACGGCGGGAGCTACGGATGTCAAACGCGCACGCTCACCCTCATTCAAAATCCGCCTACGTTTGAAGAGATGTCAGCGTTGGTCTTAGATTCAGACCTGATTTATGTCGGTGGTGGAAACACTTATAGGATGATGAAAATATGGCGACGGCTGGGGTTAGATACTGTGTTAGCAGAAGCTGCGTCTCGCGGCATTGTACTGTCAGGTCTCAGCGCGGGAGCAATTTGCTGGTTCAAATACGGACACAGCGATTCTCGCTCCTTCTCTGGTACCTCAGAGTGGAACTATATCCGCGTTACTGGGTTGGGATTCGTCAATGCCGTATATTGTCCGCACTATCACGTCGAGAAGCGGGAAGCAGGTTTTTCCGAGATGATTGGGAAGCGCGGTGGCATCGGAATTGCCTGCGACAACAACGCAGCGATTGAGATCGTTGGGGATCATTACCGTATCCTGACTTCCAATCCGAATGCAAAGGCGTACAAACTCTTCAAACGTGGTGGGCACGCCGTTATATCGGAACTATCTGAAAAGGAAGAATATACGTCTTTAGCCAGCCTCTTGGAACGTAAATAAGTATCCCTATGAAAATTCCGAGCATCGTTATCATCGGTGATGATTCGCAGGCTGGCACATACATCCTGCGGATTCGCCTCAAAGAAGATACCACATTACAATTCGGACGGTTCAAGAAAGGGAAACTGATTTCACTCCCTGCCGGGGACTATACTTATGTCGGTTCGGCACTATCGGAAAAAGGTGCCACTTCACTGGCGAGACGACTCGTTCGACACGCAACTCGGAACGGCGATAAACCACCGCACGCTATCAGAGAAAAGATGGTAAGCCAATTCCAGAGCTGTGGCTTGGGACCACCTGATCCGTTACCCAAAAACGGGAAAAAATTGTTTTGGAATATCGATTTTCTGTTAGATTTAGAATCGGCTGAAATTGTCAATATCATCGCACTTCGTTCTCCTGAACGCTTGGAATATACCATTGCAGAATTGATGGAACGCGACGCTCACACACAGATCATTGAAAAAGGGTTAGGCGCGAATGATGCACCTCGCAATACGCATATACTGCATATTAACACAGATGAGGTGTGGTGGTCATCACTTGCTGATAATATACAGGAGAACTTTGTAAACCAAACGAACGACGCTGAAAGTTGAAATCTCTAACGCAACTCGCTTTTGAATTTTTACATATTTAGGACTTACACATTTCCTCTTAAAGTCCCCCTGATAAGGGGGATTTAGGGGGTTTAAACTAAAAAAATCTGCCATCGCGTGTTGAATTTGCGTAAGTCCTGATACTGATTATTTCCAACTTCTGAGGTAAATATGCACGATCCACGACTTGATAAACTCGCAAATGTCCTTACAACCCACTCCACCAAAATCCAACCCGGTGAATTCGTACTCATCGAAGGTATTGACATTCCACAAGAAATGGTCATTGCCCTCGTTCGCGCTGTTCGGAAATCGGACGGGATTCCACTCGTTGAACTGAAACAGAACCGTATCCAACGTGAAATTATTCTCGGTGGAGATGATACTGGCATAAAATTGATGGGTGAATACGAAATATATCGGATGAAAAAGGTACAGGCGTATATCGGCATACGTGGTAGCCACAATATTACGGAGATGTCTGATGTCCCGTCGGAGGCAATACAACGCTATCAAAAGCACTGGCTACGACCGCTCAATGATATTCGCGTGCCAAAAACAAAATGGGTTGTGCTACGATGGCCCCACCCCGCGATGGCACAGCAGGCACAGATGAGCACAGAAGCATTCGAGGATTACTATTTTGACGTTTGCACGCTCAATTACAGCCGGATGGAACGAGCGATGGTGCCTCTCAAATCTCTAATGGAGGAAACGGATGAGGTCCACATCGTCGGTGAGAATACCGATTTGCGGTTTAGTATCAAAGACATCCCCGTTATTCCGTGTGCTGGCGAATATAATATACCTGACGGAGAATGCTTCACTTCGCCTGTGCGAGACTCGGTCAATGGGACCATCCATTTCAATACACCTACAATCTATCAAGGGACAACCTTTACGGACATCCAACTCCGCTTTGAAAATGGTAAAATCGTTGAAGCAACGGCGAATGACACTGAAAAACTCAATAATATCCTTGATACAGACGAAGGGGCGCGTTATATCGGCGAATTTGCTATTGCGTTCAACCCATATATTACAAATCCGATGCTCGATATTCTATTCGATGAGAAAATCGCCGGATCCTTTCATTTCACACCCGGTCAGGCTTACGAGGAAGCAGATAACGGTGTCCGATCCGCTGTCCATTGGGATATGGTGATGATTCAGACACCCGAACACGGTGGCGGCGAAATGTATTTTGACGGTAACTTGATCCGGAAGGATGGACGGTTTGTCGATCCAACATTGGAAGCATTAAATCCAGAAAACTTGAGATGAGCAGAAGACAGCATTTGGTACATGGTGATCCTCAACGGTTTGAAGTGGTCGCAGATTTTATCGCCGCACGATACGGCAACACGATCCATAGTGTTGCCGATGTCGCTGGTGGTAAAGGCATATTGACGCGTCTTCTCACGAAAAAGAAAAACTTTGCATGCGAACTCATCGACCCGCGCCGCACAGTACTTAAAGGCATCGACCATCGTCCCGAACAGTTTGAACCCGAGATGGCGGATTATTATGACCTGTTAGTCGGACTCCATCCAGACGGTGCGCTGCGCCAACTCGGAGAGGCAGCACGCATTCGACCTGCTGTGATAATTCCCTGCTGCAACTTTTGGGACGAACAACGCCGAGGACAGTATGAATTGCTGGAGGCAATTGAGGATTTCTATAGACAACATTCGGTCCGGTTTGAGCGAATTGAACTTGGCTTCAAGGGACCGAAGAATACCGCTATCGTATCCGAACCTTTTTAGCTATGGGGACCTGGACTGCTCTTTACTTCGTTGCGAGCAGGTTTCTGGTTAAATCTCAATCATATTTAGGCATTTTGACATTTCTTTTTTGAAAATATTAAACGGAAGTGTAGCCTGCATTCTCACTGCGAAGAGGCGCAGGCGGATTTGAGAAATACACGCAATAGACGGAATGCACTTCACTGCTCCGCAAGGAATAATTAAAAAATGGCACAACAACCCAATATTCTCTTTCTCCTTACTGATCAGCAACGTTTTGATTCGCTCGGCTGCAACGGCGCCCCTATTTGTAGAACACCTGCCGTTGACGAAATCGCCGCAACGGGTATGCGATTTACGAACGCCTATACGCCTATCGCACTCTGTTCACCGGCGCGAGGATCATTGCTCACTGGGCTTTATCCGCACAACCACGGGCAGCTCTCAAATATGGGCAACTTTAACGGCGTGTTTGCAAACCAGATCCTCGACAAACCGGCGTATCCGAAACTTATGACGGAAGCGGGCTATCGGGTAAGTTGTATCGGTAAATGGCATCTCGCTAAGCAAGGTGACACCGAGTTCTGGGGGTACGACAAATGGCACCCGTATAATGAGTGGCATCAGTGGCTCCGCGACGATGGAATTGACTTCCGAATTGATAGGGATGCTGTCCAACCCTTTGAATGGGGCGGTGAAGCACCTTTTTACGGCAGACTACCACTCCCTGTTGAGCGTACCATGGAAGCATGGACAGCAGATAAAACGATCGAATTAATCAACGGTTATTCAGATTCCGAGCAGCCGTTTATGATTGCCGCGAATTTCTTCGGACCGCATTTCCCGTACGCCGTGCCAGCACCTTATGATACGATGTACGATCCAGACACCGTCGAACGGTGGGGTAACTTTGATGAACAGTTCATCAACAAACCGCTCATCCAGCAGAAAGAGATGCTCCGGTGGAACGCCAGCCATCTGACATGGCCCGATTGGCAGAAGGTCATCGCCGCCTATTGGGGATTCTGCACCTTCATTGACGATCAGGTGCGACGGATTTTCGACTGTCTTGAAGCGAAGGGTTTGGCGGAAAATACCATCATTATCTTCTCAACCGATCACGGCGATATGCTCGGCAGCCATCGCCTTTTCAACAAGGGTTTCCACATGTACGAAGAGACGCATCATATACCGCTCGTGATCCGTTGGCCCGGTGCTTCATCACCCGGCACAACGTGCGATGAATTTGTGAACCTTATCGATTTGATGCCGACCTTCTTGGAACTCGGTGGCGCATCAATGCCCGATAATCTTGACGGTAGATCTATCGTGCCGCTTTTACGCGGGGAAACCGTGGCGGATTGGCCAGATGACGTGTTCGCCGAATTTCACGGGTATGAACCGACGCTTGCCACTGTCAGGATGGTACGGACAGATTCATGGAAATACGTCTACAATCCCTACAGCGAGGATGAACTCTACGACATGAAAAGCGATCCGCATGAACTCCATAACTTAGCAAACCACCTCGGTTACAAGCATGTGCTTCGCCGTATGAAAGCGCGCATGGTGGATCGTTTACGCCAGACAAAAGACAACATCGTCATGGAAGGCGGATGGCAGAGCAATTCCTTTGATCTGCTCATTTCAGGACGCGAGCGATAGTTCTTAAATGCGTTTGTGGTTGAATTGGTAAGTATAGCTGCTGAGTTGGTTTGCCGAAAAGATTATTTCTGTTTCACTTGTCCCCACGTCGTCGTTAGGAAATTCGGTTGCGGTGCAACTGGCAATGCGAACGCTGGATCAAACCAATCGCCTGGGCTATTTGCTTGAAAGAATTCTCCAAATACCTTGGGTATAAAAGTATCTGTGAGTTGTTCCGAAACATCGCTACCCAACCGTATTTTGAAGATTTGCAAGCGATTGTGCTTATCGGTTTTGTTATAGAGGAGCGCATCTCCTTGAGGGGACCAAACCGGCAAAGTTTCTCTTGGGGCAGTGTCACTCGTAATTCGTTTAAGTCCGGTACCGTCGCTATTTAGCGTATAGAGCGTTTCCATGTCAATGTTTTTCGGTTCGGCTTCCTGATTCCAAGAAAAAGCCAGTTTATCCGTTGTTAAAGACCACACTAAACCGCCGTTTATCCATGAAGGTTTCGCTTCGCGTGGAAAAAGCACTTTCTGTTTTTTTGTGCGTACGTTAAGTATGTTGATTTGCACCCGCTTGTTCTCAAATCCAGAGAGAAAGGCTATCTCAGTCCCATCGGGAGACCACGTCGGGCTACTTCCGATTGCCACGCGTTCTTCTTTTTTTCCATCTATCGTTCCAATGTAAACATACGTTCCCCCGAGTTCTCGTCTACTGTAAGCAATCTGTTTCCCATCTGGAGACCAGGCCGCGTTAGATCTATTCTCCGACTTGTCGAACACGCGCCGCACATTTTTGCCATCTGGATCCATGAGATACAAGTCCCAGCTTCGCTGAAACCGATCGCGATCGGAGGCGAAAAGGATTTGTTCACCCGTCGGAGACCACGTCGGACTGACATCATCAGCACGGTGGTGGGTGAGTCGCACCTGCTCACTTCCATCCGGGTTCATGATATAAATTTCGCGATTGTTATCGCGCGACGACCTAAACACAATTTTGGCGGTTGTAGGCACTTTTGCAGAAACCGGATAAGTGCTTATAATTAGAAGTGTAAAACAGACAGAAAACAGAAATAAACGTTTCATCAAAATCTCACTCCTTTTTCCACAGTTTTTCAAATAATGATACCATAGGGTCCCTACTAACCGTGGTGCATCACATTCGATGACGGTGAGAAAAAGTCTAACAGATGTTGAAAAAAATGTCAAAACGCATCTCAAAATTCGGATTTGAAAAAAATGTAGAAGTGTGATAATATGTTTATACTTTAAAATTCAAAAACGGTAGCCTGCAACAGCGGCACAGGCGGATTTCAGGAATGGATCTAATAGTCTTAATGCCCGCTACTTCTCCGCAAGGTAAATTAGAAAAATGATTATCACAGTTGACGAAAACTATCGGCATAAGCGGGATCGTACCGAGCAACAACTCTTCGCTGTTGTTGAACAAAATACGCCGGATACTATCAAAACACCCCTTTTTCCACAAGACGAATCAGAGGCGTTCACATTCTATCTGGATAAGGCATTGATCGAGCGTTTGAATCTCTGGGAATGGTTCCGTAACTATGCGAAGGAGGCACAAGTCTCGACCGCCGGCATCCGGGGGCCACAGAATATCTTATACCCGTGGGATACTCGCTTCCCGATTAACCAGATCGGGATTATTTTAGCAACACTCGGAAAGAGTCTCGTCGCGAACGAAACTGCAGATGGAAAATTAGTTGAGAAACTCGCAGGATGCGAGGTACGCTACAACTCGCAGAAGTACGTTGAGTATATCGCCCGAATCCAAGCCGCACAAGGGATTCGTACATACCTACCGAAAGGGTTCGGCACACCGCCCATCTGGATGGCATCCTTCTTGATCTTCACGCTTGATCTGGATGGTGGCGAGCATGTCACATCAAGCCACTCCGTCAGCACCAAAAATGCGACCAAGGATCTCAACAACCAAGGCA
>JAGFCB010000193.1 GCA_022394775.1 Candidatus Poribacteria bacterium
TCTGATACGGATGCCCCCATTATCTTTCCGTTCGGCTCCAAAATTGCGACACCGTCTTTTTGGCGAATCGTAGTTGCCATGAATTTTCTCCTTACTTTATTGTTAGAAAATTGAGAATAACCAATTCACTTCCCTAATTTTATACTATTTTCAAACTATTTGTCAACATTCAATTTAGATGTTTGCTACTTTTATAAAATTACATGCTATTCCGCATCCAATCTTATACAAAAAACGAATACAATATATTCAAAAATCAATCAGATTCCGCTTGTCTTTATTCCAAAAATCCGGTATAATTTCTACCAAATTCTCTATTACACTGAAAGGGATACAATGTCTAACGAATACCGCCCGCGAATTAAGGACCTTCCCAAAGATGAGCGTCCACGCGAAAGACTGCACAAATACGGGGCAGAGAGTCTGAAAGACTCAGAACTATTAGCTATTATTCTCAAGAATGGCTTTCAAGGAACAACCGCCGTTCAACTCGGTGAACAGATCCTTATAGCACTTGACGGGGATCTCAAACGGATGGCTGATTATAAATCTAAGCAATTTGAAAAGATTAAAGGTGTCGGTGAAGCGAAAGCAGCACAGATCGTCGCAGCACTTGAACTCGGAAAACGATTGGCACGGTTCCACGCCGAGCGAGATAAAATTACCTCACCCAGCGATGTCGCTGACCTGATGATGTCTAAAATGCGCTACCTACAGAAAGAGATTGTCTGCGTCTTATGCCTCGATACCAAAGGCGGCGTGACAACTAAAGGGGTCGCAGGTGATCTCAGCGACGATTTGGCTTGGGGGAAAAAACTATCAGAAGCAACAGTCTTTGAAGGTACACTCAACGCCAGTGTCTTCCACCCACGTGAAATTTTTCGATTCGCAATTGAGGAATCCGCGAATTCAATCGTCCTTGTCCACAACCACCCATCCGGCGATCCACAGCCGAGTCAAGAGGACATTCGGGCAACAAAACAACTGATTGAGGCGGGAAATCAAATCGGCATCAAAGTGTTAGATCACGTCATCGTCGGAGACGGGATCTTTGTCAGCCTAAAAGAGGAAGGTTTCATCTAACGCGCCAGTATTCATGCTTCAGCACGTTGTCTAAGTACCTCGTATAGAAGCACGCCTGCCGCAACTGAAACGTTAAGCGATTCAATGTTTCCTAACATCGGTAGATGCACGAGATAGTCGCATTTCTCTTTCACGAGCCGTCGGATGCCTTTCCCTTCACTGCCTAACACAAGACACAACGGGATGTTAAAATCTGCATCAGTGTACAGACATGGCGCGTCTTCAGTGGTACCAGCGACCCAGACACCAGCCTTTTTAAGAGCATCTACGGTCCGAGCAAGGTTTGTGACGCTAACGATAGGAACATAGGCAGACGCACCCGCTGATGCTTTATGAACAGCGGCAGTAATGCCGACAGCACTGTTCTTTGGAATAATAACAGCATCGGCGTTCGCAGCATCAGCAGTCCGAAGAATCGCGCCAAGATTTCTCGGATCTTGCACACCATCTAACATAACTAACAGCGCGTTGTGTTCACTATCCTGTATTTTCGCGAGTATTGACGACAAATCACTATAATGTGGGGATCTAATAACAGCGATAACACCTTGGTGTGGAACGGATGGTTGAAGTTTATCTAATTCGCGGCGCGTGCAGTGTTTTATAGGGATGTTTACCCGCTCCGCCATCGCGATAATTTGGCGGATACGCGAGTGTGTGTTACCTTCAGCGATACAGACCGCTTCTACACCCTGAGGCGTATTCTGAAGGTGTTCTATAACGGGGTTTCTACCAACAATATATTCAGACATATAAAATAAAGAAGGGCGGATAAAATATCCGCCCTTTGAGATTAACTACCACGAACGAATTTAACATCCGGACCACGCGGCGTGATTTTGATATCTGGGTCTGCCTCTTGGCATTGGACACAAGTAATATCGCCGACGTTTACGTTTTCCATCCGTGGCGCGAGTTTTCCTAACTTAAACACGAACCCTAAAATGTCGGCTGCAGGGATTTCCCCATCACAAGCACCGCAAGGGATCGCTTCCCCCGACTTGACTTTCGCTAAAAGTTCTGAAGCCTTCATAGTTTCCTTTCATTTCAAATAGGACTTATGCAGCCCCCTTGCAGGGTTTTTGCTTGGGTGTTTCTGCAGGGTTTCAAACCCCGCCTGCGGGGTGCATCGGACGTTCGTTATCATGGAAAAATATGTAAATCCTGTCAAAGTAACACAGTTGTTTAGAGAAAATAACGTTCCTTCTGCTTATCCGATTCGTATTCCTTGTACGCCTCTTGTGCGGAATCCACTTCGGAAACTTCCGCAATAGGCACATCCCACCACGATTCGTAGCGTGGAACCCCTTCGTAGTAATCTACATCAATCTTCACGACGGTTGTGTGTTTCGCTTCGCGTGCTTCATGCAAGGCAGCCTTCAGACTTTGCAAGGTCGTTGCTTCAATTACCTTAGCCCCAAGACTCGCTGCATTCGCCGCAAGATCCACCGGTAAAAAATCACCCGAAAGTTCGCCGGTTTCTTCTTCACGGTAGCGGAAACGGGTAGCAAACCCTTGTGCACCCGTTGCTCGCGATAACCCACCGATGCTACTATGCCCCTCATTATTGACGAGTACAATAATCAGTTTATAGCCTTCCTGGATCGATGTAATAATTTCCTGTGCTAACATCAAATATGAACCATCGCCCACCATGACATAGACATCACGACTCGGATCCGCCATTTTAATGCCTAACCCACCGGCAATTTCATAGCCCATACAGGAATAACCATATTCTAAGTGGTACTGCTTCGGATTACGGGTTCGCCATAATTTGTGTAGATCTCCGGGCAGGCTGCCTGCTGCACAAACGACAACATCTTCAGGACGCGAGAATTCATTAACGACACCAATAACTTCGCTTTGGCTCGGCAAAGGACTATGACCGAGGTGGTAAAGCCGATCTACTTCCGCTTCCCATTCGTCCCGATATTTCTCAATCTGTGCAGCATAAGATGCATCAACGCGATAGTCGCCTACCGCGGTAGCGAGTTCCGCAAGCGTGACACGTGCGTCCGCAACTAACGGTAGTGCAGCATGTTTATAGGCATCGAATTCAGCAACATTGATATTGATAAAACGGACATCTGGATTTTGGAAAGCAGTTTTGGAAGCAGTAGTGAAATCACTCAAGCGCGACCCAATAGCAATAACCAAATCCGCCTCTCGCGCCGTGATATTCGCACCCGGTGTACCCGTCGCGCCTATCGCCCCAAGATTCTGCGGATGATTATAGGGTAGCGACCCTTTACCGGCGAAAGTTTCACCGACAGGGATACCCGTCTGTTCTACAAACTCAGCGAGTTGCGCTGTAGCTTCGCTATAGATAACACCGCCACCAGCGATAATTAACGGACGTTTACTCTCGCGAATCCATGCCGTTGCTTGATTCAACAGACCTTCATCTCCACGAGGACGCGATATAGTATAGACACGTTTCTCAAAAAGTTGTGTCGGATAATCGTACGCCTCGGCTTGAACGTCTTGCGGGAGTGCTAAAGTTACGGCACCGGTTTCCGACTGCGATGTCAGCACCCGCATCGCCTCTGGTAACGCTGTGATAATCTGTTCTGGACGGTTAATCCGGTCCCAGTAACGTGAAATCGGTTTGAAGCAATCGTTCACCGAATAATCCTGTGAACTCGGTGATTCCAGCTGCTGTAAAACCGGAGCAACTAAACGGGTCGAAAAAATGTCGCCCGGTAACAAAAGGACAGGCAACCGGTTAATTGTCGCACCTGCGGCACCGGTAATCATGTTTGTCGCACCGGGTCCGATAGAGGTCGTGCAAGCAAAAGCACGCAAACGGTTGCTCATCTTGGCAAACGCAGCGGCGGTATGCACCATCGACTGTTCATTCCGAGTTTGGTAGAAACGAAAGGCATCGGCGTACTGGTGCAATGCTTGCCCAATCCCGGCAACATTTCCATGCCCAAAAATGCCGAACATCCCAGCGAAAAATTGCGTCTCGTTTCCATCTCTTTCAACGTACTGTTGACGAAGAAACTGAACGATGGCTTGTCCCATCGTAAGTTTTTGTGTTTTCATGAAAATTATTCTGCATTTTCCTTAATGGAAAGCTTGCTCCTTTAATAAAGTGATTATGGGCTAACACACGAGTACACAGCCATACAACAAGTGTAATACGGTTTACCAGCCCCCACGTTCCGCGACAAATTCATCAACTTCGGGCATTGTTGGCATAAAATTAGCGCAACCGTGCCGTGTTACAACAATAGCACCCGTTGCATTGCCAAGACGCGCAGATTTTTCCCAACCCCAACCGCTAAGGTTCCCGTAAATAAAACCACTCGCGAAAGCATCCCCAGCACCGAGGGTATTGTAAACTTCAACAGGGAAAGGTGCCGCGTGAATAACTTCACCGCTCGCCAGATGAATGTCCGCGCCTTCAATACCACGTTTCACTATTAATGCCGCTGGCCCCGCACTTAAAAGCGTTCTAATAGCCGCTGCCATATCTCCCTCAATCTCAGGATTTGAGATTTGGGAGTGTTCAATCGTAAGTTGCGAAAGGTCCATAAGTGTCGCCGCTTTAACTTCCTCTTCCGTCCCAATAGCAATGTCAATATAACGTAAGGCAGATCGAACAACGACACCGAATGCTCTCGGATCATGCCACTGGTCTGCCCGGAAATCGAGATCCAAAAAGACTTGATTGCCAACAGATCGTGCTTTCTCAGCGGCATAGAACGTTGCGCTACGACTCGGTTCCTTGCTCAAGCCGGTGCCGGATATCAACACCGCTCGACTTTCAGCGATGGGTGCAGCAAGCACATCGTCAATAGTGAGTTCAATATCGGCGCAGTTATCACGGTAATAGATCAGCGGAAACCGATCAGGCGGTTCGATACCAAGTACCACAGCACTTGTCCGGTGATCGGGCTTGTGCGGAATAAACCGAGTCTCAACACCTTCATTCTTCAAAAACTTGAGTAAGAACTCACCAACCGGATCTTTGCCGACAGCAGTCAGCAGTGCAGCTCGGAGCCCAAGCCGCTGGACACCTACACTAATATTGGTAGGACAGCCGCCAACGAAAGCACCGAAACTTTTAATATCTGGAAACGCAGCACCGATGTCATTTGCGTAAAGGTCTATAGAACTCCGACCAATTGTCAGGATATCGTATCTTTTGACACTCCCACGCCTAAAGTCGTGGGATTCTTGCTTCTTCATTTGTAGCCTCCCGCAAGTGGAGGGCTTACACAAACTCCACAAGCGTTTTAACTCTCCGGCTGCCCGACGGCGAGGTTCTTGAGATTTATTGCAGCGTTTACGTCTCGGGCTTCGGTAAAGCCGCAACTGTCGCAATGATACTGTCTATCCGAAAGTGTTAAATCTGTTTTCTTATTCCCACAGTGGCTACACGTTTTACTTGAGGCAAAGAACTGAGGGGCTTCCTCAATATGTATACTCAGTGTGTCTGCTTTAGACTTAAGTTTAGACAGAAAACCACCTAACGCTGAATCCGATAACGCTTTAGCAAGATTTCGGTTCCTAAGCAGATGCGTGACCTTGAGCGTTTCAATGCCGATAGCAGACGCATTATTAACGATTTCTGTTGTCGCTTTATGGTGCGTGTCGAGACGGATACAAGAAATGCGGTAATGCAGTCTTTCCACAATACGTTTTTGCTTATACCAGTTCTCACTTAAGAAAACCTTTCTGCTGAGTTTCCGTTGTTCTCGTGCGAGTTTCCGCTGAAAACGTTTTAGAGGTCTTGGATTTTCGTAGTGTGTTCCGTTATCAAGAGTCGCCAGCGAGTTGATGCCTACATCTACGCCGATAACAGGGAGTCCGCGTGTATCACGGGGATGATTAGGTGTTCCTGTGTCAACGGTGATAGAGACAAACCAACGATGAGCGGTTCTCGAGATTGTTACACGTATCATTTCACCTTCAAAACGTAATGCTTGAAACATGCGCACCCAACCGATCTTTGGCAACTTGATACGCTTTCCATCTACCTTAACAGATTGTTCGTCTGTTGTGTAAGATTGTCGTGTCCCTCTTTTCTTATACTTCGGACAGCGATTCAACTTGTCTGTCCAACGTTTTACGCCTTCGGATAGGTTCTTGATAGCATAGACCGCAGCACGTTGATCCATGTCTCTCGTCCACTCAAATGCTTTCTTACCTTGATTAAACCGGTTGTTTAGGTCTATGAAAGAACGCCAATCGTCTTTATCTAAACCCGATTTGAAGTCAGATAAGGCAGCGTTATAGGCAAAACGCGCATATCCGCATTGTTGTGAAAACCAAGCCTT
>JAGFCB010000229.1 GCA_022394775.1 Candidatus Poribacteria bacterium
AAATGTCTCTTAACTTTGACCAACAACTCGTCTACAGATACTTTTACTAACGACTTGTGCTAATTAATCTTGTTTTCATAGAGTTTACCTATGCGTGGACAAGATCTTTGAGTTTCATCAAAGGACGTCCGAGACATTGATTGATAAAAGCACCGAGCAGACAACTACCGAGTTTATGACTCATTCGAGTCCGAACGCCCCAATGCGTCCGCGCCCGAATCCGAGAGACATGAAACTGATCGGTGAGTTGATGGATCGTCGTTTCAATGCGGCGACGCATCCGCCCGTGGAGCCTCCGAAACGCTTCAGGATACTGTCGTTTCTGGTTGCGGCGGAGCGTCGGAAATAAAACTGTGCCTTCAGTTTCTAAGAGTTCCTGTTGAAGTGGCTGAGAAATATACCCTTTATCGCCAAGGATTATCCGATACCTGCCACGTTCAGCGAGCAAACGTAGCACTTCTCGGTCATCTGTATTCGCAGAAGCGATAGCAAAGTCAAGGGGCAGTCCGTGAGTCGTGGTTATCAAACTTCCACGAAAACCGAAAAACGTGCCGAGACCCTTCGTGGCACAGTTTCCATAAGTTGCGAGAACACCTGTGGCATCCGCCCACTTCAGATCAGACTTTGAGGCGTTCGCCCGTTTGAAGTCACAGACAGGCATTGGAAAAGAATCGACGATAAAAACATCCGTCTGTGGCAAGTAGTGCGTCAATGCGCGACGAATAACTTCACTCGCTGAGGCAAGATTCCTGCGCCGACGGTTGAAACGCGACCGCTCAGGTAAAGATGGAAACACACTTTTCAGTTCCGCTTTGATGCGTCGATACCCTGAGTTCTCGCTGTCTTCACCGATGTATTCAATCAGCCATCCGACTGTCAGGATATCGGCATCTGGCGCATCGGGGATACGTCCCGGACGACGTGCCTCGGCATTGGGGAAGTAAGTATCATAGAGTGTTTTCATAATCTTCTGAAACACGCCGGCAACTCTACGGAGCGTGCGCGGTTGATTTTTCAGTTGCAAAGCATAACGTTGTAAAGTAAACTGTAAGTCCATCCTTATGTCTCCTTTTGTTTGATGACTTATAGGATAACATAAGGATGGAACAAAAACAATTAGCACAAGCCGTTAAAATAAGAGGTTCATACTTTAGTATCACGAACGGAAGTAAACCCTGAAAAGGGCGTTAAACGTTAAGTATATTGATTATCCGTACCCTGTTCGTTATCAATATCGGTCAGTTCATTGCT
>JAGFCB010000187.1 GCA_022394775.1 Candidatus Poribacteria bacterium
TCACATCTAACCTGATAGATGGTTTGTAGTGGCGCAATTCATTGCGCCTTAAGACATGCGATGAATCACACTACTACAAACTCGGTTTACCCTTCATTTGAAGGTTGACAGACTACTAGAGATTGGTCGCATCCGTTGCACAGACGCTTCAAATGCCTCGATTTCCGCTGCCAGCCGCTCGGCTTTGGCAACTTCGCTGCGAGACACTGCCCACCCGTGATCCTCTCGCAGCTGCTTATACCTTTCGTATTCCTCAAGGGTCGGTGCAAATCCAATGCCCATCTTGATTTCAACCCACGGATCGCCTTTTTTCAGTAATATGGGGTTGCCGTCTTCATCCAAACGCGCCACGCCTTCATCCTTCCAGACATATTCATAGCCCTTTGGTGGGGGTTTTAGCCCGTGTTGGATATAAAACTGGTCAAAGATTCGCTGGCGTTCTTCCACCGAAAGCGACCAGAAGTCAGGGAAGTTCTCGGTTTCGGCTTCATCTACCGATGGGGCGTTGACTGGAGACGCAAAGGTTTCGACGGCTTCAACGACTTCGGACTTCGGCGGTTCTGTGGCATCGGATGGCGGGGTCGCATGACGTTCTTTCCACCACTGCTGAAACTCATCGGTCTCAGATAACTTTTTATCCGTCTCCTTATAGACATGCTGCTGATACAGCAGACTCCCGCCGACACACAGCACAAAGAACGCTAACGCACCTATCAAAAGCCGGTTGCGGAAAAGGTTTTTGAACATTGTAGAGACTCCTTGATGATTTTCGACACACGTCTGTGTCGGGTTGTTATTCAAATAATATAACACACAAGGCACATTGTCTGCTATGATAGAAACCAGCGCTGTCGTAGATGTGTTACGGCAGTGCTACGCGTCGCTCGGTGTCTATCACACACCGGCGTAGCACCTCTGAAAAGAGGACGCTGCCCTGACGTAAACCCCGCAGTCATAGCAAAAGTGCTTCAGACGATGGCAGTGTTTGGACTTTGTTATTCAAACTCTGCCAACGCACTATTGAGACATCAAAAACGCCGTAGCGAAATGGAATGCACGCCTTGCCTCGCCTGTAGCGGTAAAACCACAAAAAAACTATCAACGAAAAGCAAGCACCTTACTATCGGCGCGCACCTGCTGGGAGTGTGGGTGGGTCTTCTGTCTATAGGGGTTCTTTTCCGTTTTCGGCATCGTGTTCAGCGTTGTTTGCGTTTAGGCGATTTCTATGTTGGATTTCTTCAAAGATGGCGTGGAGTGACGCAGTGTCTTGTGTGGACTTGGTGAGTCTTTCATGAAGTTTTGATAAGTTCTGAACATAGTTCACTGCCTCATTGCTGGTTAAATCTAATTCCTGATTGTCTAACAAATCAGGCATTTCAAGATTTTCCAGAAAGCCTTGTAATCCGTGTTCACGTCTACTGCGGCGTTGAATTTCGCGCAGGGTGTAAACTTCCGATTTTTACGCCTTTCGCTTTTCAGTGCCGTCACCGTTATCGTCTCTAATTCGTTCATTATAGAGGAGGTTATCATAGAGAGCGATAAGGCTTGCGGTGTCGGCGCGTGCAGATGCG
>JAGFCB010000022.1 GCA_022394775.1 Candidatus Poribacteria bacterium
TCAAGGCACCCTCGCCCCTACTTAGAAGTGTTGGGGTTAAATGTCGGATATTCGTTTTCTCGATCGACTGAACCTGGGGGTGCGTTCGGAGTTTCCACGCGAGTTGCCCGTAACCGACATCAAGGGCATAGACGAATTTTGCACCGTGCTGGAGGAGGCAGTCGGTGAACCCCCCTGTTGACGCGCCTACATCGAGTGCAACCCGACTTTTCACATCTATATCAAAGATAGATAACGCTTTTTCCAACTTGAACCCGCCGCGGCTGACATACCTTTGCTGTTCCTGGACAACAACTTCAGCGTCGGCAGGGATACGTTGTCCCGGCTTAATCCTTGCGTCTCCGTTAACAGTAACAGCACCTGCGAGAATCAGTCGTTTTGCCTGTTCTCGGCTTCCTACTAAGCCGTGCGCTACAAGAAAAGTATCTATCCGTTGCATTTTTTCCGTCCGTAAGGGTTGGGTTTTTCAACCTGTAGGGACGAGGCGCCCTCGCCCCTACGATAGCATTTTCTGTGCAGTGCGGACAACAGCGTCGGCATCGCACTGGTGTAATGCATAAAGGTGTTGCACATCACCGTGCTCAATAAATTCGTCTGGCATTCCGAGATTTGTAATTTGGACATTCGTGATACGCGCTGCGGCGAGTGCCTCTAAGACAGCGCTCCCAAAACCGCCCATCACCACACCATCTTCAATCGTAATTAGTTTTCCGATGCGTTCTGCGAGCGGCAGAATTGTTGAAGTATCTAACGGTTTTACAAATCTCGCGTTGACAACCGTAGCAGAAATTCCGTTATCGGCTAATGTTTGCGCGGCTTCGAGTGCAGGATAAACTCTGTTGCCGAGAGCGATCACAAGCACATCTTCGCCCTCTTTGACGATTTCACTTTTTCCGATAGGGAGTACT
Organism: Candidatus Poribacteria bacterium; assembly: GCA_022394775.1. Taxonomy (GTDB): domain Bacteria; phylum Poribacteria; class WGA-4E; order WGA-4E; family WGA-3G; genus WGA-3G. The sequence continues at coordinate 909 of JAGFCB010000022.1, forward strand.
TGTGGTTCCGCTGCGATCTTTACGCCGATGCCTGTGCCTCGCGGATAGCGGAAGGCAATAGGTCCGTCTTCATAGGCAAGCGCGGTTTTCACCATAGATTGTAGCTCATTCTCATCTTTCGGTGCCATCACGACTATATTTGGGATGGAGCGTAGGTATGCCAGATCAAAAACACCGTGATGGGTCGGACCGTCTGCCCCAACAAGTCCACCCCTATCCAATGCGAAGATGACAGGGAGGTTTTGGATACACACATCGTGTAACACTTGGTCATAACTCCGTTGCAGAAAAGTCGAGTAGATAGCAACAACAGGGCGCATCCCTTGTGTTGCGAGTCCGCCTGCGAAGGTAACAGCACACTGCTCTGCCAATCCGATGTCAAAACACCGACTCGGATATGCGTCGGCAAATTTATCAAGACCTGTGCCACCCGGCATCGCCGCCGTCACACCAACGACGCGTGCATCACGTTTCGCTAATTCGATGAGTGTACGGCTGAAGACTTCCGTGTAGGAGGGCGTTGCTGGTTTCGGTTTGATGGTTTTACCGGTCTTTAGGTTGATGGGGCCGCTGACACTATAGAACCCTACTGGGTCTTCCACGGCTGGCGTATAACCGCGTCCCTTTTCGGTTACCACATGGAGCAGGATTGGACCTGTGAGGCTACGTATCCCCGTCAAGACCGGAAGGAGTGCCTCTAAATCATTCCCATCGAGGGGTCCGAAGTACCGGAACCCGAATTCCTCAAACAGGGTGCCAGGTTTCAAAGAAGCCTCAATTTTACGGGCTATCTGCTTGGCGTCCTCCGAGATCAAGTTCATCAATCCTTTCGCACCGGATCGGAAGAAGTTATATTGTGGTGAACTTGTGAGTTTATGAAAGTGTTTTGAGAACGCGCCGACAGTCGCAGAGATAGACATGTTGTTATCATTGAGAATAACGACCATGTCGTTCCTGAAGTCGCCAGCGGCGTTCAAGGCTTCAAACGCCATGCCACCTGTTAGCCCGCCATCCCCAATAACAGCGACGACTTTGTAGGTCTCGTTGATTAGATCTCGCGCGGTGGCGATGCCTAATGCAGCGGCGATGGAGGTGCTGGAATGCCCGGCACCAAAGACGTCATATTCACTTTCGGTTCTACTGAGGAACCCGCTGATGCCCCCGCTTTGTCTGAGGGTCGGGAACGCATCTCTTCTACCGGTAAGGAGTTTATGGGGGTATGCCTGATGCCCGATATCCCAAATGACTTTATCGCGCGGTGTATCAAATACGGTATGTAATGCTATCGCTAATTCGACGGTTCCAAAATTCGGAGCGAAATGCCCTGGATGTTCAGAGAGGACTTTTAGTAGATAGGCGCGCATTTCTTCGGCAACGACTTTAAGTTCGTCGATTTCAAGTTTTTTTAGATCTGCGGGGCTATTAATTTTTTCTAAGAACATATTTTAATTCCTGTTATTTAGAATAAAGCCTGTTATCTTTACAACGGCGGGGTTACACACCCCGCCTGCAGTGGGCTATAGAACGGCGGGTTTCAAACCCTGAAGAAATACGCAAGCAAAAACCCTGTAGTGGGGCTGCGTAAGTCCTATTCCTCTTATTGTAAGATTTAAGAGTTATCTGTTTCGAGGACGTTTTCTACCCGCTGTTCGGCTTTTTGAAGCATCTCCCTGCACGATGAGACTAAGCCAACGCCTTCCTCAAAGAGTTTGAGAGAATCCTCAAGTGGTAGTTCGTTGCCTGCTTCCAATTTTTCAACGATCTGTGTGAGTTTTGCGAGTTTTTCTTCAAAGGTCATGTACTATCTCCATTAGCGGTTATCAATTGTGAGTTTCCGTCAGCAGTCAGAAACCATCCGTAATTAGGGGCAGCGGCTTCTTACTTTTGATGATCTTCGTCCAGAAATTCTTCAACACAACAGGCGAAATGTCCGTGTGCTAATTGGACTTCAATCCTATCACCGAGGGATACCTGTTCAGAATCAGTTAATACTTCACCATCTGTTTTTCGACTGATGCTATACCCGCGTTTCAATGTGGCTAATGGACTCAAGGCGTTGAGACGTTGTGCGAGTGCGTGCAGCCTGTTTTCACTATCGGTGAGGCTACGTCTTGCAGCGTTACGACCTGCTGTGTCTAAAGTATCAACTGTTTGGTAGAGTTGGTAGATTTTGCTTTTGCGTTGTTCGGGTGCCAGTCGCGTCTCAAGTTCTTGGATCCGTGTTGCGAGGTCATTCAATTGGTGCTGAATTGTTGTGCGCAGCCGTGCATCAAAACCGTCTAATTGTGCGAAGAGTTCATCCTGATCTGGGACGATATGTCCTGCATGCGTGGGGGTTGACGCTCGGGAGTCCGCCACGAAATCCGCGATGGTGAAATCCGTTTCGTGTCCGACTGCAGAGACGACAGGGATTCTGGAATTGAAAATCGCACGTGCGACGCGTTCTTCGTTAAATGCCCAGAGGTCTTCAATGGAGCCACCGCCGCGACCGACGATGAGTACATCTATGTCCTCTCGCTGATTCATCGCTTGTATAGCGAAGGCTATCCCCTGTGCCGCACCGTCCCCTTGGACGAGCGTCGGATGCAGTATCACCTTAGCTAACGGGTAGCGTTCACGGAGTTGTCGGAGGATGTCCTGTATTGCTGCGCCTGTCTCTGACGTGACAACGCCGATCTTCCGCGGATATCTTGGTAACTGCTTTTTGTAGATGTCATCAAACAATCCTTCGTCTGCAAGTCGTTGCTTCAATTCCTCAAACGCTCTCTGTAGTGCACCGATCCCGACCGGTTCGACGTTTCGGCCGACAATCTGATATTGTCCCCGTGCAGCATAGAGGCTCAGTTGTCCTTGTACAATGACCTCCTCACCGTCCTTCGGTAAAAATTTGAGGAGGGCGGCATTACTCCGAAAGATAGCGACTGAGATCTGATGATTATCTTCTTTAAGCGTGAAATAGATGTGTCCAGCACCAGACTTGCTGAAATTGGATACCTCTCCCTGTATCCAAACATTTTGGAAGTCCGGCTGCTGTTCTATCAATCTTTTTAGCAGATGTGTTATCTCACTAACGCTACGGATAACTTTTGTTGGTGTCGAAAATTCTAATTGCATAAAGGTTAGTCAGTTATCAGTTTTAATATTGGACTTGTAGTGGCACAATGCTCACCGCTAATCCTGTTTTATCATCGAGTTCTATCTCCGCGCCGCAGAGCTTGACATTGCCTTTAGCGACAACGAAACGCGTCGGCATCATTGTCAAAAACCGTTCGAGTACAAGATCCACCCGCGTGCCGATGACCGAATCGTAAGGTCCGGTCATACCGACATCCGTAATATAAGCCGTGCCTTGGGGTAGGACGCGCGCATCGGCGGTGGGAACGTGTGTGTGCGTACCGACGACGGCACCGACCCGACCATCGGCGTGCCATCCCATAGCGATTTTCTCGGATGTCGCTTCAGCGTGAAAGTCGAGGAGGATATAAGGGGTTTCGGCTTTGACTTCAGGTAAAATAGCATTAAGTGCATGGAATGGATTGGTGTACGGACTCATGAAAATTTGCCCGGCGAGATTGATGACACCGAGTTGTGCCTGCCCACTACTGGAGGGAACAATGGTTACACCGCTCCCGGTTACCTCGGTCGGATAATTCGCTGGACGTATGAGCTGCGGTGTCGTCTCTATAAAATTGAAAATCTCTTTGTTATCCCAGACGTGATTGCCGGTTGTAATTGCGGAGACACCTGATCCTAAGAGTTGATCAACAATTTCAAAGGTCAAACCTTTCCCGCCCGCTGCGTTTTCACCGTTAGCGACAATAAAATCGTATTCGTCTCGATGTGTTTCCAAAAATTTCGTTACTGCAGCTCTGCCCGGATTTCCGACTATATCGCCGATAAACAGTATTTTCATATTTTTAATTTTCCTTGCGGTTCGATCAGGTGGGTTTCAAGTTTGATGTGCCTTTCCGTATATCTGAAGAAACCCTCAAGCAAAAACACTCCTCCATTTTGGGGCGTACTCGCCCATAAGCGATCTGCTTCATTACGGGCTACGCGCTCTTTATAGTAAAATCCGTAATTATCTTTATAACAGCGGGGTTTCAAACCCCGCCAGCAGTGGCAGCAGGGTTACAAACCCTGAAGAAATACCCAAGCAAAACCCCGCGGTGGGATATAGGGAGATATCGTCTATCAACGTGTAAACATATCTTCAGGTTTTACTATAAACAAACCCATAGCCTGCAACATCGGCGCAGGCGGATTTGAGGAACGCGCTTCAAAGTCCAAACGCACGTTGTTACTCCGCAAGGTATAATTAAAATTCTTCTAACTCTGCGAGTGTAAATACGGATGCAAACGAACACCCGAGTGCATTAATTTTTGCCGCACCGCCCGCCTGCCGATCAATGGCTGCTACAACATGTTCAACTGTGTATCCTTCCGCTCGGATCTGTCCGATCGATGTACAGACCTGTCCTGCAGTTGTAATCACATCTTCTATCACTACCAGTCTGCTACCCGCTTCGACACCACCCTCTATAAGGTTGCAAGTGCCATAAGTTTTCGCTTCCTTACGCACATAAAAACAGGGGATCCCTGTCTGTAGGGAGAGTGCCGTCGCAAGGGGGATACCACCGAGTTCCAAACCTGCCAACCCGTCACAATTAGACGGTAGCAGTTTCGCCATCTCCGCTGCAATCGCTGTCAGCAGCGCGGGGTTGCTTTCAAATCGGTATTTATCCCAATAGAAATTGCTGATATTTCCTGAACGGAGTTTGAATTCACCTGTGAGATATGAAACCTCACGCATCTGTTTTGCGAGTTCTGTTTTTGTCATTGTTTATAGTTTTCAGTTACCAGTTACCAGTACTCAGTCGTCAGTAAATCTCTTATAGGTAATCATAGTGGTTATAATTTAAAAGATAACTTCGTTTAATCAATTACCTCTTAACTGACAACTGAAAGGTTTTCGTAGAAAACCGGACTGACAACTATTAAAACACCTCAATATGTGCGGTATCGCTTGCTATGACTTCTCCAATAACAGCGGCTTCTGGACAATCTGCTGCACGGAGTTCGGCTACGGCTGCATCCGCGTTTTCGGCGGGTAGAGCGAACAGCAGTCCACCGGAGGTTTCTGCCTCCATCAAGATGTGATGCATCGCCTCGCTATCGGTATGGAACGTGACTTTGTCCGCAAGGAAGGTCATATTGGCGAGATAGGCTTGCGTATAGGTATTCTGTGCGACGAGTGCGGGTGCATCTTCAAAGTAAGGTACAGCGCTGCTATCAATTTTAAGACGAACATCGTTCCCTGCTGCCATCTCCGAGGCATGTCCTAATAACCCGTACCCTGTGACATCCGTACAGGCACTCGCGCCATATTTGAGCATCACGCCTGATGCCGATGCGTTGAGTCGGGTCATGGATTCAACGAGTTGGGGCAGCACTGCATCGCTAATCTTGTCAAACTTTAACCCTGTGGTGAGGATACCGATGCCGAGGTTTTTGCTTAAAATGAGGACATCCCCCGGGCGCGCGCCGTAGTTTTTGACGAATTTATCAGGATGCACGATACCGGTTACGGAGAGTCCATACATCAATTCTGGCGCATCTACTGTATGTCCACCGACAAGTGCAGCCCCTGCTTCAATAGCTTTTTCAGTACCGCCTCTGACAATATCGCCAAGGATTGATAAATCCAAATCCGCCTTGGGCCAGCAGGTGATATTCAACGCTGTTTTCGGGACACCGCCCATACTATAGACATCGCTCAGCGAATTCGTTGCTGCAATCGCGCCGAATGTATACGGGTCGTCTACGATAGGTGTGAAATAGTCCACGGTGTTGACGAGCGCGAGATCGTCTGAGATACGGTAGATGCCTGCGTCATCGGAGGTTTCCGTGCCGACAAGGAGGTTCGGATCCGTCGATTTCGGGATGTTATCTAAAATATGCGCGAGCTCACCCGGAGCGAGTTTTGATGCTCACCCAGCGCATTTCACGGTTGCTGTTAAACGGATTTTTTTATGTGTCATAATAGAGTTGTCAGTTTTCGGTTGTCAGTTGTCAGTGAAATAGTCATCAACAGATTAGCCATCAGTCATCTTACTGATAGCACTCTGGCACAAACTAACAGTTTATGCTACAAACGGCACTATAAACCCCCTAAAGAATCAGAATCAACGGTATGAATGCTTTATGGGCATTCACCGCCCCTTATCAGAGGACTTTAAAATGACCACGCGGCTACTGCAGATCTTCTAAGACGGATTTTACGTACGCGACGCTCCTGCCGTCTTGATGGAATTGGTCGCCGTCCCGGATTCCCTCAATCGCCAAATAGCCGTCATAGCCTGCATCAAGCACCGCTGCGATTGCAAAACGATAATCGATTTCACCATCAGGTAGTGGGACTTGAACGTAGATGGCTGTCTCTAAATCTGGGATGTGCACGCGATAGAGGCTTTTGCAATGCCAATAGTTGACATGCGGTGCAACCGCTGCGATAGCGGCATCGCACGTCTCCTCTGGGGTGTCATACGTCCAGTAGATATTCCCCAAATCCGGATTTATCCCGACATTGGGTGCCTCAATGAGTTCTAACAGTCGTAGCGTTGACGCGCTGTTGTCCGCGATTGAATTTTGATGGATTTCTATGGAGATCTCGACACCGAGATCCGCGGCAATAGCCGCGACTTCAGTCACAGCACTCGCAGTCCGTACGTAGTCTTCATCATTCGCTTGACGACTGGATCCCTGCGAGACGTTTTCGCCACGATAGGTACCTTTTCCACCTGGATCGTCGGGCGGTGTGGTAACTGTGGAGTTAACAACACCCGCGCCCATCTTCGCAGCGAAGTGGACGGCATCAGTCATGCGTTGTTTGTTCGCTGCAGCGACTTCTGGGTCCCTCGCGGCACCACCACCGCCACGAATGGCGACACAGGGCATCCCTGCATCTTCAAGTTCTGCGCGGAATGTTGCGGCTTCAGCGTCTGAGAGATTCATTCCTGGGAGTTCGATTCCATCGAAGCCAATTTTTTTGGCATGTGCCAGAAATCGTTGTCTATCTGTTGCATCGGTGGGTAGCGCGCCACCGTTGTAAGGGTATGATGTACATCGTCTAAAAGCGTACGCAATCTTCATAGAGTCCTTCCTCCAAATAGATAGGCGATAGCCTGCTGAAACTGTTCAAAGAGTTGGGCATTTACAACGTCTATCGCTGCAGACATCTGCCGAGCGTCATTACAATCGGGTGGTTCAGGTTGAGGTGCGGTGTCTTCGGCATCGGATCGGGCATGTGCACCGTTATCATGCGTAGTTAGTTTAGCACGTTCTCCCGTTTTTTGTAAAGTGGCATTTCGGTCTGCAATCGCCCCGAGGACGCTGCGGTAATACCACGCTTGATCTTCGACGCCACCGTGAAACCGATCCCAGACAGCATCCCCGATGCGCTGGTATTCTGAAATGATAGTGCGTAGGTTGTGAAGTTTGTCGGCGCAGGTCACAGTACAGATTTCCGGGCTGGCGGTTCTCAATGCGTGAATCCGATCAGTTTTCCGGGCGCGCCACCGTAAGGCTTTGTCTTCTGAACAACCATCAACGATATTTGCGATAGTGTCCCCAAAACGTTCCTGAATAAATTCTAAGGTGAGATCGGTATCCTCGACAGTATCGTGCAAGATACCCGCGATAATCACTGCCTCAGTGCATCCCGCTTCCATTAAGATGAGTCCGACAGCATAAGGGTGTGTGATGTAAGGCGTATCGGTGCCTTTCCGATATTGCCCTTGGTGGGCTTCGGCAGCGACTTCTATCGCTTCTTCGATCTGATTCTTCCCAGTCCCGTTCTGTGTCATGCTTGGATAAAAATACAGGTCCTACAGACCAAACCTTTGGTAGAAAATTAGAGACTTAAACGTTGTTAAATGATACACTATTTCCAGTGTAACCGTCAAGGGATTTTTGTGAATTAGTTTTCAGTTTTCAGTTATCAGTTATCAGTTTTCAGTTAAGAGGTTATTGATTAAACGAACCTATCTTTATAACCTATAACCGCTGCGATTACCCTTTAAGAGATTTTTAGGCAAGGAAACGTTCGCAAATACAACACGCTTAACTGACGACTGAGTGCTAAGAACTGAGTACTGACAACTGATAACCAATAAAGGAAAATATTATGACAACACTCGCTATCGGCGGCATTATGCACGAATCCAACACATTCAGTGAGACGCCCACGGATTTCGCAGCGTTTTCGCAAACTTATGCTCGGAATCTGCTTAATATCTGGGGCGAATCCCATCACGAGATAGGTGGGTTTATCCAAGGTGCGACAGAATACAACTACACGGCTTATCCAACGCTTATGGCTTCAGCGACACCGGCAGGTCCCGTAACAGATGACGCTTTCGACCGGCTCACCGAGATGCTCATCCAGCACCTTAAAGCGGCACCGACACACGAAGGGCTACTCCTTGCACTCCACGGTGCAATGGTCGCCGAAAGTTATCCGGATGGCGATGGCGAAGTCTTACGCCGACTCCGAGACGCTTTCGGGCGCGATTTTCCGATCGTCGTTACGCTCGACCAGCATACGAATGTCTCTGAACAGATGGTCGCTGAATCGACTGCCCTCGTAATTTACAAGACAACACCACACATCGACCAACGCCAACGCGGGCTGCAGGCAGCAGCACTCATGATGCGGATACTCAGGGACGAAGTTACGCCGACACAAGCACTCGCGAAACCGCCGATGCTCCTGAATATGCTCTACCACAACACCAACGTGCCACCGATGGCGCCGATTCTGACAGCAGCGAAGCAACTCGAGGCGCGTCCTGATGTCCTTGCAGCGAACGTTGCATTGGGGTATCCGTATGCGGATGTCTCTGAAGTGGGTCCATCTTTTGTGGTTGTTACTGACGATAACCCACAACTCGCACAGACGGAAGCCGATCGGTTATCCGATATGTTGTGGAACGTTCACGAACAACTCACGCTTGATCTCCCTGATGCAGCGCAAGCCGTCGCGCAAGCCGTCGCATCTGAACAGCATCCAGTTATCCTTGTCGAGATGGGTGACAATATCGGTGGCGGTTCACCGGGTGATAGTACTTTCGTTTTAGCGGAATTGCAACGACAAGGCGCGTCGGGGTTCGTGGTTGTGCTCTGCGAACCGGAGGGTGTGCAGCGTTGTATTCAGGCGGGTGTTGGCGGGGATGTCGCCTTAAATGTTGGTGGGAAAGCAGACACGCTGCATGGGGAGCCTGTGGCAATTCGGGGCAAGGTGCGTCTTATTCACGACGGACATTATGAGGAGATGCAACCTCGGCACGGCGGACAGCGATACCATAACCAAGGGTTAACGAGTGTCGTCGCAGTGGGTGATTCTTTGGTCGTATTGACGAGTAGACGGCAGACACCGTTTAGTCTCCAGCAGTTATTGAGTCTCGGCATCAATCCATCGGAGATGCGGATGATTGTCGTCAAAGCTGCGGTCGCCTACCGTGCTGCTTATGAACCGATTGCGGGGCAGATTATTGAGGTGGATACACCGGGCTTGACTGCTGTGAACCCGTTGCATTTTGAATATCACAACGTCCGCCGTCCTTTGTTTCCTTTGGACGGATAAAACGCTGTCTGAATCAGGATTTACAGGATTCAATGATTTTCAAGATTATAGATGCGTTTCACAGTTTTCATAGCAAAACTGTGAATTCAATATGTTTCTGGTAAGGCTATAAACCATTGCCACGATTGGGTTTTAGGCGGTTTTCACTAAAGGTTGTTATGAAGGCTGCTATGAAATTTGCTATGAAAATTTTGCGAGTCAAGTGTGTGCAGCGAGATTTTTCGTTATTTAACGTATCGGAAAAATTGTTTTTACCGGACGTTGTCTGAAGTGTGATTTATAGGAAACTAACAGTATGCACTACGATGCCACAGACTAACAGTCTATGCTACAAAAGACGGTGCCACAGGCTAACAGTCTATGCTACAAAAGATGGTGCCCGATCAGAAGTTTTTACCTATCTTAAAATTGTCCAAAGTTCAGTGTTTTTAAGAAACACCCCAGCAAAACTCCCTCGCCAGCGGTAGGAGGGTGTTTGTTCCCTGATGAAATGTAAACTTATTTGCAGATTTTACTATAAACTATCATCTGGATTGTCGCAGAAACATTCCAAAAACGTTGGCATCAATCGCTGACATCGTGTATAATAAACTTGTAGATATACCGTTGACTTCTTGGTGCTATTTACAACCACGCTGGCTGGAATACAAGGGTAATATCATGGCATTTAGCGATTTCAAGACGATCTCTGAAGTCCAAGAAAAATTCAGAATCATGTATGCTGAAATGGAACATTGTGGTAATTTGGACGGCTCATCGGTGATACATTTACCCAAAACAGAACAGATTTCGCACTGGCTAATTTGCCGACACTTTTCGGTGCAATTGATTCTGTCTTTAAAGCCACTGCTAAACGGAGGTTAATAGAGTGACTAACGAGAACACTTATACCATCGAACAGATCAAGGTTTCACCAATCAATATTAATACGGAAGACCACGAAAGCATTAAACACACAATATCGAAACTTGCGGATAGTCCCATAAAAGGCGAAACAGAGATTGAAGTATTCAAAATATTCGCCTCGGCGTTAGAACGGAGATTTGGCGCAGAAATTTCTACCTTCAGTCCGCCTTCAACGGACTACAAGCATTGGAAAATACATCTTCCGAAAGATGGCAATTTTGATGCTACGCCTTCAAGATTCTCCGTGTCCTTTTATATCAAACGCAACGATAATCGATAATTAATTTGATCAAGGAACCATTATGATCCTCAAACTTACTGGAATTGAGCTGCCGGATGATGCTGACTGCTTATGGAAATATATGAGTTTTGAGAAATTTGTTAGTCTTTTAGGCACTAAAAGTTTATACTTTACACGAGCAGATAAGTTTGAAGATCCTTTAGAAGGTTTTACTCCTCCACCAGTTAAGGAACACTATAAACACACAATCGGTGATATTACTACTTTAGAGAAATTCCAAGAAAATTGACATAAATATACTTTGTGCAGTTGTTGGCATCATGCCACAGAAGAATCGATGGCGATGTGGGAAAAATATCACATGCACAATAACGGTATTGCTATCAAAACAACCTTCGGGGATTTTAAAAACTGCTTAATAGATGATTATGATGTCTTTCTCGGTAAAATTGAATACATCAATCACTATGAATACCCAATCACACAAAAGTTAAACGAAATGAGTATGTTATATACTTGGTATTTCCATAAGAGAAAACCATTTGAATACGAACGAGAATTTCGTGCAATTATTCCACAATATCCATCCTCTCTAATAACTTATGTTGATAACCACGGCAATTTAATTAGTCCAGATTTTTCCTTAGAGAATGTAGAATTCCCCGATATATATAAAACTGGGATGCCTGTTAATGTTGATGTTAACGCATTGATACGCGAAGTTCTCACCTCCCCTTACGTTGACGACTGGATTACAGACACTGTTAAATCAGCTGTCCAACAATACGGTTTTGAATTCAAAGTTAATCGTTCAACACTTTTAGATGCCCCCTCCGGATCGGCTTAATACTGGTTTCTTTCCTAACCCAAGATTATCAGCGACACCCAAAACAGCGGCAATAATAATTAGATACATTCACCTTAGACGTAGGGACGCGGCTTCCGCCTACGGTTACGGAAGACGACATTTCCTTTTGATTCCTATACTAACTCTTCATATCTGCGAAATCCGTGTCCTCAATGATAGCTCGCGATTCAGGTAACCAGAGATTGCAATTTAGCGGTTTTTTACGCCATTTCGGGGCAGGGTCTTTATAGATGCCGCCCCTACGGGGCTGAATACTTTGACTCACACGCGTACTACACAGATACTGAAGAAATACCCAAGCAAATAAACCCTACGGGACTGAAGAGGGTTTTGGAGTCTTTGAGGTATCTGCGTAAAATCGGGTTTCCCTTCCGATCCGCTATAAACATGCCGCCCTTACAGGGCTAAAGAAGCGGAGAACATTTTTCTATAAACATACTGAAAAATACCCAAGCAAATAAACCCTACGGACTGAAGAGTTTTTTTGAAGTCTTCAAGGTTTCCGCGTAGTATCCGGTTCGGTTAGGAATGCAGATCGCATTTGGGCGAGTACGCCGCAAAACCGAACCTACCGCTCCTGAGGGTGAGACGGTTATTTTTTTACTCGACTCGTAGGAATCCGAGATTCAGAAACCTACCACAAAATCGCATCAATCTCATCCGCAACTGCGAGTGTTTCGGCTATAGCTACCAAGATTGCACGATACTGGCGGACTTCGGTATGGCTTAATACTTCGCCGCGTCGATCTTTTAGCCACTTTTCACAGATTTGATACGCGCCGATTTCATATTTCCATACTTCCTCGGGGACATCTGTGAAATACTGGTCGGGATTGATCCAGATATGTCTATCCAGATAACGTATCCTGCTGACAACGCCGTTACCTTCGCCCTCAAACCGATGCGATGTTGGTGTTCCTGCTGATCGCGATTTATCTTTCAAGAGATGCGAATCCATCAAACGCTGTCCTAATGTTGCGAGGGTGAGGAATTGTTGGATATCTTGGGGTAATGGGATCCGTGGGAAATCGTATTTTAGGAACTCATAATAGCGTTCGCGATAGGTCGGACTGTATAGCACTGCGTAGATGTAGGCGAGGATATCTTCCGGTGAAACGCCTTCTGGTAGGTTAAACGGCGGAGTCTGCGGGAGTTTCAATGCCTCTGAGAACGCGGTGAGGAAGGCGGGTTTGAAATTGAGTGAAGGTTCTGTCGGTACCCCTAATTCCTCTGGATTTGGATATAAGTAGAGTGGAAATACATGTCCCGATTCACTTCCTTTGTTTGATATATAACGATTTTCAGTAATTTTGTCGGTTATCAAGACATGTTGCCACGTGGGAGCCGCAACAACACGACAAACGCAAAGGGCGAGGTTTTCCTGACACAGATGAGGCATGATGGCGGGTCGGGGCATACAATGGAAACCACGTGATTTTCCTGTGTAATAAGTCCAAGGTGTGTTAAACGGACGATAGTTGATAGGTTGGATATGCTGTTCTGCGTCAGGATGATTGCGGAGATCCGCTTGGGCAAGGTGAATCTGCCAATCTCGAGTATCCCTTGGCAAACTGTAACTTTCACGCGCTTCATCTACAGAAAGTGCAACAAAATCAGTCACGGTTTCGCGAACATCTTCAACTGTCCTATGAATCGTCAATTTATCTCGCGCGGTAACAATTCCAATTGATTTGATTTGAAAGATGTCAGTAATTTTCCATCCTTCTTCATATTCGGCACTATAGTCCATTGATTGCGGCACAAAAAGGTAATACGGTGACGTTGGTTGTAGTTCGCTCCACTCTGTAGATTGGACATCGGTCTCCGAAAGGATGTTGTATTTATCTTCTCGCGATCCCCATATATCTGTGTAATAGACCTTTGCTTGTGCAGAATTATCGCGTTCTTTGGCACATAACAGAATGGAGACCCCTTGTGAGATGTCAAAGACGTTTTCATCTCTCTGTGTTGCCGAAAATGCTTCGGTTCTCCTATTGCTCCCGTGTAAGTTAAGCAGATAGATAGCGTTGAAACTGTTTAACAGATTTTGCCGCATACCACGAACGGTAGATGCATCAAGGAAATTATTGTTGACAATATAGCCGATAACGCCTTCGCCATTTTTATCAATTCGCCATTGTGCCCACCGAATAAACTTTACATAATCATCCTGAAGTGCTTTTGAGGTTGATTCATCGAGCGGTTGTCCGTCAATCTGTTTGTAATCTTCAATGAGTTCTCCAATAAACGTTAAATCTCCGCCTACACGACTTGGGTTTGCAGAATGACGCTGATAGGGTGGATTGCCGAGGATAACAAGCAGCGGTTCATCGCGTTTTACGGACAATGCCGCGTTTGCTTCATCGGAGATAAACCCTGCAAAGGGTATAGAGGGCTGCATTTCGTCTGGTTGTTCCAAGGTATTTGTGAGATAGATGCGGAGGCGTTCATCGGCGCGCCAGCCTTGTGCTTGTAAGAACAGGCTCAACTTGAGATGCGCGATGGTATACGGGGCAACGAGCAGTTCAAATCCGAAGATCCGTTTGACGAGTTGGGCGTTGATATATTGCGTCCACTCTCCGGTGCCGTAGGTTTCTGTGATGTATTCTTTGATGTGATCCAGCACTGTCAGGAGGAAGCCACCCGTGCCTGTTGCGGGGTCGAGGATGAGTGTGTGGTCATCAGCGAGACCGTCGGGTCTGTTTAATTCTGTTTTGAGGAGGCTATCCACGGATCTGACGATGTAGGAGATAACTTGTGGCGGCGTGTAGTAGACCCCGCGATCGACGCGTCGCTGCGGATCGTATTCGGCGAGGAAGGTCTCATAAAAATGGATCACCGGATCTTCGAGGTGGTTTCTGGCAGCAAACGCCGTGCGAAGCATCTCTGTCGGGACATTGCTGAGAAGTGCTGCGATGTCGTCCAGAATGTAGGTGATGTTCTTCTCAAGGGTCGGGGAGGCGACGTGATAAAAGAGTTGGACGAGGAACGGGTTTGATCTCGGAAGTGCTTCAGCAGCGGTGTGTCGTGAGAAGTTGGTTGCGTTCGGGAGCGTGCAACGTGCGGCGAATAACCCGTAAGCGAGCGTTTGGGCATACATATCGGCGAAATCGTCTGGGGTCAATGTAGCGATGAGCAGCTCCTTGAATGCTGAGAACATCCCGTAGATTTCGCTGTCTTCATCGGTGAGTGTTGTTGCGATCTGCGTCTGGAGTTCCCGCGTTCGTCTGGCGAGATACTTCGCGAGTACTTCTGGCGAGGTGATTTGGATCTGTCCAGTGTTCAGAAACCGGTCCAGCAGTGCCTCTAAATTCTCAGGTGAATCTGCGATGTTTGCTGTTGCGTGTTGTTGACCGTCTCGCCATAACTGGAAATCGAGAAAATTGGTGAGGATAAAGTTGTCGAGGTTTTCGATAAAACGCGCGTTCTGTGCTTCAGCGTGTCCTGTGAGTCTGTCCAAATCTCTACCGTACGCCTCTGCCTCGATATAGCCGAGGGGCAGCAACCCGTCCATTGCGATGAAGTCCGGTCTGCCAATCTGGTCAAGTTGTCTCGGTTCTTGTGTCAGTGTGATGGTGTCTGTGTCAAAATGGTCAACAAATAGCCCTTCAAGGAAGGCTTGGAGGTGTGGGTATAAGGAGAGTTCTGGGGTCGCTTCGGTGGTGGTTCGCGTGCGGTTTATCCGTTGTAGGTAACGGTTGCAATGTGTTTGGAAGCTCATATTCATTAGAACCAATATGGAAATTGAGGGGTCCGCTGAGGCTTAGGGGGTCGAAGCACTTCAAACTTTCCATTCATTGATTTCCGGGTTAAGACGATAATCCCAGCGTCGGCGAATGTGCCTTTTATAATATGATGGGACTCAAATAGCAAAACGTCCTCAATACCGTCATTGTTGAAGTCAGCTCGCACCACTTCCTGGAACGTTTGCCCCATATCGAATCCTTCAACATGCAAAACGTATTGACTTTTTTCGGTAATGACGAGTGCTTGATTATCAACTTTTTGCTGGTAGGTTGTCTCTAAATCTCTTTTATCCCAACTTGATTTCCGCGAAATATTCTCGGCAAACATCTCGAAAGGGAGCAATTCTAAGTTGGCGATGCTGACTTTGGCATCTGAGATAAACTTTTGTTTTGGCGAACTCGCCTTTTCAAGTGCATTGAACAATCCACAGGGATACATGAAGAAAAATGACATCTTGAAGTCAAAATTACTGCTTGGGTGGTAGCCCTGTTTACGTGCATCCTCATATTCTCTACAGGTTCGCACATAAACCGTGTCGTTCTTCGTTTTTGTGAGTGTTACGCCATCAATATGATCGTTCAGTCCAAGACGGATAGGTCGGTTTCGAAGGGCATCAATCTCATCTTTAGCGATAGATTCGACTGTTGTTCCATCCCCGAACTGCATCTTTTCAATGAGTTGAAAAGTAACCTTGGACACCTGGGGCGTTTTATTCGGGCTTTGCGGATCTGCTGCGAAAGACTGCTGGACATGGACGTTTTGGGAGCATAAGATAAATGCGAGTAAACACACAATGCTGCGGAAAAACTTCATAGTTGTCATTTAAAATCTCCTTCTAAAGGTAGGTGGTTTTTGGGTTCTTTCACAACTGCATTATATCCTAATCTGTCTCTGAGATGCAAGGCTTTTTGGAACCTGCAGCCTGCGGGTGTGTACAGTTTTTGACAAAGCATTGATTTTTTGTATGGGTCCGGCTTGTTTACATAGCACTCCGCTGGAGTGCGGTCGCTTGACGCACATTTTTCTATAGATATATTGCTCCGCTGGAGCAAGAGGCAACCTGTTGACAGTTCACCGCGACTGCGGGTGAAAATTCAATCGAAAAATGGACAGACAATTGAATGGTCCTGACCTACATCTTTGCATAACTTTCGCGGGGTTCGTCTAAATCGACGAGGACTTGCGTACCTGCCTTCAGGAACCGTCCGTTCAGCATGATAAATTGAACATTGTCCGATACGCCTCTCCGTAAAAAGAGATATTCCCCGACAAATGTAATATCTTCAGTCGACATCTCTGCCAAGCCGTCGTCAGAGATTAGGAAGGTGTCTGTTGTGTGCTGTAATTCGAGCGTGAAACCTGTTGCTAAGACATCTGCGTCGGCATGTACTGGGATAGCGGAGATAGTTGGGTGTGCTTTGATGCCGGGTCTCATCGGTAAAAGAAGCGTGTTCAGGACCGCTGGCGATGCCTCACTGCTCCGATAGATAACACTATCTCCATCTAACGCAACTGCAAAGCCTGCCGTCCCGGTCGCCTCGATAAAGAGATTGCTACGGTGCTCATCCTGTGTCCATGCGCGTTTAACATCAACGTCAATATAGACATCTATATCTTCACCGAGATGGAAAGTCTGTTCGAGTGTCTGTGCTTCCGTACCGAGGAGGAGATCGTGTAAGATGAAGTATTCGCCGCTGAGATAGAAGATAGCACGCTTGTGTTGGACATCGACGGTTTTGTCCCATTTTTCGACGAAATCGAATGTGGGAGTCGTCAACCACCGCGTATCAAGTGGATCGAAGGCGAGGGGTGGGGTGTTAAGCACACGCGCTGCTCCTGTCATCAGTTGTCGTCCGTGTGCATATAAGACGAGGTTTGATGTAGGCGTGTCGTTGGGTTTCCGCGATGGACGTGCATCGAAAAAAAGGTATTGCGCGTCCGTTTCCCAATTATCTCTCATGACATAACAGCCAGTCTCAGGGAGCGCGTGTGAAGTGGTACCGGGACACTTGAAATTGCTATCAGCGATGTTGCAGAGTTCAACGACATCGAAGTTCGATACAGGAAGGGGACCGAGCGGTGGAAACGATAAATCGGGTTGGCTGAGATGAATGCATGTCGCCACCAACTTTTCAAGTAAGGTTTGAATTTTTTCAAGGTCGTGAGCACACGGCGCGGGTCCTCCGTAAACAGATAGAAATCTTGTAAAATCCGCGATTGCTTCAACTTGGGAGCGGAGTGTCCGATCTTTATGAAACCCATCGGTATGGAAAAAAGTATCGGTTATCCATTTATAGCGGCGCAATGCCAGCGTCCTGAGTTGTTCACTACCTCGGAATTCGGGGAATAGTTGCGTTGCGATCCTGATTTCTGTGGTTGCTCGGATAGCCGGTGTCGGATGGATAGATAATCGAAGCAGACACTCCAGATAGGTTTTGGCGGTGGTATAGGTATCGGATCGTTCTAATAAAACAGCATCGGAATTACGAATTTCGTCCACAAAATCTTTTAGGAACTGACGGCGAAAAGTAGCATACCCCGATTTTGCGCCCGATATATCGTCTGATAGGACAGCAGCTTTCACGGCTGCCATCCCCGGAAAATCGAGATTGAGTGTGTGAAAAAAATCGCGATCGCTAAGCGGTAAATCAAAACGCTTTTGCGGTGTGAAATCCGGCTCGAGAACAGCGTTATAGGTATCAACCGCAGATGCGAGGATCGGGAGGCGGCGTTCGTTGGCGAGTGAGAAAGCGACCTCTATGGGTAGGATCAGATGTGCGTCTGTCGGCGTAGGTGCCACCTCTGGGAAAGCGGTTGCGGTTCTTCCAAACCCAGTCAATCGCCAGAGTTCGGATTGGGGGAGTGATGCACAGACGCAACCTGCTAATGCCAAAGCACTTCCCGCTTCGAGTCTCGGGCGGGGTTCGTCATCGGGATAGGCATAGAGATATGCGGCGTGTTCTAACAGGATACGTGCAAGTTCTCGGTATCCGAACTCGGTGAGCGGTTCGTGTGCGGCAACAGCGATGCCCTCAATGATACGCGCAGCGACGGATTCCAATCGCCATGCCGGATGTTGTGGCGTGAATTCAATAGGCGTCGGATTGGCTTCCGCGAAGGTGATCAACTCCTCACAGTCGGCTATGGGTTCGAGTTGTGCGATGCTGGGTATCTGCTGCGTTGCGAGTTCTTGCGCGAGTACGTGGACATCTGCGGTTCGGAGCGTCGTCCATTTTTCCAAGGACATGTTATGACCCTATGCTTCAAGTTTCTAACATAATAACAGCGTTAGGCGTGATTTGTCAATGGGCATCATCTCTTCGTGCCAGGACGATTTATAGTAAAACCTATAATTAATTGAGGATGGTTCATTATTCATGGCGGTTTCGTACCGCAAACTTGCCTCGCAGTGAGAGTTTGCGGGCAATCAACGGAGAACAATGAATAGCATCTGTCCCTGAAAGACCACAATCTAACAGATTGTGGTACAAAAGAGTTCTTCTCGTTAGATTTTACGAGTTGCAGCACGACTTGCTATTGTTGGAGTCGCAATAATTTATGAAACCCCCTCAATTAATTGGGCACTCGCAAACAGTCTGAATGACCGTTGAGGACATTCAGACTGGCACAACCTAAAAGGTTATGCTACAAAGATGGCTATTTATTTTTCGGATTCGCTATAATCAAACACTGGCAGAAAAAAAAGGGGTGGTAAAACCACCCCTGTTGAGATTTTAATGGATTTTGGATTTTAGGCGGAGAGTGCGGAAACCGCAGCAGCCTCACTGTCGTAATGCTCGAAGACTCGCACGAGTCGGCTGAGAACAATCAGATTTTTGATCTGTTTACTCACATTAACCACACCGATACGACCTTTCTTTCGGGCTGTAACGGCACGGATGCCCATGAGTGCGCCGAGTCCATCACTGTCGATTTTATTGACGTTCTCGAAATTAATGAGGATACGCGGTGCCTCGGCTACATCTAACTGCGGCGAAAGTGCTGTCCGTAACTCGGATACCGAGGGTCCTATCATTTTTCCGTTGGGTTCCAAAATCGTGATGCCATTTTGTTGACGAATTTTAGTAGTCATGATTTGCTCCTTTTTGTTTTTTAGGACATTAGCGGTGTCAATTGACCCCTCTAATCTTTTTATACTATTTGAAGATTCAATTTTAGGTATTTGATAGTTTAGTCAGATACGCTGAAAAAAAGTTCGTTTTTTTTCGCTTTCAATTATTAAAAGACGCAATTCGTCACCAAAAAGGGTGCATAATTTGAAAAAAATCAGAAAAAACGAGAAATAATTATCAGAATATTAGCGGTCAGCGATCTGCGATCAGCCGCCAGAGGAATGGTTTCATACCATTTCTAATTGCCCAGGACTTACGCATTTTTTCATGATAACGAACGCCTTACGCACTACAGGCGGGGTTTTAAACCCCGCCTGCAGGAGGGCTGCGTAAGTCCTATTGCATACATTATTCAATATCTGTAGATAAACTTTTATGGTGAAATCAGTAATTATTTGAGGGTGTTTCATTCACCCACAAACTAACAGTTTGTGGTACAAAAGCGGGGCGGTAAAACCACCCCCGTAGACATGTCCAAAATTTGGATATTAGGCTGCTAATGCCGCAACCGCGGCGGCCTCGCTGTCGTAATGCTCAAAGAGACTCGCGAGTCGGCTGAGAATAATCAAATTTTTGATCTGTTTCGCAACATTGACGACCCCGACACGTCCTTTCTTTCGCGCTATAGCTGAACGTGCTACCATGAGTGCCCCCAGCCCTGAACTGTCGATCTTACTGACGTTCTCGAAATTGATGAGAATGCGTGGGGCATCCGAAGTCTCTATTTGCGGTAGGATTGCGTCCCATAATTCTGATGATGTGGGTCCCATTATTTTTCCGTTGGGTTCTACGATTGCGATGCCGTTTTGTCGGCGAATTTTAGTAATCATGATTTACTCCTTTGTATTTTACAGGAACTTTTAATTGTTTATTTTTCTTTTTTCCCTTACGCTATCTGAACATCTAATCAAGGCGTTCGTTACTTTAGTTTGATACGATGAGAAAAAAGTTCGTTTTTATCTAATTTTCAGAATGAGCATTAATGGGACGATTAAACCATCCCATCTGAGGTTCTACAGGCTCTTAGGTTTTAGGTAGATAGTGCTGAAATTGCCTCGTCCTCGCTATCAAAGTGTTCAAAGAGACTAACGATTCGACTGAGAACAATCAGATTTTTAATGTGTTTCCCAACGTTGATGACCCCGATACGACCTTGCTTGCGTGAAGCGATGGCACGTGCTTCCATAAGCGCACCGAGCCCTGAACTATCCATCATGTTAACGTTCTCGAAATTGATGAGAATGCGTGGGGTATCGGATGCTTCTATGTCTGGTAGGATCGTTTTCCGTAATTCGGATACAGCAGCGCCGACTATTCTTCCACTCGGTTCTAAAATCGTGACCTTATCTCGCTGGCGAATTGTAGTTGCCATAATTTTTTCCTTATTTTATATCCGAAAAGTATTGAGATATTTTAGTTTACTTTTCTGAGTTTATACGACTTTAACGTTCACTTTAGGTATTCGTTTACTTTAGAACAGGACTTACGCATTTTTCCATGATAACACCGGTCCTGGCACTGAACACTTACCGGAAAGTTAAACGCATTCAATTACGTTTTCTTCAGATAAATTGCCGTATCAAGCACAATATTCGCATGTACGATGCAATAATTGTATCATCGCACTCGGTATTTCTCGGCAAAAGGCATCGATCTGGATAGGAAAAAACAATTTGACACAATCAAAGGATTATGTGATAATTTTATATATCGTATTATCTTTTGGTTTGCGCGTTTGTGTGGCGCGCTTTTTTTAAAGAAAGGAAACTTTAACAATGGCATTTACATTTCACCACGTTCACCTCCGCTGTGAGGATCTGGAAGGTGCAGTTCGTTATTACGAAGAGATGTTTGACGGAAAAGTTGACGAAACTGTTGAGGTTCGGGGCTTAAAAATCGTCCGGATGGATATCGGCGGGGAACGGATTTTCCTCTCACCTAAATTAGGGGCTATGGAAGTCGAAGACACCAGTGGCAACCCACGCTGGGGGGTCTACCAACTCGCTTTCACCGTAGAAGACCTTGATGCGGAAGTCGCGAAACTCCAAGCAAAGGGTGCGGAACTTGAAGACCTGAAGCCCAATGGGCTCATGATGGCATTCTTCAAGGGTCCGGATAACGTTCAAATCGAACTCATTGAAGCGTAGCCCTAAGAGGCAATGCGGTATTTCTAACCCTCTAAAGAATCAGAATCAACGGTATGAGGTTTCCCGTGTGGGAACCTCCCCGGGTATGAATGCCGTATGGCATTCCCGGCCCCTTATCAGGGGGCTTTAAGAGCAATGAAATTCAGCGAACTCTTCCATACAATTCAGGGTGAAGGGCAACTCATCGGTGTCCCCTCTGTTTTTTTCCGAACGAGTTATTGCAATCTGAGATGTGTTTGGTGTGATACACCTTACACATCTTGGGAGCCAGAAAATCGGGATATTAGCGTTGCTGAAAGTGTCACCGCAATCGCGCAATACAAGTGTAAACACGTCGTTATTACGGGCGGTGAACCTTTTATTCAGTCTAAAGCGTTGATGGCACTCTGTGGTGAACTGGATAAACGGGGACATCACATCACAATTGAAACGAATGCTACACTTTTTGCTGAGGTCGCAGCACACCTGATCTCAATGAGTCCGAAGTTACGCAATTCCAGTCCGCCGGCAGATAACCGCTTTTTCAAACGCCACGAACGCGGGCGTATTCAACCGGATGTCATCCGCAAATTTTTAGATATGTATCCGTGCCAAGTGAAGTTTGTGGTAGATACGCCTGAAGATTTGGCTGAGATCCAAACGCTACAGAAAAAGATCGATATTCCTGCGGAAACGATTCTGCTGATGCCGCAGGGAACAACGCCTGCTGTGCTACAACAGAAACAGGAATGGTTGGTTGGTCTCTGTAAAGAGAACGGATATCGGTATTCGCCGCGTGTCCATGTGGATATATGGGGTGATAAGCGAGGCGTGTGATAGTAGGAACACAGGAAACCGAACCGGGAGACAGAAGTGAAGTATGACATTTTACTGAAAGGCGGTACTGTCATTGATGCCGCGCAAGGTTTGAATGCTGCGCGTGATGTTGCGATTGCTGGCGGTGTTATCGCAGCGATTGAACCAGACATTCCCGAAAGTGCAGCAACGCAGACGATATCTGTTAAGGATAAATATGTAACACCGGGACTTGTTGATATCCACACACACGTCTATTACGGGGTAACGACCTGGGGTATCAGGCCCGATGCTGTCTGTCCCACGGCTGGAACGACCACTGTAGTGGACGCTGGTAGTCCGAGTTGGGTGACCTTCCCCGGTTTCCGAGAATTCATTGCTGAACCTGCCCAGACGAACATCCTCACTTATATCCACATCTCCGGCATTGGACTTGTCTATGGGCCCGTAGGCGAAATGTACGATATGGCTTACGCCGATCCAGGGCGCGTCGCGGAAACATTACAACAGCATCGCGATATGACCGTAGGTGTCAAAGTGCGTCAGGGGAAAGGTCAAGTTGGAGAGAACGGTGTTGAACCGTTGAAATGTGCGATTGAAGCCGCTGAACGCGCCGGGACATCCGTCATGTGCCATATCGGTGCCGGCGTGCCGCTCCCTGATATACTAAAGTTACTACGTCCGGGCGATGTGATTACACACTGTTTCCAAGGCAACGGAGATAACATCATTGATGAGAAAGGCAGCGTTATCCCTGAGGCGTGGCAGGCGCGCGAGGACGGTATTATTTTTGATGTCGGGCACGGTGCCGGAAGTTTCCATTATGAAATCGCTCAACGCGCCATGGAACAAGGTTTCATCTCAGATGTTATTAGCACCGATTTACACACAGGAAACATCAACGGTCCGGTCTACGATCTGCCGACGACGTTATCAAAGTTGATGCATTTGGGCTTATCGCTTGCGGAGGTGATTGACAAGGCGACCTTCAGTGCTGCGAAGGCTATCCAACGTGAGGCGCAGCTGGGTAATCTGAAAGTTGGGACTATCGCTGATGTTGCGGTGTTTGAAGTCCTTGAAGGTGAGTTTGAGTACTTTGATGCACACGGGACAAAATTTATCGGGAGTCAAAAGTTGAAAGCAGCACTGACGATCCGCGAGGGAAAAATATAAATATGGCAACAATACGAAAAAAAATAAGTGGTTGCTATAGAAGGGTTCTGACTTTTTTGTTAGTAATTGTGGCAGTTGGCTTAGTTGCAGGTGGCGTGATTTACCGTCAGGTTGGTGGACGCGAAGGGGCACGTTATTGGATGGTAGGTCTTGCGCTGAGCCGCGTAGAAAAGCATCTGAAATCGGTAGACCAGAGACCCGATGGCATTTCAGAAGATCAGATTGTTGAAAGTTTTCAGCGTGTCCGTGAGGCAACTCAGCGGCGGCAGATCAACTTAGTATCGCTTTATGCAGCCCTAAAATCGTATCAGGCTGAGTTTAATGAAAAAAAACCGTCAACACCAGAGGTTCAAGTGTTTCTCCAAACGCTTGAGGGTACAATTCTTCAAAATGTTGATAGTAAAAATTGATACCGTAACAACGCGTGAGTATACATTAGGACTTACGCATTTTTCCATGATAACGGGCATATGACGCACTGCTGGCAGCGTTTCAAACCCTGCAGAAATACTTTCTTCGCATTGGATTTTAGCGTTTGCAAAAACCCTGCAAAGGGGCTGCGTGAGTACAGATAAGGTTTTAATCAGAAAAACCGGCTATTATTTCTCGCGTCTGGTTTGTGCAAACATCATCGCTTAAATTAGTATCAGTAATGTGCCTGAGTGCGCTTCGGAACCTCGGTTGTGCGTCCCCCCACGCCTCAAGAAGTATCTTGTTCTCGGTCGCTTCAGGTGCCGCAACCGCTCGCAAGAGTTGATCAATAATTGAGAGATAAAAGAGTAAGTGATGACTATCAACACGCGCAGCAATCTCTGAGGATGGACAGGTTTCTCGGTGTGTGCTTACCCATTCGGCATAGGTATTGACGAGTTCTCTATTTAAAAGAGAAACGAAGCTTCCGGTTTCAGAGGGCGAGACAAGAAAGGCACCGATGCTATTGAGTAGTTGCACAAGACGCATCTCCTGCCAATTCCAACCGATACTTGCGAAATCGATAAAGAACGGGTCTGCGTCCCGAATCACGATATTTCGAGCGTTGTTGTCCAAGTTGCCGAGTATCAAGGGGGCATTCTGCAGGCGGTTAGAAAATCCATCCCACGCGTTCGTGAGCGTTTCTGTTTCGACAGCTGACATCGGACTGGCACTGAGGTGCGAAAGATAACCTACGACTTTTTTGCCTCTATCAAGCAGGTCGCGCAAGGTTGCCCGCGCATTAAAATGGAAGATATAAGGTGCGCATCGTGCGGCGTGTGTTGTGAAACAGGTTTCAATCTTGCAGAATTCTTCGAGGACGGTGTGCAAGAGCGGGGTCAGAGGTTGTAGAGAATTTTTGCTACGCTGTGCGAGCGCGTCGAGCGTGGACTCGCCACACCACTCTAACAGGAGTGCATGGAGGTCTTCCGATCGCCAGATAAGTTGTGGGACTTGGCAACCGTTGTCGTGTAGAAGTGAGAGAACATCGGTTTCAATCTGGAGAGGCGTGTGTCCAGCTGCAACAACAGCGGTGGTGATATCGTGTTGCTTTAGCAGATAGTTTTCAGTGCCGAGTCTCAGCAGGCAGACGTTGTGTCTTTGCCGTGTTCCGTGTTGAATCGGTTCAAGTTTGAGTGCTTGGGCATCTGTTTTTAAGTGCCCAGCGATATGTTCAATCAGATGTTCCACTTTTTCGCCTCCTGTTAAGTTATACCATAGACTGCGCGCAAATTCTATAATTCCGTATAGAAGAAGTCCAGAGCCGTTCAGTTTTCTAAACTATCTCCCAATTTCCTTGACATCCATCGGTTACGCATATATAACACACAATTAAACTTGAAATACAATCGTTTCTGTGGTAAAATATTTGTATCTGTTCTGATGAATAGGTGTTCATCAGGCGTTTAAACTTCAATAATGGATACAACACACCTCTCGATTTGCACAGCGGGTTCTCTCGATCTGAGAGTCTGATGCAGACATGAAGGAGGTGGACGCGAAAACCCGGCAGAAGAGGTATTTCTTCTGCAAACTTAGGAGGTTTTTTTTGGCAGTTACAATGAAAGAGCTCCTCGAATGTGGAGTTCACTTTGGACATCAAACCCGTCGCTGGAATCCGAAGATGGCGGAATATATTTTCGCAGAGCGGAACGGGATTTATATCATCGATTTGCAGAAGACGTTACGGATGCTTGAAACCGCGGCAGCGTTTGTGCAAGACACGGCTGCAAAAGGCGGGGGCATATTATTTGTCGGCACCAAACGGCAATCCCAAGAGGCTGTTCGCGGCGAGGCTGTTCGATGTGGTATGTACCACGTGAACCATCGTTGGCTGGGCGGTATGCTCACGAATTTCCAGACGATCCGTCGGAGTGTTAACCGTTTAGACAAATTGGATGCCGACGAAACGAACGGCGTACTTGAAAAAAGGCCGAAAAAAGAGGTGATTCGCTTACTGCGCGAGAAAGGCAAGCTGGATAATAACCTCAGCGGGATTAGAGAAATGAAGAGGCTCCCTGAAGTCGTCGTCGTAACGGATACGCGTAAGGAACATACGGCTATTGCGGAGGCAAATAAATTAGGAATTCCGATCATTGCTATTGTTGATACGAATTGTGATCCGGATCCGATTGATTTGCCGGTCCCAGGAAACGATGACGCCATCCGTTCGATCCGTCTGATCTGCTCCGTTTTGGCTGAGGCGGTAATTGAGGGCCGCGGGGAAGCGTTAGAAGGCGAACAGGTCACAGACGATGCAGAGCGATCCGAAGCCGCGCGCCCTGTAGATGCTGTGCTTGAAGCGGAACGACATGAAGAAGAGAGTGCGACAATTCTCGAAGAGGCGGAGTTGTCAGCGGAACCTGAGGCAATTGGGGATAGCGAGCAGCGTCAGACGCGCCAGCCTCGTCAAAGACGGAAAGGGAGACCCCCTCGGCGGCAATCCCAATAAGAAACTTTTGGGCGCGGTTGTCTTGTCAATAAGTCACCGCGCCATAAATATTTAGCAATTATGAAAAATTAAAATAAGAGGAGGATAGATGGCAATTACAGCAAAGATGGTTAGTGAACTCCGTTCGCGCACCGGTGCGGGGATTATGGAATGCAAAAAGGCACTAACCGAAACGGAAGGGAACATTGAACAGGCAATTCAGAAGTTGCGTGAGCAAGGATTGAAGGCTTCAGAGCTCAAAGGCAGCAGGGTAGCAGAAGAAGGATTGATCATTTCTTACATACACCCTGGCAGTCGTGTCGGCACGTTAGTCGAACTGAATTGTGAAACCGATTTCGTCGCGCGGACGGAGCAGTTTCAAGAGTTAGGCAAAGAAATCGCGATGCAAGTGGCAGCCGCGAAACCGAAATATGTTAAGTCTGAGGATGTGCCCGCTGAGGACCTTGAGGCTGAAAAAGCGATTCTGCTGGCACAAGCGGAACAAGAAGGGAAACCGGCTCACATCGCTGAACGGATCGTTGAAGGGCGCATCTCAAAATTCTATTCAGAGACCTGCCTCTTACAACAACCGTATATTCGCGATACAGATCAAACCATCGAAACGCTTGTAAAGGACGCTATAGCCCAATTAGGTGAGAATATCGTTGTCAAGCGTTTTGTACTTTATGTTCTTGGACAGTAATTTTTATATTACTTTGCAGTTCGGTTAGCCACATTTCAGGCTTTAGGAACGTTCCCGTAGATCCGCTTTTAAACGACAGCACTTCGTTTTCCACTTCGTTACAAGCTACGTTTTTTTGTGTTTTTCTGTTTATAGTAGATTCCGTAATTACTTATACACCAACCAAAACAAGGGCGAGGATACAATCCTCGCCAGCGGTGGGAGGGTGTTTGTTACCTGATGAACTGTAAACTTATTTTTGGATTTTACTATAATAACGCAAGTTGCTACCTGTTTATCCACATAGCACTCCGGAATCAACGGTATGAAGGTTCTCCCTATGGCATTCCCCGGGAGTGCGAGAGATTGAACACACGATTTTCTATAGATATACCACCCCTCTGGGGTGAAGAAAGGTGCTGAAAAGGGTTCTTCAAACAGGCAAAACCCATTAGTAGCAACTCGGGTTAGAATACAGAAACCGCGGTCCGTACGGTGTTTCTTTTAGAGTTACAAAATGGTAACCCGCAAAGTAACAATCTACTTGATTTAACCGCAAGGAAATATAAAAAACAGGACTTACGCATTTTTCCATGATAACGTACATCCTACGCACTGCAGGCAGCGTTTCAAACCCTGCTTGCAGTAGGGGCTGCGTAAGTTCTAAAAAAAGGGAAAATCAGATGCAACAGGTACTTCAACAGGCTGAATCCCGGATGAAGAAAACGATTGAAGTGACCGTGGCGAAATTGTCGCATGTGCAAACAGGACGTGCCACGCCAGCTCTATTAGATCAGGTCACGGTTACTTACTATGGCACTAAAAGTCCGTTGAGTCAAGTCGGTACGATTACGACTCCGGAACCGCGCCTGCTCGTCATTCAACCTTGGGATAAAACGCTGATTACAGAAATTGAGAAAGCAATAGCGCATTCAGATTTAGGACTCTCAACGAGCAACGACGGTAATGTTATCCGAATCCTTGTGCCTGAGCTCACAACAGAGCGGCGGACGGAGTTGACAAAAGTCGTGCGTAAACTCGCCGAAGAGGGTAAAGTGGCGATTCGGAATATCCGTCGCGATGCTAATGATGCCGTCAAAGAACTTGAGGGCGATGCAGGTAGCAGTGGTGCGAAAAGCCGTGGTCGTGGTGGTGACAAAAAGCGCGGCAAGGCGAGCGCGGACCCTGTGCAGCAGCTCACAGATACCTATATTAACCAGATTGATACATTAACAGAGGCAAAGGAAGCGGAACTCTTAGAAACTTAATTTTATATTACTTTGCAGTTTGGTAAGGTGATATTGATGGTTGAAAATATTGCGCCATAGATCCGCTTTTAAACGACAGCGCTTCGCTTTCCATTCCATTACAAGCTGCGTTTGTGTTTCTCGCTTTAAGAAGTTAACCCCCTTATCAGGGGGACTTTAAGAGGAAAGGCAAGCAGGATTCTTTGGGCTAACCTTTGGAAGAACAGATATACTTGATTAACCGCAAGGAAATCTAAAAAAACGGGATACAGAACCTATGTTTTGGCGGAGAACCCTGAGCGTGGTTGTGCTGGTGCCGCTGGTTCTCTTCATCATCTATTGGGGAGATTGGCTCTACCTGGTACTTGTATTAGGCGCTACGTTGATAATGCAAGTTGAGTACTGTCGTCTGGCGCAACACTTTACCGAAAAATTGAATCCGGTGATGTCAGTATTCCTGACAGGTGCGTGCTGTTTATTAGCACATCTCTTGCCGATCTTGACGGAGACTGTGTCCGTCTCAGGAATCGTGTTTAGTTTCTTTACTTTCGTGTTCATCTATGTGTTTGCCGAGAGTATCTTTAGTGGAAGGATCGCGGGTGAGTTGGTCGCCGTTACGTTAAAGTTAACCGGTATTTTAACAATCGGTTGGATACTGGGGTATCACCTGATCTTACTCCGGAGTGCTGAACCGCACGGTATGTTTTTCATTTTCTTGCTATGTGGTACGATTTGGAGCAGCGACACGGGTGCGTATCTCGTTGGTAGAGCCTTCGGTAAACATAAACTCGGTACCCCTGTCAGCCCACGCAAAACAGTTGAAGGGACAATCAGTGGACTGGTTGTGGGTACGCTAATCGGCTTTGTGCTGAGTGTAACCCTCCTGAAAGGAACGCTTTCTTGGATGAATGGGGTTTTTATTGGGTTGCTGTTGAGCGTTCTGGGACAACTGGGTGACCTAAGTGCCTCGCTGATGAAGCGGACGGCTGGGGTTAAGGACTCTGGGGACGTAATTCCGGGTCATGGCGGTTTTATTGATAGATGTGACAGCCTGATTTTTAGTGCCCCTGCCCTCTATTATTACTTAGAATTGACAGGCCATTTACCGTAAAAGCAGACATTACAGATGAAATACATCGCCATACTTGGTAGCACGGGTTCTATTGGAAAAAACGCCCTGAGTGTTGTTGAAACGCATGCTGACGAATTTAAGGTGGTCGGTCTTGCAGCGAACCGGGACGTAGATACCCTTGAACAGCAGATTCGGCGATATCGTCCTGGGTTGGTGGCACTCAATGACGCTACTGCGGGTGAAAAACTGCGTACACGCATTCGAGACATCAACGGGACACAGGTACTCACAGGAAGCGAAGGCCTCCAAGCCGTAGCTACTATGCCGGAAGCATCCCAAGTCTTGGACGGAATGGGCGGGAGTGCGGGGTTGTTACCGACCTTAGCGGCGATTGACGCAGGCAAAGATATCGCCTTCGTTAATAAAGAGGTAATGGTGATGGCAGGACCGCTTGTTAACACAGCGGTGAAAACAAACGACGTTAACTTGATACCGATAGATGGAGAAATGAGCGCTATCTTCCAATGTTTGGAAGGGGCACGTGATCGACAGGCAGACATCCATCGTCTCTTGATTACAGCATCCGGTGGTCCCTTTCGATCAGTTCCGAAAGAGGACCTCTACGCCGTCACACCGGCGCAGGCACTCCAGCACCCGAATTGGAAGATGGGACAGAAAATCACAATTGACTCGGCGACGATGATGAATAAAGGGCTGGAGGTCATCGAAGCAAAATGGTTGTTTAATATAGAACTCTCAAAAATTGACATTGTTGTCCACCCCGAGAGCATCGTTCATTCCATGGTGGAATGGACAGACGGTTCTACACTTGCCCAATTGGGTCCGACAGATATGCGTATTATGATTCAATACGCTTTAACTTATCCAAAAAGGCTCTCTGCACCGGTGCCGCGTTTGGATCTTCGGGAAGCCCGGACACTGCACTTTGAGCCTGTTGATTTTGAAAAATTCCCGTGTCTCACGCTCGCCTATACCGCTGCAGAGGTCGGAGGTACGCTCCCCGTGGTATTGAGCAGCGCAGATGAGGTCGTTGTAGCGGCGTTTCTTAACGCTGCTATCGGGTTTATGGATATACCTGCGATCCTCGAACGTGTGATGGACGCGCATGTGGTAATCCGAGAACCGACGTTGTCGGATATCCTTGAAGTTGATCAGTGGGCAAAATCAACAGCAAATTCGCTTATAAAAAAACACACAAAAATAGCCATCGGCAATCAACCATCAGCAATCAGTTAAAAGAGGCTTTGTTAAACGATAACCTCTTAACTGATGGCTGAAAGGTTTTTCGCAGAAAAACCGCCCTGATGGCGGATAGCCATTAAAGAAAAAGGGGTAATAGACATGGAATTCTTCATTGACCTAATTAGTACAGTTTTTCCGTATATCAAAGCTGCGTTTCTCGCGATTATTCCCCTCGGTTTCCTTATCTTTATTCATGAGCTTGGTCATTTTTATGCGGCGAAACGCTGCGGTATTAAGGTAAGTACTTTTTCCATCGGCTTCGGCCCGAAATTAATTGGATTTCAGCGCGATGAAACGACATATAAAATCTCCTTGCTCCCCTTTGGTGGCTACGTCCAGATGGAAGGGGAGAATCCAAGCGAACAGACCGGTGCGCCCGGCGAATTTGCGAGTGCGTCCGTCGGGAGCCGCGCCTTTGTTGTCGCTGCGGGTCCCTTCGTTAATCTTTTGTTTGGGATCTTGGTATATTGGCTTGTCTTCGCTACTGGACTTAACACCGATGCTGCGCGATTGATCGGTGGATTGACGGGATTACCTCTCGGAGAACAAGAGAGCGTCCAAATCGGTTGGGTTGCGGAGGACGGTCCGGGTGCTATCGGTGGTCTCATGCCCGGTGATATTCTCCTTTCGGTCAATGGGGAATCGATCCGTCATTGGTATACGTTCCAGACCCGAGTTTATACGAGTGCCAACAAAGAATTGGAACTCGTTGTCGAGCGAGACGGGGTGCCCCAAACCGTCTATGTCCGTCCGAACGCGGTACCGAGTGTTAGAGGCGATATCGGTGAGCTTCAGGTAAGTAGCAGCACTGCGACCATGGTGAGTCAGATCAGAGCGGGGAGTCCCGCCGCGGAAGCCGGTCTTCAAGTCGGTGATGTGATTGAGCGTATCAACGGCGAGAGGCTTCATAACGTTCCCTATTTTGGCTACGGTGTGTGGCATCCATCAGCAGATTGGATTGACGAGAAATACGAATCACTCTATAATAACATCAACGAAAATGACGAGGCTTTAAGACTCAGCGTTCGCCGTGGGGATGAGATATTTACGCTCGAAATGCCGGTGGAGTGGCGTGTGATCGCAGCTGTTCAAGAAGAGGGCATTGCTGAAAACGCTGGCATTC
Source organism: Candidatus Poribacteria bacterium (assembly GCA_022394775.1). GTDB lineage: Bacteria > Poribacteria > WGA-4E > WGA-4E > WGA-3G > WGA-3G. Next base: position 32,851 of record JAGFCB010000022.1, read on the forward strand.
AGGATGGAGATGTACTCCTTACGCTTAACGGAGAAACCGTAAACGAGACGACGCTCTACTCACAACTCATTGCGGCAAACCAACCGATTGAAATCGAATTGATGCGGCAGGGTAGCCTGGAACAAGTAACTCTTTCGGGCGAGACGGAAAGTTCAGAGACGGATCCTAAACATATTATGTTCGGATTGATATGGCAGACCTCTCTCAGCGGTCTGCAGCTCGATGCAAAGGAGCCACCTTTGCCAGAATATGGTATTTTCGCAGCGTTTGAGAAAGGTGTTGAAGCGACATGGTTGACCTTTACAGCCATTGGCAGAACGCTCCAGCAGTTGATAGGTGGTGATGTATCGCCGAAACACCTCGCGGGTCCCGTCGGTATTGCGACCGCAACGAGCAACATGTTTAATCGTCTCGGCTTGAGCAGTGTAATCTTTTTTATCGGGTTTATCAGTATTAATCTTGCTATTGTCAATCTGCTACCGATTCCGATTGCTGATGGCGGGCAGCTGCTCTTTTGTGCCGTTGAAAAGTTGCGGGGCAAGCCTATGCCCCGAAAGGCACAAGAAATTGTTCAGCAGGTTACCATTGTTCTTATGATTGCGTTTTTCTTGTACGTCACGTGGTTCGATGGTCTGTCGGTCATTGACAATCTGCGGAATTAGTAGAATAGTCATCGGTTATCAGTTATCAGTTAAGAGACATGCTGTGGCTGGTACAACAAAGCAACTGCCACAAGATGTTAACTCTCACTGCGAAGCATGAAGACTGACGGCTATTAATGGATGAAAAATGGATAGAGACAGTATTAAAAAAGAATACATAGAACTCGTTGCAAGTGTGAGGGAATACATGGAAGAGCAACTTCAACTCGGCTTCATAGAAACGGAATCCAGCGAGCCCCAAAAACCGTCGCCTTATGCCGATTTCGATCTGCCAGCGTTGGCAACAGATGCCGGAGCCTGCACGAAATGTAGGTTACACGAGACCCGCAAGCGTGTCGTTTTCGGTGTCGGGAATACGAGTGCTGATCTTATGTTCATCGGTGAGGCACCCGGGGCCGATGAGGATGAACAAGGCGAACCTTTTGTCGGTAGGGCGGGTCAATTGCTAACACAAATCATTGAGTCAGGGATGAAGCTGAAGCGCGAGGATGTGTATATCGCGAATGTGCTTAAATGCCGTCCTCCTGGCAACAGAAACCCTGAACCCGATGAGATTGCGTCTTGTAGTCCGTATTTAATCCGTCAGATAGAACTCATCCAACCGAAAGTGATTGTAGCGTTAGGAAGTTTTGCAGCACAGATGATGATCGGTACAAATATAGGGATTACTAAACTTCGCGGTGAGTTCCATGCGTGTAAGCTTGAGGGATTGCACGTTCTTCCGCATAAAAAGGCGCCGGTTGTTATGCCGACTTTCCATCCAGCCTACCTTCTCAGAAATCCAAATGCGAAACGCGATGTGTGGGAAGATATAAAAAAAGTCCTGGCATTTTTGGCGCGAGGATAGAATAGGAAATGGCTATCGGCTATCAGTTAAGATAAGAGAGTTACGCTAACCCTTTTGTCTTTTGCTAACTTCTGAAAGGTTTTTCGCAGAAAAACCGCCCTGACTGCCGAAAGCCATATTTGAAAAAATATGAGTTATGCGAACGTTGCTTTTCCACTATCCGTAGATCAGGTGTTTACCTATGGCGTGCCGCGAGATTTGGACGCGGTTTTGCAACCTGGGGTTCGAGTATTAGCACCGTTTCGCCGAACAAAGCAGGAAGGCGTTGTCGTTGAACGTGTAGATGAAACCGATCTCGCTCCGAAACTTATCAAGAATGTCTCTGACTGTCTGGATGAGACTCCGATGTACTCTCGTGAGATGCTCAACCTTACAAAATGGATGGCGGACTATTATGTCTGTCCGTGGGGCGTTGCGCTCTTTTCAGCAGTGCCAGCTGCTGTCCGCAGCCAGAAAAAGGAGCAGGTCGAGATTTTACCCGAATTCTCCGCATCCCTCGGAAAAATCGAAGAAAAATTCGTCGCATTATTAGAAGCAGAAGGCAAACTCTCGATGCGTCAACTTGCCAGACGGACTGGGTTGAGTTATCAGGATGTGCGTCCAAAGATTACAGCACTCTCCAACAAAGGTGTTGTTAAGATTGATGTTTCCCATAAACCGAAAGCGACCACGCAAAAAACGACTGTAGCGGAATTAGCGTTACCGATTGCTGATATTGAGGCAGAAATTGTGCAACTCAAGAATGAGGGAGCAGACGGTTCCAATAAGCGTCGCCATGCAGGAGATGCGAAACGCGCAGAAGTTCTCGAACTGCTTCTTGCTGAAAGTGCCCCGTTAGCAACGGCGGACTTGATAAAGCGGGTAAATGCGAGCAGTTCATTGTTACGCCCCTTGGAAAGACGCGGATTTATTCAGATTACACGCGCAGAAACGGTGCGGAATCCGCTGAACTCTGAGTCTGTTGCGCCGACACACCCCCTCCGGTTGAACTCGACGCAATTGACGGCGTTCTCGGAAATTCAAAAAGTCCTGGCATCAGACCCTGTAGGAGGGGTTTGTCCCCCCGATTCTTTGAACAAAGCTAAGCGGCCGCCGACTTTTCTCTTACACGGGGTAACCGGCAGCGGAAAAACAGAGGTCTATATGCAGGCGATGGCGGAAGTGTTGGCGAATGGAAAGTCTGTGATAGTGTTGGTCCCAGAGATTTCACTTACACCGCAAACGGCTTCTCGATTTGTTGGACGCTTCGGGGAACGGGTCGCATTGTTGCATAGTCGGTTGAACGATGGCGAACGCTATGACCAATGGCATCGCATTCAGAAAGGTGAAGCGGATATTGTTATCGGTCCGCGTTCTGCTGTCTTTGCCCCAGTCAAAGCACTCGGCATGCTGATTATAGACGAGGAGCATTCGGACTCTTATAAATCGGATAACGCCCCGCGTTACCATGCGCGGGAAGTGGCGCAAAAACGGAGCGAACTCGCGAATTGTCCTGTTCTGCTTGGAAGTGCGACCCCATCTCTTGAGAGTTTCCATCATGCGAAAAATGGGAGTTATCGGCTTCTCAATTTACCGAACCGTGTTTTTGATAGAAAGATGCCCGATGTTCACATCGTTGATATGCGAACCGAACTGAAAAAGGGCAATCGCACGATCTTCTCCGAGATACTCCGAAGTTCTATTGAAGAGCGGCTTGTCCGGCGAGAGCAAATTATTCTGTTCCTTAACCGGCGTGGACACTCCACTTATGTCTTCTGCCGAACGTGCGGCTATGTTGAACAGTGTGACAATTGTTCTATCTCGTTAACCTACCACCGTGAGACGCAACTGCTTGTTTGCCACCACTGTGGTGCCAAACGTCCGACGCAGCCTACCTGTCCGCAGTGCGGCAGTGAGGCTATCCGCTTTTTTGGTGCGGGAACAGAGGCGGTTGAGCAAGAGGTGCACAAGGCATTTCCAAAGGCGAGTGTCCAGCGATTTGATGCGGATTCGACGGCGCGAAAAAATGCGCATCAGCAGATTTTGAAAAGATTTGAACAGCAGAAGATTGACATCCTGATCGGTACACAGATGGTATCAAAAGGGTTAGACTTTCCGAACGTTACACTTGTCGGGGTTATCGCAGCGGATACGGCTTTAAATCTACCGGATTTCCGAGCGAGTGAGCAAACGTTCAGTCTGTTAACGCAGGTTGCGGGACGCTCTGGACGTGCTGAACTTGAGGGTAAAGTTGTCATCCAGACGTATATGCCGGAGCATTATTGTATCGCGGCTGCACAGAAGCACGACTACCTTGATTTCTATCAGCAGGAGATTGAAGCGCGCGGCGCGTTACAGTATCCACCGTTCTCGCATGTCGCAGTGCTCTTACTGCGGGGTAAAGACGAAAAAGAGGTCATTGATACCGCCCATGCTGTGCGCGATCAACTTGAGATATGGCAGACAGATCAAGCGCGTCCTTCGCGGGCACCTGATACGCAAGAACTGGCAGTGGAAATCCTCGGTCCTGCCCCGGCACCGCTCTCGAAAATTGAAGGAAAATTTCGGTGGCATCTCTTGCTCCGAAGCCCTGCGGCGGAGAAAATGGGGCACCTCCTTAGACGTTTAAGTGACGATCCGCCTGTCAGCATTAAATCAAAGGCTATTGAATTTGTGATAGATATTGATCCAACGAATACACTCTAAGAGTAGTTATAAGTTATAAGTACGGTTTTTCTGCGAAAAACCTTTAGGTTATAAGTAAAGAGCGGTCGGGAGTTTCTGAACCCTCTTAACTTATAACTTATAACTGCGTACTCGCTAACTAATTACAAGGAATTAATTATAGATGGGTAACCGGATATTTGAGAAACTTGCTGATCCAGACCTGCTTGCACAAAACCCGATCCTGGTTTTTGCGGCGGATCCACTTGCATCCGCTGGCATTAAAGGACTCGGACAGGTGCAGCATCCAAAACCACACTATCGTACACACGCAGAGTTCTTGCAGCTTCAACGCGACCTCGTCGCTGATGGGCAATTAGATGGACTTCTGATGACACCTGCCGATGCAGAAACGCTTGCGCTTGAAGAAGACCTGCTTGAGAGCTCGCCGATCACACCGATTGTCCGGATGAATTCAGAAACCGCCATCTGGAACCCACGATTTGGTGTCTATACCTCACACCCGTCGATGCCGTTTCAGACGGTATTTCCGGAGGATATGCAACGCTATTGTGAGGCACTTATCGGTCCCGCGCTGGAATGCAAGGTTAATCTTGGGTTGTACTCCATTACACTCAACAACGATCCAGCCGCAGATGAACGGATGCTGCAAGCGTATGTACAATTCGCGCATGTCGTCGGTGAAATTGAAGGCTTCGATCATCTCTTAGAGGTGTTTTTACCGAACGTTAAACTCCCCGGCATGGACGAGGAAAAACGGGGTATGTACGTTGCGGATTCAATTGTTCGGACGATGAGTTACCTTCGGAAACACCAACGTCCCCGCTTTATTAAGACAGCGTATACGACTGGCGATGTCTGGGCTGAGTTGTGCCAATTCGATACGACGCTGGTGATCGGTGCGTTGGGCGGTCCTCGTCAAAACGCGCGTAGCACATTCACCTTGGCGCATAATGTCGTCAGTAACGGCGGACGTGCTATTCTGTTCGGACGCACCATCTTTGGAGAGGATGACCCGATCGGCTTTGTGCAATGCCTGCGTCGTGTGCTTGATGGCGAAGAAGATGCCCAGAGTGCCCATGCGTCGTATCAGAAGTTGTTGCGAGGTGTCCGTACGGGTTAGCAAGGCTCCGTTATTCCTGAGGTCTGGTAGGCGCGCTTTGTAAATGTGCTTACCAGACAATCCAGCACAGTCTAACAGGCTATGCTATAGCGGATCAAGAACACAGCCCAACAGGCTATGCTACAGCGGATTAGGAGATTTCTAAATGCAGCATCAACCGTTAGAAACGCCGCGTATTCTCCTGCTCCTTCCAACACGCACATATCGGGCTACGGACTTCCTTGACGCTGCATTGAAACTTGATGTAGAGATCGTTATCGCTTCAGAAGAAGCCGCGACGACGGCGGATCTTTCGCCGCGCCAATGGCTTGTGTTGGACATCGCTGTGCCGAGCGTTGCGACCCAGACAATCCTTGAATTTGCTGAAACATACCCTATCACAGCGATAGTTGGTGTTGATGACGATACTACGTTGCTTGCCACAACTGCCTCAGCGGCGTTAGGGCTTCCACACAATCCTGTTGCTTCAGCGAAAGCCACACGCGATAAATACCTCTTACGGGACACATTAGCAACAAACAGTGTATCGGTCCCTGCTTACCAACGCTTCTCTATCTATGATGACGCTGTTGAAATAGCGCAGAAGCTCGGAACGGACATACCGATCACTTTCCCGTGTGTTATTAAGCCGTTATCCCTCTCCGCAAGCCGCGGTGTCATCCGTGCAGACACGCCTGCTGAATTCGTCGAAGCCTTTCAACGGACCACCAAACTCTTGCACGCTTTACAGGAAACCACTAATGCAGGCGGGGATTGTAACCCCGATTCCTCGGGGCACCCCTCGCAATACCTACTCGTTGAAGACTATATCCCGGGGATAGAGGTAGCACTTGAGGGGATTCTCTTAGATGGTGAGCTGAAGGTGCTCGCGCTCTTCGATAAACCAGATCCGCTTGAGGGTCCTTTTTTTGAGGAGACACTCTATATCACGCCTTCCCGTTTACCGACGGATACCCAGGCAGCATTACATCATGCGACAGCAGAAGCTGCAGATGCTTTAGGGCTGCAGCACGGACCCGTTCACGCCGAATTGCGCTATAACGAGGAAGGCGCGCATCTCATCGAAATCGCTGCCCGAACGATTGGGGGCCTTTGCTCTCGGACCTTACGGTTCGGAACGGGGATGTCATTGGAGGAACTTGTTATCCGTCATGCGATTGGGCAACCGGTGGAAACATTACAGCGAGAACAACAAGCGGCAGGGGTCATGATGATTCCGGTGCCAAAGGCTGGTATCTTAGGCGAAGTGCGTGGCAAAACGCAGGCGTATCACGTAGACGGAATTGTAGAGGTTAACATCACGATCCCTATCGGCGGAGAGGTTGTGCCGTTACCGGAAGGGGCGCGGTATCTCGGTTTCATCTTTGCGCGTGCTGAAACACCCGAAGCGGTGGAGGCAGCATTGCGTGAAGCACATCGGCAGTTGGAATTTGTGATTCTGGCGGAGTGAGCGACAGCAAGTTTAGGATGACGGTATGCTGACAAAACCATCCATTCTAATTCTTATTGTTATTATGGGCTTTCTCAGGACAGCACACGCGGAGAAAGATACACCCTTATTTACGGAAGTAAGCACTGCGCTCGGTTTTCCGCAACCGGAGACTTCTTGGTCTGCAGGCACATACGCCCTACCTGAGGTTATCGGTAGCGGGGTTGCAGTCTTTGATTACAATAATGATGACGCGCTGGATATTCTACACATTCGATTCCCGCCTCCGGGTGTGAGTGCCCCCGCGCCAAACCGACTTTTTCAACAACAACGGGATGGGACATTTGTTGACGTTACAGCAGCCTCCGGCATTGGACATGAGGGTTACGGACAAGGGGTCGCAATCGGAGATGTGGATAACGATAGGGATATGGATGTCTATGTGACGAACTACGGTAGCGATGCTTTCTATCGAAACAAGGGTGATGGGACATTCGCCTTAGAGGAAGTAGGTCTCTCAAATGCGGCGTGGGGAACGTCTGCGACTTTCGGTGATTATGACAGGGATGGCGACCTCGATCTCTATGTCGCGAACTACGTTGCGTTTGAGCCAGAGAGCGTCTGTCGTGGGAAACATGGTGCCCCAGATTACTGTAACCCACAAGTTTTTGAGGCTGCCCCGGATCGACTTTTTCGGAACGATGGCAATGGTTCTTTCACCGATGTAACCGAGCCGTCGGGTATTGCTGCAATGTCCGGCAGGGGTCTCGGTGTTGTGTGTTTGGATCTGACGGGTGATGGTTGGTCGGATTTTTTTGTTGCCAATGACGGCGAAGCGAACCATCTGTGGGTCAATCAGACCGACGGTACTTTTGCTGAGGAAGCCATATTGCACGGGCTTGCGTTTAACACTTACGGTCAACCCGAAGGCAGCATGGGTATCGCTGTCGGGGATGTCAACGGCGATACACTGCCTGACCTATTTGCGACGCATTTGTCTGGCGAGACAAATACACTCTATATCGCCTCTAACCACTCCGTATTTACAGATATGACTGAAATAGCAGGTTTCGCAGGACGCGACCTACCTTTTACAGGCTTTGGATGTGGTTTCCTTGATTTCGACAACGATGCCTATCTTGACATCGCGCTCGCCAATGGAAGGGTGAAGCGCGGAGAGATTTTAGATGGTTCAGACGTTGGAGAATTCTGGAATTTTTATGCCGAACCCAATCTCCTCTTTCAAAATAGCCATCAGCCGATAGCCCATTTTACCGATGTGAGTTCCCGCGCGCCTGACTTTACGAGACGCGTTGAGGTGAGCCGCGGAATGGCTTTCGGTGATATTGACAGGGACGGCGATGTTGATATGGTAATGAGCAGTCTTGATAATCGGCTTCGCGTTTTCCGAAACGACGCGCCACCACCTGAGCACCATTGGCTATTTGTGCAAGCGATTACGCAAAATCGAGATGCGCTCGGGGCACAAGTGACACTCCGAACTGAATCACGCACTTTGACAGGTTACATGCTGTCGGGGACGAGTTACCTCAGTAGTAGTGAACCGAGTGTACATTTCGGTCTCGGAACAGTTGATAAAATTCAAGCGATTGAGGTGCATTGGCCAGACGGAAGTCGCGAAAGCTTCCCGGGGACAACTGCGAATCGACGTGTAAAGGTTTATCAAGGAAAAGGCAGGGTATTTTGATGAAATGGCTTCTCTATCTTCTCCTCATACTGACGAGTCATTTTGTATTTGCGGACGGTAAGATTGATATTCCGCAGCCTGCCGATCTCGATTTGGTTGAAGAAGAACTGCTTTTAGAGGCGATTAGCGCTGCACAAGATGCAGTTCGGAATTCGCCTGATGATGCAGAAGCGTGGGGATACTTGGGACACGTCTACCTCAGCCATGGTTGGGAGGTACCAGCGATCCCGTGTTATAGCCGAGCCAGTAGCCTCGCGCCTGAGGAATTCAAGTGGTTATATTTCCTTGGACGTTTGACGCAGCAGCGTCATCCCGAAGCCGCTGTGAAACATCTCACCCGTGCCCTTACTTTAGATGCGACTTATGCCCCCGCGCATCTCTATCTTGCTTCTGCCCTCCGCATTTTGGGGAAGTTTGATACAGCACAGCAGCATTTGGTGCGCGCGAAACGCCTCCAACCCGATAACCCATTTTCTGAACTCTGGCTCGGCGAAATAGCACTTGCAAAGCAAAACGTGAAACTGGCGCGAACGCATTTAGAAGAGGCACTTCGTTTGAACCCTGGACAAAGTGAAGCACACGCGCTGATGGCACAGATTGCTCTCACACTCGGGGATAAACAGGTGGCAAAACAGCACGCGCAAGCGGCTCGGCGCGCCAGTCAATATGGCGAATTATCTGATCCGATGTGGTGGGATGTGCTGCAAGCGGGTGTTACTACTTCTCTGTATGCGGAACGTGGTAGACGTTATATGTCAAAAGGCGACTATGTGAGTGCTGTTGCGGAATTTGAGCTGCTCATTTCAGACGATCAGAAGGATGCGGACCTATGGCTTGATTACGGCATCGCTCTGCTTCATACAGGGAAATATAGTCAGGCACTCACTGTGTTAGAACGTGTAAAAACACTCCTCCGCTCGAATAAAAATGTCCAGAAACAGAAAAAACCTGATGAGATAGCCTATTTGAAAGCGCAGGTCTACTACTATATAGCGCAAATCTACTATGAAACTGGACACCCTGACGCAGCAATCCGTACCGGTCAAAAGGCTGTTCAGCTGCTCCATAACCTCATTGAAAAATCACAAGCATCGGAGGAAATTGGCGATTCAAGGCATCTCACGTTTTTGACGAACGTTTATGCGAACCTTGCCCTGGTATACGAAGATGCAGAGCAGTTGGGACAAGCAATAATACAGTATCAGAAAGCACTCGAACTGTTGCCAACGGAACCTTCACTGCACCGAGACCTCGCTGGTGTCTATTGGAAAGAACGACGTTATGCTGAAGCGAAACCGCATTACGCAGCAGTTATCGCCGATAACGCAACGGACGTACAGGCGATTTATAGACTTGGGCTCATTTTTCTGACAAAAGGAGACTATAAAGACGCTGTCGCGCAGTTTGAGCAGGTTATTGCGCTTGAGACAGGGCACGTCGGAGCGTACGAGGCGTTGGGAATTGCTTACCAGAAACGTGGGGCTAATTCAAAGGCAATTGAAGCGTTTGAAAAGGCGTTACAGTTAGAACCAAATAACAAGAATGTATTGAAGATGCTCAAGCAGCTTCACGAAGTGAAATAGATTTTATAGAGGCGCGCTTCACATGCTGCCAAACGCGCCTACAAGCCTCAAAAACCAGACGATTATCGCTTATTTGTAATGGTGGGTTGACTTAATATGTCCCCAAGTTGTACCGAGTTTGTTCTTCGGATCGACTGCTAAATAGTTCTTAAACCCTTTTTCCATGAGTTCCTGAATATCTTCTTGTTCCAAGGCGGAATGGAAGATAGCGACTTCGTCCATTGCTCCCGGAAAGAAGTTTCCAGCGGCATCCCAGACCCCGCAGCCCCCGATATTGACGTTAAAGTTAGATGAACCGTGATTTGCCCAACCGCCTTTTTTCTCGGTGTATTCACCATCAATATAGGTATGGACGTACTCTGTTGTAGCAACGCACCCGACGTGATGCCATTCACCGTTATCGTGTTTGTGTTCCCAAGGACGCGCCGTTCCGCCTGCAGTAGGTGTCCAGAGGTTTACGGATTGCGGGTTAATAAAACCGAACTCAGGAGAATCGTTTTGTCCGACGAGTCCGGTACGGTTCGCGTTAACATCACCGGTCTGGACCCAACAGAGAATGGTGAACTCTTCGAGACCATCCAAGAGTTTTTCATGGGTTGAGACACAACTGGCTTTTCCATCGAATTCAAGCGCTTGACCGAATTTACCTTTTACCCATTCAGGAGATTTGATAAGTTCGCCATCGTTTCCGCCATCGGAGAGATCACCCGCGGTATTCCCTTTACCTTCATCAAATAACCAGATACCGACGGCGGTTTCGAGATCAATTTCGGCGGTGGTGATATGAACAGCGATGAGGCTGAAACACATTACGCCGAGCGTTAATAAAACTTTTTTCATGGTGTTCCTCTCTAATATTTACCGTAAGCGTGTTTGATAGACGCTATAGTATTAAGATTCATTCTCAATTTAACAGGACTTACGCAATTTGGGTTGTAGGCGGTTTTGTTAGATGAAATGTTTCTGACAACACAGCGTTTCTGGTAGCACAAACTGGAAGTTTGTGGTACAAAAGAGCATCATGCGTAAGTCCTATTTAAAACTTATAGTAAGGTAAAGCGCGAAAAATTGCAACAAAAAACCTGATTTAGTTATAACTTTCCGCATACAGACGCAGGAAAACTTATCTAAATCAGGTTTGATGACTTATAGCTACACCAAGTGTAGGGCAATTAAACCCCCTAACCCCCCCTTATCAGGGGGACTTTAAGAGGAAACGCGTAAGTCTAATAGCTATCTTTCAGATGTCCCCAGATTGTGGGAAGTTTGTTGGCAGGTTCAACGGCGAGCGCTTGCCCATTAAGGAGTTTTGCGTCACCGATTGCGGAATGATCACAACCGATGCCGTCACCGCCATCACCCATGACGATTTCCAACTCTTTCGCGCCTGATGGAATATCAAATTCTACTTTTAGAGCGTCAACGTTCTTTCCGCCATCAGTGCCTTGGAGTGTTTCAGATTTGAAGACCTGTTTCCCGTCAATACTGAAGATGAAATCGCTGCTTCCGCCGTGCCCGCAATCTCCGGGATCTTTCTCATCTGACATACCGACATACCCCTCAAACTTGAGGTACTTATCACCACTAAGATCGTAAACGAAGGTGCCAATAGCGTGTGAGCCAATTCCACGTTCAAAGTAGATACCGCCGATGACAATATGATTACGGGTTCCAGCACCTTCACCAATTGTGGCGTTGTCTACGTCAAGAGGACCGCCCCAGCCTGTCCATTCGGCTTCGGGGTTCTTCGGGATAAGTCCACACTTATTCGGTTTCGGTTGGCTACCGCCAATCAAGGCAAGATACGTAACGCCATTCCGGTCATCTTCTTCGACAACCTCATCATAGTCGTTTTGTGTAGCGTCTCCCTCTTTACCGACTTCTTTAATAGGTTTCGCGCCATCGCCATCTATATTTTCACAGTCGTCTTTGGCTGCGTGAACACTGAAAGCCAACCCAAAGATCAGCATAACGATCAATGTCAATTTACTAACAAGTTTCATTTTTTTGACCTCCATCAGTATATTTTTTTCCCAGAATTTTGGATAAGATTCTGAGCACTTATGTATAGCGAAAAAACGCAGGGTGCTGCGTTTAAGTTACACGGCTTTAACATGAAGCGTATCTTCATCTGCCCGGTTATATTGGTAACGTTCGTCAGATGCGAACACGATATCCAGTTCGCGCTGTGCATTCCTCCGCGAGTCGGATGCGTGCACAACATTATGCGTTATATCCACAGAGAAATCGCCTCTGATACTTCCGGGTTGAGATTTCTTTGGGTCGGTTTCTCCGTTAAGGATACGCACCAATTCGATAGCGTTCCGTCCTTCAATAGCTAAGGCAATAATAGGTGCCGATGTCATGAATTCTATGAGTATATCGTAAAATGATTTCCCGTGATGGACAGCGTAGAGTGCTTCCGCTGTGACGCGCGGAAGCTGCAGCAGCTTCATCGCAGCAATTTTGAGTCCTCTGCGTTCATAGCGGGCGATAATTTCACCGACCAACCCCCGCTGAACGCCATCCGGTTTGATTAAAACCAGTGTCTGCTCTATTTCCATGGTCCCTCCATTTGAATCTCTGCACGCGCCTCCATAGCACGCTCAGCCATACAAGCATTCAAGGCTTGACATCAAGCCTTTTTAAGTATACCATATTTTCAGTGCATTTGCCAATTTTATTTTTTTAAAACCGATCTAATGGAGAGAGTTATGTACGATAAACTTGGGGCAGCCCTACTCAAGACAAAAGAGCGAATGGAAGTCGGCGTGATTACCGCACCAGATGGAAGTCATGCCGAAGCGGTGAAGCAATTCCTTGGGCATAAACCGGGCAACTATAAGTGGCATATTGAACGTTGTGTCACAGAGGTACTGGACGCGTTAGAGACGCGTTTCTATGTGGGTAAACTCGACGGTCAGGTGATTACGAATATCATGACTGTTGAATATGAAGGGATCGGTATTTTAGGGCATGTCTTTACGCTCCCGGAGCAGCGCAGAAAAGGTGCGTGTAAAGGTGTGATGGCGTATCAGATGGAGAATTTTCGGCAGCGTGAGGGTCGAGCTCTCTACCTGGGTACAGGGTACAACAGCCCGCCGTATTATATCTATCACAGTTTCGGTTTTGAGAGCGTATTTTCAGAATCCGGTTTCATGAAATACTTCGTAAATGAAGATTTTGAAGAACGCTATTTCGCGCCTACGTCAGCACACCCGAAACCTGTTGAATGGCACGATTGGCCGAAAGTTACGGCACTCTCAGGTATCGTCGGATGGGATGCGTTACGGAGTCTGACATGGAATGTTTATGGTCCCACGAATCTTGAAGGCGGTTTTCTGAGTTTCAAACACGCTTTGGAAACAGAAGATAGTTATGATGACGCGAAGTTACTCGTTTCGTCGGGCGGTGCGATTGTCGGTTGGGCAACTGTGAACCGTGATACGCGCTGGCGACCTGCGACTGCGGTGTTGGATCTCTTTTTTCATCCGAATTTTGCGGAGAGTGTTCCGGCGTTGCTTTCAGCAGTGAATTTTCCTGATGCGAAAGTTCAGTGCTATGTTGACAGTGGTGCTGAAAAGAAGGCGGCGGTTTTAGAAACCGCGGGGTTTAGTTGTGAAGGGCAGCTGAAAAATCAGTTTACATATAGCGGACAGGGTTACGATGTTTTGGTGTTTGCGCGTGGATAGTTGTCTGAATCGCGGAAGACACGGAGGACACAGAGGACACGGAATTAAGAGATCCTTTGTTACCGCTCCTATCTCTTACCAAAGGAAATCTAAGAATCCCAATAGCATTTTCCGCGCAATCCGCGTAATCCGCGATTCAGACAGACAACTGAAACTATGGTAGATTTTAGAATTACTTGGACACTCTTATAGTAAAACCCGTAATTACTTGAACACCCAAAGAATGGCGGGGTTACAAACCCCGCCTGCAAGGAACAGTGGTTCTGTGTTTCCGAGAGTGTTTACATATCTTCGGGCTTTACTATAATGCAAAGTCAACCCCTAAAGAATCAGAATCAACAGTATGAATGCCTTATGGGCATTCACCGCCCCTTATCAGAGGGACTTTAAGAAGTCATAACCCCCTAAATCCCCCTTATCAGGGGGACTTTAAGAGCAAATGCGGTGGAATCTACATCTACTTTCGGACGGCGATTTTTCCGACTTTCTGTTTGCGGATTGTGTCGCCTTGGGCATTGGTGAATCGGGCGGTGAATTTGTAGAGATAGACGCCGTTCGCAAGCGGTTCACCGTCGGCATCGTAGCCGTCGTAGTGGAATTCGTTGAAAGAGACGGATGCGTCAAGTGTGTCAACGGCGAGGATGCGGCGACCTGTTATCGTGTAGATTTTCAGACTGACCTCGTCGGCACCTTTGGTGAGGTAGTAGGCGAAGTGGGTGCCGCTTCCTGGGACGAAAGGGTTCGGGAAGTTGGCGATGTTTTTGATTTCAAATTCGCCTGCTACGGTGGCAGTGCTCGTTGCGTCGGATGCGATACCGTTTGCGTCTTGTGCCTGTAACCGAATGCGGTATTCACCGGGTTCTAAAACAGGTGTGTAAGTTATGAAAAGTAGATTGGTGTTGGTCGGCGATGCGGCAATAATATATTCATCTTCTGGCACACGCTGTCCATTTTGGGTGAGGATTATGTGCTCAGGGCGTGTATCAATGCCGTTGGCATCCTCAATCCGTGCCGAAATCGTTGGGGTATCAGAGATATAATCACCATCGACGAAACCTTGATGTTCAAAGGTTAACTCCAGTGCGGGTGGACTGGTATCGCTGTGAGATAATAAGGCGAAGGTTCCGGGCAGTTTAACTTCCGCAGAGATCGTCTCTTCATTCGTTGTTTCCTTGTTTCCAACCAGAATCCAGTTTCCGTTGTCGTCGCGCCGATAGACATGCGGATTGTCGCTTTCCGACTTTAAGAAACTGGCGGTCGCTGTCAACTCGGTTTGTTCGCTCAAGTCGAGTTGATAGACGAAAGCCGATGAAGGCGTTGCCCCTACAATATCGGGTTGATTGGTGATGGCAAGTGCCTCTTCGGTGTAAGTTAGCACCGTGGTGGTTTGAATGCTTCCGGTCGGAAAAGTTACTTGGAAGTTCCCGTCTCGGCTCTGAATTAGCGGATTCTGCGTTTCAGGCGTAAGAATGATACGGTTGCCAGTAAACTGGCGGGATCCTCTATTATTTCTTTCCAATCTTTCAATGATACTGCCTTTTGGCAATTCGGTAGAGGGCATATCAACGTAAACTGTAATCAGATAGTTTCCGGGTGCTGGTTGCCACGGCACACTTACGGTAACTTGCTCATCAGGCTGGATTTCGGAGATTATCTGAATACCTTCAATCGGGGCGGTGTTCTGTAGTTCCGTAAGAGGGACGGTAGATGCCTCGGTTTCAGCATTTAAGGCTTTCTCGAAAAAGTACACAGGCACATTTCGGGCGGTTTTGTGTCCTGTATTACGGATTTGTGCGGAGAGCATAAACGGTGGCGTGGCTCCCCATGCGATCGTTTGCTCCAAGAGGGCAAGATCGATTTCAGGTTCAACATACCCGACATCATAAAAGGTAGTTGCGGTTTGCAATGTTCGCCCACCTTTTACTTTTACCTCTAAGTAATAGTCAATAAGCGTGAATTCAGGGTATCCGGGGATGGGTTGCTCACTTCTATAGGTTGTGCCGGTGTGAGGTACGACTGGGATCGTGAAAAATTTCTCACCGTAGTCTTCACTCCAAAAAAAGTTTAATTCTTCAATGCCACTTTCGTCCATAACTTCTGTGTAGAGATAGACGGGTTGGTTCGGTTCAACTGGAAACGGCGCGATACGGACGTTATCAACATAGCGAGATAGTATATTATAGGGGGCAGCCCCAATTGCATCGGTGTCTGTATCCCATGCGTAGGCTTGCACGCTGCCCGTATCAAATTCGGGGTCTGTTGGAAGTTGTATTTGTGTGGTGAACTGACCGTTAACGACAGAGATAATCTCGTCTTTAGACGAAATGTCGTCGTCGGTTTCAGTCGTCGGCACTACACTAATTTCGACATCTCCGTTAAAACTCCGATCAGGTAGCGTTCCAGAGACGGTGAGTAGCGTCTCTGGTTCAAAAGAGCGTTGGGTAGAGGGGTTCGTGAATTCTACTGTCATTTCGATCTGTTTATTTGGTATTTTCAGCTGTGTTGCAGGGTCCCCGAAGAGGGTAAAAACTTCAGTCAAATCGAGGAATCCGGGCGAGTTTATAAGGAACTGTGTTTTGGATTGCGCGAAGATTGCACCGATATTCCGGGTGTGTCCTTTGAAGATAACGTCGAAAATTTCGCGGTTGAGAATGTAATCGCCTACTAAAAGTCCGATGCTGGTTGCTCCGATGACAGCGACAGCACCGCCATTTTCCGAACGGAGCAGTTCTTCAGCGAGGCTGTTTTTGTTGCCATCAAAGGCACCTGTGTAGCAGGTCATGCTGATGACCAATGGCAGTTGTGAAATATTGGTTAAGTTCTGTTCAGGGTCTTCAAAGTCAAGCATCCGGCTGTCTGACCAGATGCCGCCGCCGCCGTGTCCAATATAGTTGATAAGACTTGCGCCGTTGTTGAAGCCGTCAATCACCCGTCTGGCGATAGGTGTAGTAATCCCCTCGTCGATACTCAGATCCAGTTCATCTTTATAGGGTGCGTAGATCCGTTCGGTTTCATATCTGCTGCTGAGTTGACTGTGTGAGACAAGTTGATTAACCTGAAAATGAAATATGGAATCCGAACCTGCGAGCATTAAAAGCCGTTTATGCCACGGACCGACGGGAGAAGTGGTTTCATGTTGGATAGTGCGTTCGACGAATATACGTGCATCGACACGGGTATTGGCGGGCATCCGCCCGATGAGCATGTCTGGGAAGTTGTCTTCACCTCGGAATGTGACGAATTGGTGATCACTTGCACTCGACCCGAAACCGGGTATTTGCACCCGTATGGTCGGTACAAAATTGATTTTATTTTTTATGTCGATATGTGTATCGCCTACGAGGAGGACATAGGTGGGTGCGGGCGGTTGCCAGTTATAGTAGGCATACTTAAGGAATTCACGGATGGCATTGGGGCTAAGAATCCCGTGGTTGAATTCGTCATAGATATTTTGGACATCAACAACTTTGGTGCGCAGTCCTTGTTGGCTGCGAAAGTCTGCGAGCGGCTGAACATCGTGGATGAAATTGTTGTGTGTAATGATGATGTGGTCTGCGCCGTTATGGGTCCCGCGTAAATCCGATGAGGCATCTAACGCAATTTTCGGTTTTAGGAACTGGTTTCGAGTGAGTGCGACGTATTGGGTTGCGGGATCGTCTACGTCTTTAGGACGGATTTGGGTGGATCGGAAGACCGCCCTATAGGTGCCGGGAAAATCTTTTTCATCAACGAGTGGTTTCAAGCCGACATAGCGTGTCCCGTCAACTCCATAAATTTCGATGTCGGGGGTAGAGAAGTTCTGTAAAGTCACTTTGAAATTCGGGTTGACAGCACTGGTTTCGTCGAGGACTGGGGTGATTGCAAAGGGCAGGACATCCGATTCGGCATGAAAACTTCGCCAATAATCGACTTGGATCCAGTTGAATAAGATGATGTCGATGAGTTCTTCGGGACTTCCGGGATTCATAATCCGAAGAATATTGCGTCCATCCTCAAGGAAGGATTGAGAGAGTTGTTGATTCCGAAGTTGGTATTCGGTTTCACCGGTCCACTGTGCTTCTCCGAGTCTAATTTTATCGTTGAGCCATATATCACAATCGTGTCCTGTGTTGGACATGCCTTGGAGATTGACGCGTACTGTTGCGGGTCGAGCGGTATCTGCGAGCCCCGCGAGGTCGAAGTTGAATGACTTTGATGAAGGCGCGGTTAATTGTGACCAGAACCAGCTATCGTCTGGGAGTGGTGGTAATTCAGTGAGATTAAATGAGCGTGTTTGCAGACCTTGACTAAATTCTTGATACGTTTGGTTTTCTCCGAGGTTTATATTACGGAACCGTCTAAAATTTATATCTTTCTCAATATGCGCGCGTGCCAGAAAAACCTTATAATCTTGTGTATCCCTTATATTCGGAAGTACTGTTTTTGTGGCCATCCGGCTTCCGGGTCCCGCGTTCCATGAGAGCCAATAAATATTGTCATCGGTAAAAGGGTTAATATAACTGGTTTCTCCGGGGAGGCGTTCACCATAGAAAATAATCTCATCTGTGGGATCAAGCCTATCATCGCTTTCACCGCGAACAAAGATCGGAATCTGTCTGCCCCGGTTTGTTAACCTTAATGTTCTCGGTTTAATCGTTGCGGTATCAGCCCCTGCGGCTACAAGATCCGATGCAGTAATGCTATACATCCCGGATTCCGTAACGCTGATTTTATAGTGCGGACGCATAATAGAAGGCGCGCTCGGTGCCGGGGACGTTTGTAAGATAGGAGAACGCCACTGTATGGCATTTTGTGGATTAATAAGCAGGTTGTTGAAGAACGCATTGTAGGTGTCGGATTCGGTACGCAAACCCATCGGTATTGCAGAGGGTGCGCGCGTTCCTGTTTCGATGAAACGCACTTCAACTACAATCCGGTGATAAAGCCTCACTTCGCGGCGGACAGGGTTATACTGAACTGGGTTGAGTTGGATAGGAAGGACACGGTTCTCTCGGATCCAGCCTGCTTCCCTGATTTCAACTACGTCGTTCGGAAAGAAGCGGTCTTTTTCTGGCTGCGTCGCGCTTTGCGGTGTCGGTGCATACGCAATTCTTTCTATGTTCCTCTGGGTTTTGAAATGTTTTTCGACAATCCGCAATTGGAAATCTACATCAGCGGGGACAGCGATGAGTGCAGTTTGCACGGGGAGCCGTGGCATCCCCGGTTCAGTCGAGAAACGGCACCCTGGGAAAGAGAGCGTTTTGCTTTCAGCTGTGCCGACTTCCATTTCGGTCGTGGTGTCATTAAAACGGAAATCGGATCCAGGGATAACCAACTGGATTGTCACACCGACGGCGGTAGCACGCACTAATTCAATTTCTCTTTGGGATGCCACGTTGTTCCCTGTAGCAGCACGGGTCTGTCGATCTCTTGATGTTGTCATCGGTGCGGCGACTGCTATTCGATTTAGGGCAGGCAGGAAACTTGTATCCAAACAGAGGACGAAGGTTATTAATAGTGTCAGGAGCTGTAGGGACGCGGTGGTGTGCGTTTTTAGGGGACATGTTTTCATTAAACGGGTAACTCCAAGGTGCGAGACTTACTGAACAGGTCGTTATTTTATTTTTAACCCCCTAAATCCCCCTTATCAGGGGGACTTTAAGACAGGCTCTGCAGGCGGGGTTGTGTAGGTCCTATTTAAATATTCGTGAGCGGGTGAGCTTTTCGTGGTGTTTGTTGTCGGTTGCCTCGTTTTTCTTTGAAAAATGTGGAATTTTTAATTAATTGGGCACTCTTATAATAAAACCCCTAATTACTTGAACACCGAAAGAATGACGGGGTTACAAACCCCGCTTGCAATGGATAAGAAAGAATGACGGGGTTACAAACCTCGCCTGCAATGGATAAGGATTCTGTGTTTCCGAGAGTGTTCACATATCTTCGGGCTTTACTATAAACAGTCTGAATGCCTATTATAGGCATTCAGACTGGAAACCCAAACTAAAAGGTTTGCGGCGTACACGCCCAGATGGGAAGTGCATCATGCTACAAAGATATCTATTTATTTTTCGGCGAGATGGTAGACCTCGATTTCTCGGATTTGCGCGATCGAGGGTTGCATGACGCGAAAATGTGGATAGTACCTACCCGCAAGGGTTGTCCGCCGGTTAAGGACTTTGTCTCCGGGTTCTGTCGTAATTTTGTTCACGATGACATCGTCAACGGTCCGCGTAACAGCGATACGCAGCATCTTTGTCCGGAAGTTCAATCTATCAAAAATGTACTCCGCTTGTGCTCTGTCATCACCAACGTTGCGCCGCTGAATAACTGTATGGAAAGTCTCCCATTTACCGGTTTCTTCATCCAAATAGTGCATCTCAAACCGAAATAGGTTTCCATTGTGAATAACGATTTTCCGAACGGGATGTGTGTCCGAAAATCGGATAACGAAGTAGCGTTCATTTTGTGCTGGCAGTGTGGCGAGTGTTTCCAGGTTTCCATCGTTCATGCCGGGATGGTTTGCTTCGGTCCCATAGGTGACACTCGCTATGTTTTGACTATATTGTGTAGATAGCATTTTTGAGACCCTACACGCATTAAGGTGTAGAACTATGAATAGCAAACAAGAGATAGATAGGGCAGTGCGTCTCATTCTTGTTCCTCCTGAAATGTTATGTCAACCCGATCTACAATTCCCATAATGAGTTCACGGATAGGCGCGTCTTCAACACCGAAAACTTCTTGTGCGACACCGGGTCCAGCCCCAACAATCACGGTATCCCCTTCGCCAGCCCCGACGTAGTCAACAGCGATTGTTGGCGTGCGAACGAGTTGAGATCTGACGCTCAACGGTTGGATGAGCAGCAGTGTGCGGTTTTGGTATGCAGGATGTTTAACGACAGAAACGGCTTTTCCGATTACTTTAGCGATATACATTTTTTTAAGACTCCGTTTCGGAGGGTGCTTTCGCAGGCGTGCTTGCCGTGTCAATCAGCGAGAGAGAATCGACGATGCCAACAATAGCGACATCGACAGGCATGCGCCTTCCGGGTATAACGCTGACAGCATCGCCGCCGGTGACGATATAGACGATTTCGCCGACCCCGGCATCGTTTAACGTGTCAACTGCGACGAGTGGTTCAGAAATGGGGTTCTGTTTTTCGTCTAACGGTTGGACGACGAGGAGACGCGTTCCTTCTAAAGTTGGGTCTTTTCGCGTTGCGACAACGGTGCCAATAATTTTTGCTAAATCCATTCGTTTTATTTTCCACTATGATTATGAAACAAGTTTCGTGTGAAGCAGACGGGGTTTAAAACCCTGCCTGCAGTGGAGCTTCCGCTATGATTATGAAACAAGTTTATACTCAACAAGTTTCGTGTGAAGTGTATTCCGGTTAATGCCGAGTATATCTGAGGCTTTACTTCGATTTCCGTTGGTGTGTTCAAGGACAATTTTAAAGAGAGGTTTCTCAAAAATTTCTCGGATTTCAGCGTAGAGTTCGCCTGGTGGTGCCTCGGATTCCATATACTGTTCAATGTGTGCTTTGAGCATGGCATATACCTTGGCATCGAGTTGACCTGGTTCGCTGATGGGCGTTGATTTTTCTAAGATTGGATCGAAGTGTTCAGGTAACAGCATTTGCCCTGAACACATCACGAGTGCGCGTTTGATGGCGTTTTCTAATTCGCGGACATTACCGGGCCAATCGTAAGCCGTAAGTTGTTTGACGACCTCAGTGGAGATACCGATTTCAGGCAATCGGTATTCGTCGACGAACTGGCTTGTGAACAGATCTATGAGTTCCGGTATATCCTCTTTTCGCTCGCGTAGGGGTGGGAGCGAAATCGGGATGACGTTGAGACGGTAGTAGAGGTCTTCTCTGAATGTTTTCTGGGCAATAGCGGCTTCGAGTCGGCGGTTGGTCGCAGCAATGATGCGGACATCGACAGCGTGTGTTTCAGTGCCACCCATAGGTTCTACTTCCCGTTCTTGTAAGGCCCGTAGCAGTTTCATCTGGACTTCAATTGGCAATTCACCGATTTCATCAAGGAAGATTGTGCCGCTGTCAGCCTGTTGAAATTTTCCTTTTCTTGGGCTGTGTGCGTCGGTATAGGCACCTTTGACATGCCCGAAAAGTGCGCTTTCAATAAGGCTTGAAGGCATGGCACCGCAATCGACAACGACAAAAGGATTATGAACCCGTCCGCTGTTTTGATGGATTAATTGGGCGACGAGTTCTTTACCGGTTCCGCTTTCACCTAAAACGAGGACGGTTTCGTCGCTGACAGCGGCACGTCCGATTTTATGGTAGACATCTTGCATTGCGGGGCTTTGTCCGACCATTTTCCCGTGTCTGTCGAAATCAGGTGATGTTGCTGCTTTGATGTTTTTCGTCTGACTCGTTGCGGAGGCGGCGCGCGACACGAGATCGAGCAATTGCTTCTGGTCAATCGGTTTGGTGAGATAGCCATAAGCGCGTTGCTTTGCCGCGTCAATAGCGGTTTGGGTTGTACCGTGTGCTGTGATTATAATGATTGAGGCGGTGCTGTTGTGTTGCTGGATGTCCTCGATTAATTCAAGTCCATTCGCGTCGCCTAACCAGATATCCAGTAGGATGACATCGACATTTGTTTCTTTGACGCATGCGAGGGTCTCTACGCCGTTCTGCGCTTTGAGGGTTTCATAGCCTGCTTTTTCGAGGGCGGCAGCGAGTATGTGGCGTAGGCTATCATCATCGTCAGCAATAAGCACTAAGTTCGACATATCTTTATATTTCCTTGCGGTTCGGTTAGGTGGTTTGATGTTTTTATCTCTCTCCGTTAATCTAGAAGAAACACCCAATCAAATAAACCCGGCACGTTGTTTGGGACTACATATCTTTATATTTTTTTTCGTTCGATTTTTTATATTTCCTTGCGGTTCGGTTAATAAATCGCTAATAGGTAGGGAGTGACACGATGAACGCTGTACCGGTTTCGAGGTTCGCATCAATTTCAATGCTGCCTTGGTGTTCGGCAAGGATTTTTTGGCTGATGTAAAGCCCAAGTCCGGTTCCCTTCTGTTTAGTGGTATAAAACGGATCGAAAAGCATAGGAATATCTTCAGTCAGGATTCCGGGACCGTCGTCCTGAACCCGCACACGCACGACTTCCGTATCTGAAAGGTATTCCGTCTGAATTGTCAATGTTCCGCCTGTATCCATTGCTTCAATAGCGTTGTAAAATAGGTTGAGCAGTACCTGTGTGATTCCGTCTTCGTTTATCTTGAGTTGTGGGCAGTTGCTGTCATATTGCGTGTCTACTTTAATGGCGTGATGCTCCAATTCGGGGCGACAGGTAGCGAGGCTGCTCCCAAGCAGCTGATGGATGTCAACCTGTTTTGCGGCTTGCATGGCGGGTTTGCTGAAAGCGAGTAGCTGCTCAATGAACCGATTTAGCCTATCCACCTCTTTGATGATGATTGCGGTGTATTCCTTAATCTCTTTTTGAGAGAGTTGTACTTTGCCGGAATGGGTTCTAACAGGTGCATCGGCTCCGGTTTCAGTGTGCTGGAGCAATTGGGTACCGAGTCGGATACTCCCCAATGGGTTTCGGACCTCGTGTGCGATAGTTCGTACCAATCTACCGAGTGTTGCCATCCGTTCTGATTCGACGAGTGCGTCGATTGTCTGCTGGATTTTGACGCGTTGTGCGATGGTTGAGGCGATAATTGTTAGGAGTCGTCGGTCGTCCTCTGCTGAAAATTCATCTGATGCCTTGTCGATTGTCAAAGTCCCAATAACATGTTCGTCTACCACGATTGGGATACACCAGAAAGCGATAATATCCTTAGATTCGACGCGTTCTGGCTCGAAAAGTTTAACGTAACTGCGTGGACGCCGGGTTTGCGGGACACCGATGGCTTTGCCGGAGGTGAGTACCTGTTTTTGAATGTCTTCCATCTGGTCATCTGTGCCACGCTTCATCTCAGCCGGAGTGAGTCCTAAGACGGCTTCTACGGAAGTGACTACCTTCCCCTTATCGTAGAGATGTAAAGCGCCACGGTATATGCCGAGTCGTTTGGACAGAATTTCAATGATGCGCTGGAAGAGTCCCTTTAGCTCAAGATCGGTATTTGCCGCTTGGCTCACTTCAAAAAGTGTGGAGATGTCTCGTACCTGTTTTTCTAAATTCGCATTAACGCTGTTAATTTCCTCTATTTCTTCGACACCGCTACGGCGTTGAGTCTGAAATTGGCGGATGACCCGGATAACACCGAATACGAGGAACGGATAGAGCAGTGCGATAATGATGCTCTCGGTTTGCTGTGGGTACCGGAAGACGTAGACCCAATTGGCTACCGCTGTGATACCGATCAGGATGTTTTGCCCACGGGGTCGAGCGTATATGACAGCGAGCATCATCACGCCGTAGTAGGAGTGGCTCGCCGCGGCGTAGTACTCCTGCATCTGGAACAGGTGTGCACTAATATTGATAAGAAATACAAGTAATGCTAAGAAAAACGTTATCATCTTTTAGTTATCAGTTTTCAGGACGATTTTTCTGCGAAAAATCTTTCAGTTATCAGTTAAGAGGCGATTTTCAGAAAATTGTTGAGCATTTTTAGCCCGACGCGTCCGCTCTTTTCGAGATGGAACTGTGTTGCGATGAGATTATCTTGGGCAATCGCGCTACAGAATTCAAGCCCGTACTGCGTCTTCCCTATCACAATGTCCTCTTTTTTCGGTTCAGGATAGTAGGAGTTGACGAAATAGAAGTGTGCGGGATTCGGGACACCGTGAAAGATGGCGTGTGTCCTTGTCTGATACACTTCATTCCACCCGATTTGTGGGACTTTTAGCGTCTTTGTGTCTGTTGGGTATTTCTTTACCTGTCCGGTTAGGAGTCCGAGGCATTCGGCATCTTCCTCTTCGCTGTGTTCAAAAAGGATCTGGATACCGATACAAATACCGAGCATCGGTTTGCCTGTGCGGTAGAAGTCTGTTAGTACATGATTAAGTCCGCGCTTCTGTAACGTTTGCATCGTGGCTTTTGCGGCACCGACACCGGGAAAGATGACGCGATCCGCCGCGAGTATCGTTTCGGTGTCGGATGTAATCTGATTTTTGTAGCCGAGGTGTGTTAATGCGCGTGCAACGCTGGTGAGGTTGCCTGCGTCATAATCTATAATTGCGATCACTCTTTTATATTTCCTTGCGGTTCGGTTAGGGTTTGTTTAGGGTTTGAAGCACATTTCCGTACATCTATGAAGAAACACCCCAGCAAAACGCCTCCATTTTGCGGCGTACTCGCCCATAAGCGATCTGCTTCATTACGGGCTAAGTTTCGTTTTGATTTAGGGTTTTTTCAATTGTTTTATAGAGGTTTACTGTCTCGATGCCAGCAATAGCGGCTTCGGCACCTTTGTTTCCTGCCTTGATACCGGCGCGTTCGAGTGCTTGCTCTATTGTATCTGTGGTGATGACCCCGTAGATGACTGGGATCCCAGTGTTGGCAGATAGATGGGAGATCCCCTTCGCGCTTTCGGCGGCAACATAATCGAAGTGGGGTGTCGCGCCTCGGATAACTGCGCCGAGGCAGAGCAGGGCGTCGTATTTTTTATTTTCCGCGAGGCGTTTAGCGACTCCGGGAATCTCGAATGCACCCGGTGTCCAAAAGACATCAACTGCATCCAAGTCAACGCCGTGTCGTTTTAGTGCGTCTAACGCGCCAGCGAGAAGTTTTTCGGTAACGAAGCTATTGAATCGGCTGACAACAATACCGAAAGTGAGACCTTCGGCGATGAGATCACCTTCGTAGACGTTTGGCATTTTTTTACCTATTAAATCTGGTCACCGTTCCACTACGTTTTGCGGCGTACTCGCCCATAAGCGATCTGCTTCACGGTGGTTTCTGGTTAAGTTCAAACCGGTCAGGGTTATGAAAGGGTTTCCGAATAATTCAAATTAGGACGTTGTCAACAACTTGATGCCCCATCGCAGACAGAAATTTATTCCTCGTCGAGGAGGAGGTGTCCAAGTTTGGAACGTTTTGTTTCCAAATATCTGCGATTAAAAGAATTGGGTTTAGTTTGAAGCGGCACCCGCTCAACGATTTCGAGTCCGTGTCCATCCAATCCTTTGACCTTTTGAGGGTTGTTTGTCATCAGTCGCATTTTTCGGACCCCTAAGTCCGCTAATATCTGTGCCCCGATCCCGTAATCGCGCAAATCTGCGGGGTATCCGAGGTGTTCGTTCGCTTCGACAGTATCTAATCCATCATTATCTTGTAGTTGATAGGCACGGAGTTTCTCTTTAAGCCCCATCCCTCTGCCTTCTTGTCGCATGTAGAGCAGCACGCCTCTGCCTTCCGTTTCAATAGTTTGGAGGGCGATTTCGAGTTGCTCGCCACAATCGCATCTGAGTGAACCAAACACATCGCCGGTGAGGCATTGTGAATGGACGCGGACTAAGAGCGGTGCCGCATCGGCGATATCGCCTTTTGTGAGTGCGATGTGTGTTCTATCTGTTTCAATGTTCTCGCCTGTTGTATCAGTGCTTTCGTAGGCGTGAAGTTTGAATTCGCCGTGTGCGGTAGGTATATCAGCAGTAGCGACGCGTTTAATCAGCGTCTCCGTCTGGCGGCGGTATGCGATTAGGTCAGCGATGGTGATAATTTTGAGTTGATGTTTGGCGGCGAATTCCATTAACTCGGGGACACGCGCCATACTGCCGTCCGCGTTGAGTATTTCACAGAGGACACCTGCGGGGTATAACCCAGCCATGCGTGATAAATCAACAGTGGCTTCGGTATGCCCTGCGCGCCGGAGTACCCCGCCGGGTTCTGCTTCTAAAGGGAAGATGTGTCCGGGTCGAACAAAATCTGAGGGCACAGCATCGGCATCAACAAATTTCTGTATTGTGTATGCGCGTTCTTGTGCGGAGATCCCGGTTGTTACCTCTTTCGCGTCAATAGTGACAGTGAATGCGGTTTGCATTTGCGCCGTGTTGGCGGCGACCATCGGTTGGAGTTCAAGTTCAGCGAGCCGTTCTGAACAGGTGGGTAAACATATCAACCCTCTGCCGTGTGTCGCCATGAAATTAATAGTCTCTGCTGTCACCTTTTCAGCTGCCATGATGAGGTCGCCTTCGTTTTCACGGTCGGGTTCATCAACGACGATAATCAATTCTCCGTTTGCGATTGCAGAGAGTGCTTCAGGAATGGTATTAAAATTATTTGGCATAATGGCTATCGGTTATCGGCTATCGGCTGTCGGCTGTCGGTAACAAGAGGTTTCTGATTAACAAAAACCCTCTTTACCGATTGCTGACTGCTGACTGCCACTCCCCTGACTGCTATTCGATGTATCCGTGTTTTGCTAAGAAATTCAGATTGAGTATCTCAGAAGCAGGTTCCTCAGTCCAATCCTGCTTTATGTTCCCGTTTTTAAGAAGCGTTTCGAGATAACGCGCGATGATGTCAACTTCAAGGTTGACGCTGGCACCGATGCGTTTCGCGCCTAAAGTGGTCACCTGCTTCGTATGTGGAATCAAGGCGACTTCAAAAGCATCATCAAAGAGACTCGATACGGTTAGACTGATGCCATCGACGGTCACGCACCCTTTATATGCGATATAGGGTCTGAGGTTGCGGCTCATCGTCACCTGCATCAGAGAAGCATCGCCTTCGTCTTTCCAAGCGGAGATTGTAGCGACTTCGTCTACGTGCCCAAGCACGAGGTGTCCGCCGAGTCTATCGCTTAACTGGAGCGAGCGTTCAAGGTTAATTTGTTCACCGACCTTCCGTTCGCCTAATGTCGTGCGGCGTAGAGTTTCAGCAGATATATCAGCAGTGAACGCCTCCGGTGTCAGTGCCCGGATTGTAAGACAAGCACCGTCAACGGCGATACTATCACCGACCTTTGCATCGGCGAGGATGTCCCTCGCCTGAATTTCGAGGATGACTCCTTGTGATAGCCGTTGGATATTTCGGATTGTTCCGAGTTCTTCAACGATCCCGGTGAACATATTATAGGTACCTCTACCAGTTATCAGTTATCAGTTTCCAGTTATCAGTTAAGAGACCCCTTGTAGTGGGTACAAACCTTGTTACTGCCACAAGCATCTTAGTTTTCAGTTTCCAGTTATCAGTTAAGAGACCGCTTGTAGTGGGTACAAACCTTGTTACTGCCACAAGAACGGAACTGACAACTCTTCGCATTTCTTTTAGACAGTTAGGAAACTGAATAGGTCTACAGGTACCCTTCTATGAGAAAGTCATCGTCAGGCATCGGTGTGATACGGATGCGTTGTAAATGCGGTACATCCTTCAAAGTGGGCACTCCTTCACCCCCGATAGGTCCCGGTGCATTCCGTCCACCGATGAGTTTAGGTGCTACGAAGCACATAACTTTATCGACGATACCAGCGGCTATAGCGGAGGCATTGATTTCGCCGCCGCCCTCTATTAAGACACTTGTTATCTCGCGTTTTCCCAATGTTTCCATCAAATTCATAAAACAGACCTTACCGTGCGCAGCTGGTGTCGTTAGCACTTCCGCGCCAGCCTTTTCGAGTGCCTTGATATTCGCCATCGGTGCGTCAGGCGTTACAGCAACGATAACACCGGTACTGCTTTCGACGTTGAAAATGCGTGCGTCTGTCGGTGTCCTTCCGTGCGAATCCAGCACAATCCGGGTTGCGTCTTGTCCTTCCCTATCTTGAAGTCGGGTTGTCAGTGAAGGATTATCGCGTTCAACTGTGCCTTTACCGACGAGAATCGCATCTACTTCGTCTCGGATCTCATGTCCGCGCAGTCGCGATGCCTCAGATGTAATCCATTGCGATTCGCCTGCGGTTGTCGCTATTTTTCCATCGAGGCTCATAGCAGTTTTGAGGACAACAAACGGCAGACCGGTTTGGATGTATTTCTTGTGGACTTCGTTTAATTCCGCTGCTTCGTGCGTACATATACCGACATGAACACGGATGTTGGCTTCCTCAAGTTGGCGAACCCCTTTGCCTGCGACGCTCGGATTCGGATCGACTTCTGCGATGTAGACGTTCGCGATGCCAGCCTGAATCACAGCCGCTGTGCAGGGCGGAGTGCGTCCCCAGTGGCAACACGGCTCAAGGTTCGTGTAGAGTGTTGCACCTTTGGCATTTTCACCTGCGGCGTTTAGCGCATGGACTTCGGCATGTGCGGTTCCCGCTTTTTGATGGTAACCTTCACCAATAACCGTACCGTCTTTTACAATGACTGTGCCAACGAGTGGGTTGGGACTGGTGCGTCCTTTTGCTTGTTTTGCCAACACGAGTGCGCGTTGCATGAAGGTTATATGTGCTTTGTCCATGCTGAAAACCGAAAACCTTTGCTTGTATAGTATATCATATTTTTCTGGGAAATCAAATTATTTATTAAAGTTTCGCTGTTGCTTTTAAGCAGCCCTCTTGCAGGCGGGGTTTCAAACCCCGCTTGCAGGGCTGGGAAATCAAATTATTTATTAAAGTTTCGCTATTGCTTTCAAGGATTCGAGGACTTCTGTCTGTTGGACGAGATCGAATTGATGTGTGCCGATATACATATATCTGATAACCCCTGTTTTGTCAATGACAAACGTTGACGGACGTGCGATGTTGTAAGCCTCAAGACTGAGCCAGTGGTAGACGCCGTAGTTTTTGATGACGTTCCGCGTTTTGTCTATTAGCAGTGGGAATGTGATGCCGTTTTTATCGGCATAGCCGCGGAGTTCGCGGGGCCACTGCCCAGCGATGGCAAGTGGTGTTGCTGTATGCTCGGCGTAGGCTTCAACATTTTCTTGGACTGCCGACAACTGACGGCGGCTGTTCGGTCACCATGTTCCTCTGAAGAATGTTAGCACGATGTGTTGCGCGTCTCGGTACGCTTCAAGCGAGATGTCCACTCGTTGGTGTGATGACAGTGTGAATAGGGGCGCGGTATCGCCGATGTTGAGGATTTTGTTTTTTCGCGGCATGGGCATATTGTATGGGATATTAGGGTTGCTGTCAAGTTTTTAGCGGTTGGCAGTGTAAATATGAGATGGCGTGAGGGATGTCGCGAGGTAGAAGATCACGAGCATAGGAGGATATGAAGCAGAAAGATCGCGAGTACAGATTGAGCCTACAAAGATCGCGAGCACAGCTCGCTCCTACAGAAGAGGGGTTGGATTCTATAGCCTTTACTTTTCCTCTTGATTGGTCGAAGAAGGGAGTGCATACATGCTTCGCCGCACTTTCACAATTTCACCAGCATCGACAAGCCGTTTGAGTTCGTTTTTTGTGGAACCTGGATGTCCTTCAATGACATCAATGAGTTCAGATGTTTTTTTCTCGCCTGTGGCAAGAAGTGCGAAGATCTGATCACGGAGCGGGACGCGGAGGGGTTTCCCGCCTCTAAACTTCATCAATATTCGATTGGCTTGGCTTCTGGAGATGCCCAAGACGTGTTCTACTTCATCTCTATGGGATTCGGCAGTGAGAGTGTCGCGTTCTGCCTCAAACTGCTCACGCGTAGCGATGGTTTCAGGGAGTTTGTCTAAGCCACCGGCGACCTCAAAATCTTCCCAATCAAAAAGCAACGTTTCAGGACGATCAGTGATATCAGGGAGGGGTACACTCGCAAGCAGGACTACGGTTTTATTGGGTAAGCGGTTCAAGCCGGCGCGTCCGATAACCTGTGAAAATAAGCCTACAGATTGCCGTTCATGGACGGACCGAATGCGTGCGTCTTTATAGATACCGGATACTGCTTCACCATCATAAGAGAGGGGTTTTTCGTCGTCTCCGAACTGGATCTGCGATTGTCTCCAAACGTGTTCTGGTGTCCAGAAAGGTCCCCCAACGATCCAAATGACATCTGCCGTTTCAAAAGCGGAGGTTTCTAATGTTGTTAGGTGCTTAAAGCCCTTAACGAAACAGACGTTCTCTTTTGCTGCGATGTGCTTTAAATGTAGTTTTACCGGTGCGCAGCAGATAATTGCATGCCGAACGTTCGGGTCCTTCTCAATTTCGGCTTGGATATGGAGAAAAAAGCGTTGCCCCATTTCGGACATGCCGAGTACCCGCCAGTCGGTATCGTAGTTTAAAAGCGTATGTCGTGGATAGATGCCTGTTCGGATCTGAAAGACTCGATTTCCGGGTACCCATGCTGTCGGTTTGACGTGATGGACTTCAATTTCGGCATCGGGGAACGCTCTACGCAAATCGCGTTCAGAAAGCATTGATGACATAAACAAGAGTCGTTTGACGTTCGGATGCAACACCGGCGGCACCCAGAACTTTAACTGTGTCTCATCCCATAACATGGGAGCATCGGCATCCCGTAAGTAATATGCGAAGAAACGCGTGAGTTGATGCCAAAATGTCCAGTTCAGATCCTGACAGACAGTTGGAAAGTCTTGAATTTTCGCAGTAGTTGAGGTATCCAAGATCCCGAATTCAATGGCTTGTGTAATTGAGATAGGGATATTCAGGTCTTGGTTCAATTGAAAAGCCTCAAGTTCAAAGGCCGGTACTTCTTTTAGGGTGAGTCTATTCGCAGCGTCGGTATCCAAGGGAATGTAGGCAGCGGTGCCGCCGTCAAACTCGATAGCAAAACGCGCTAACATCTTTCCGGTTTGATCATCAACAAATTCGCGGGGTACGACTTTAGCGGTTATATTGACTTGCCCCATTTGCTGGGCGAGCGTTGCTTCTTGTCCTTGAAAGGCTTGCACGACGGCTCGGACGCGCCTGATAGGATTCTCATCCATTTCGCCTTTAATCTCTAAAGCGTTTAGTAAAGCAGTGGTAAAGTTCCCTAAGGCGTACCCGCGCCAATTCAGGCACCAATTTTCCAAGGTATCTTTTGATATTTTACACTGTATAAACAGCCTACCTGCGTGTGCTTCATCGATGACACAAAGTCGTTCTGTGCTGTCCACAGGTTCAAGAATTTCAGCTGCCATTTTTGCGTGTTCTGGATCCAAAAACAGCCGAATAGGATTCAATATTTGTACTGCGGCATTTTTTAGCGCGGTAGATTGGGATAAATATCCACGTTGTTGGCATTCAGTATAGACGGGACACTGTGGACAAATACTCTCATTCGGATTTCCACCTTTCTCTTCGAGTGCCTTACACCGCTCTGGATCCTCGCAGACATTCCCGTGTTGAAAGGGTGTCGCCATCCGTATCTCGGCAGGTATATCTTTCACTTTTTGCCACAAGTAATTCCGGGGTCTGAGGTGTACAACCGATGACACATTTCGATCCCGAAAGTGTTGTTCGAGTTTTTGCGTCACCTCGAATTCCGCGGTTAGACTAACAGTGCCGCCGTCAAGGGCATGGGTCGCCGCAGCGTAGCTTTTACCGCCACCGTCTTCGGCAATAAGTCCAAGAATCCGTACATCCCGATTAAAAACGCTCTGCATCTGGGTAGCACTTTCTTCAAGCGTTCCATAAACCTTATTCTGCGTTTCTTTTTTAGGTAGGACTGGAGAGGGTCGTTTTATTCCCAATGGGCTGAGCTTGGCTTCGCGTACGGCAAGAATATTATCGGTTACAGGTAATCCAGTGGTCGGTATTGCTGGCAGAATACCGGTATCATCCCAGATATTTGTTAGCGGTGTCGCTTCCATTGGTAGCCCAGTATCAGGCATGGAAGCGCGAACCCAGACTTCTGTATCTTGCTCCCATAGCGAAACGTGTGCATCGCCAAAACCGCTGTCGGATTGACGCCACTGGTAAATGCCGTCCTTTTGTTGAAGATAAGAAAACCCGCGCTTCAAAAACGCCTCTTTTGCGAGGTTAAGGTTGTGCGATCCGAAGGACATTGGCACGATAGGCATCTCTTGAACGGCAGCTTCCAAGTCGCTTTCTTCAAGCGATATTGGTTGGTGAAGTGCAGCCCGAAGCGTATCAATAGGTGCCAAGAGTACCTCTTTGGCAATGATAGGTGGATCTAAGAGGTTTCCCATCAGAATTTCGTGGCGGCCATCCCAACAACTGTATCCTTTATCGCCTAAGATTTCAAGCAGATGCGCGCGATGGTATGGATTTTCGGAGGTCGGTGTGTGTTTGTAAATATACTGTTTGGCTTCATTGGTATTGGGATGGAGATAATTCAGGACTCTGCAGGAGAAGCGCAATCCACCAGACTTTGATAGCGTCAATAGTGGGTTCGCGACAGCGTTAAGGAGTGCCTCAACACAGGTGAGAACGGCATCGGGAGCAGCACAAATAGCGTCATACTTAAACTCGATGTCGTGCCACTGGGCACCCTCACATTCTGAGGGGACACCGGTATATACTTGGATTCCCCATGATTGATGCCAGAATACCCCAGTCCAGTCTTTTCTGCCTTGGCGTTTCAAGAATCGTTCTTCCTCAAAACCTGACAGACCGTGGTCGTAATCAGGGACGCGCCTCATCGGCATGAAAGAGATGTTCGCCTGCTCAAGTCTATAAAGGTTTACAGGGTATCTCCAAGCACAATAGGCGGTAAAATTATAAGGAAGCGCTTTATAGAGTGCTGGTGTTACTCTTGTCTTACGCTGTCGAAGGGGTTTTTTGTGTCGTTGATGACAACGTTGAATGATATCTTTTAAATTCATGCTCTATTTCACTCAAGTAATGTTCTATCAAGACAATACAATAATACAAATTAAACTGGAAAATCTATGTCCTCATGCGAGAATTATACATGAACTCGATTTACATGTCAAGTTAAATTTGTGTATATTTCAGGACGATTTATAGTGAAACCTGTAATTATAATAAATCCCCTAATTACCTATACACCAACGGGGAGGCGAGGTTCCAAACCTCGCCAGCGGTGGGGGGATGTTTGTTCCCTGATGAGATGTAAACTTATTTTTGGATTTTGCTATAATTGGGGGTGTTTCATTATTAGCGGAGGAGACCTCGTACCGCAAACTGTATGAAGATTAAATAAATCATTAGGGATCGCGAACACAGCTCGCTCCTATAATAAAAGAAGGATCGCGAGCACAGCTCGCTCCTACAGAGGAAGACAGCACCAGCTTTTGCAAAATCGTCAGCGCAGCTCGCTCCTACGCGGGAAATTCCAACCCGCTATCTACTATAGATGTACTGCTTTTACATCAATTCGACGAAGATTTCGTTTGCGAGAAAGAGTCCACGGGATGTGAGTCGGAGATGCGTGGCGGTTCGTTGGAGTAATTGTAGGTCTATCCATTTTTTAAGAATATCCTCGAAAGCGACTTCGATTTCTTCGGCGAAACGGTTTCGGTAATCTTCAAGAGAGATGCCTTCCCGTTTGCGAAGTGCGAGCATGAGGGTTTCCGCTTTTTCCGCGTGTCCGATCAGGCGTTCTGTGTCGGCGATGGGTTTGTTGCATTTGGAGAGTTTGTTAATGTAAGGTGCAATGCCTCGAATATTGGTGTAACGGACACCGTTGACATATCCACACGCGCCTGCGCCGAGTCCGATACAGGGTTGGTTGTTCCAGTAGATGAGATTGTGCCTTGCATAACGGTTGGGTTTGGCGAAGTTACAGATCTCGTAGTGTGTGTACCTCTGCGCGGTCAAGGTCTCGATTGTGTATTGGAACATATCCGCTTCGGTGTCTTCAGACGGGAGCTGGAGTTCACCGGCTTGCCACCGTTGATAAAATGGGGTCGTTTCCTCCATGACGAGGTTGTAGGCTGAAATGTGTTCGGGATCGAGAGAAATTACTTCGTTTAGTGTGTGGTGCCATGCTTCCATCGCCTGATTGGGAAGTGCGAAGATGAGATCAATGTTGATGTTTTGAAAGTGATGTTCGCGGGCGAGATGGTAACTTTCGAGGAACTCGGCAACGGTGTGGATTCTGCCTAACTGTTTCAGGGTCTCATCTTGCATGGCTTGCAGACCGAAACTCAAGCGATTCACACCGTAGTCTCGCATGACGCTAAGTTTTTCGGTATCTACTGTGCCGGGATTGCATTCTACAGTGATTTCAGCATCTGGTGTTATTTGGAAATGCTGCTGGATGTCGGTGAAGAGCTGCGCTAAGGCATCGGCAGCGAGGATGGAAGGGGTGCCGCCGCCGATGAAAATCGTTTGTAGGGGTTCGGTTTCTGAAGCGTAAAGTTCCATCTCTGTGCGGAGCGCGGTTAAGTATGCTTTCGCCTGTTCTTTGTGGAAGGCATAAGTATTGAAAGCGCAGTAGTAGCATTTCGTTGCGCAGAATGGGATATGGATGTATATGGAAGATGCCATATTATTCTGTAAATTCCAATCCGATTCGGATGGCTGCGCCTGTGTCTGCGTAAGAGAAGGCTTCGTTAATGTCGCTGAACGGGAAGGTATCGGAGATAATTTTGTGGAACGGATACTTGTCGCGCGTGCGCACTAAGAAGTCAAGTGCTCGCGGGATGACCCAAGGTTCGTAGACGATGACACCGCGAATCGCTTTGCTACACCGGACGATGTTCCCTGGATCAATCTCTGTAGGGAATCCGAGGTTGATGTTTCCGATCCAGAGGTAACGTCCACCCCACCGAAGCATCTCTATACCTTCAGCAAGAACGCGTGGCGAACCGACGAACTCCGCGACGAGGTCCGCGCCGATGCCGCCTGTTTGGTCGAGAACGTATTGGACTCGTGAGTTCATGTCAATTTCGTCGACGTTGAGGGTTTCATCTGCCCCGAACTCCTGTGCCAAAGTAAGACGTGCAGGCAGTCGATCAAGAACGATAATCTTACCGGCGCCCATCTCACGTGCGACGGCTGTCGCGTAGAGCCCGAGTCCACCCGCACCTTGGATAACGACGGTATCGCCGAGGGTGATACCGATCTGGTTTAGCCCGTAGATGACTTCGGATAAAGCGCAGTTGATGGGTGATACGAGTGCGTCTGAGAGTTCGTCTGGAACTTTGAACACCCAATGTCCGGGTTTCATGTAGTAGTATTCACCGTAGGCACCGTGGAAATGCGGTGGCTGCTCGCTGGAGACACCGAGCCAATCTCTATAGCGGTTCGGACATCCCGGTTTTCCGTTGAGGCACATCCAACAGTGTTGGCAGGGTTTGAAGTAGGAATAAGCGATCCGGTCGCCTTCGGTGAGCGGTTGTCCGGTGCTATCTGTTGTGATATTGCGTCCCATCGCTTCGATTGTGCCGATCATTTCGTGTCCGAGTACTTGCGGGACACCGCTCTCAATTTTGGGGCCGTGTCCGCGCCAGAAGTGTAGATCGGAGCCGCAGATATTTGCCATCCGGATTCGTACGCGTATGTCGTCGGGGGTGACGGATGGGACTGGGTATTCCCTGAATTCCATCGGGGTTTGCGGTTGTGTAAAAATGGCGACTTTCCCTGTTTTCATTTTTTAACTTTCCTTGCGGTTCGGTAAGGTGGATCTGAAATTTGAGGGGCTGCTCCGTAGACTCGCTTTCCACTTCGTTTCAAGCTGTATCCTTTTCCCGAAAATTTGATGTTCAACTCCATAGATTCGGCACAAACGGTGTTTTGGAATTCTCAACTGTGCCTTTGCGGTTTAGAATTGCCTTACCTTAATACTCATCAAAATTGACGACTTTCCAGCGTCCATCGATCTGTTCGGTGTGGATTACGACTTTTCGGGTATGCGTTGTCGCGCCACGGATTTCGATAGTGAGTTTGTAGTTGAATAGCACGTGGGTTGCTTCTTCTTCTTTATCGATGAATTCGTATTCCATCTTCGGTACTTCGTCAAATTGTTGCCCTGGCACGCGGACTTCATTGACGCGCGCAATTTCGTCTTCGAGTTTTTGTGCGGCGAGTCCGTGGCTGAGTTGTAGGGATGCCATTTGGTCTGCTCGCTGGTAATAGTTATAGATAAAATCTTCGCAGACAGCTTGCGGCGTATTCCTATTTGCGCATGCGAGTATTAACAGAGTAGACAGTAGGAGGTATTGTGGTTTCATTTCTTTTTTGCGCGAATCATAGCGACGTTGAAGATCGGACGTTCGTACCCGTGTGCCGGACTGTTCACGACACCGCCTAAAGCCCATAGCGTTGAAGAGCTGCCGCCATCGAAGTTGATGGCGTGTTCGATACCGAGTTGGCTGAAAAATTTTCCCATATCATAGAGGGTCATTCCCATGCTATATCCGTGCTGTCTACCATCGACAGCGATAAGGAAAAGTTTATCATCATTAAACCCTAATGCACTGCGCGGATGGCGGGAAGCACCATTACTGTGTGCGTATGCGCTGCGTCCTCGTGTCGCGCCAAATTCGACGAGCTCCGGTTCAATTTTACCATCACGGACAAGCCGTAGGTTTCCGCCGATTCCTTGCCGAACGCGTTGCCATTTTTTCGGTGTAAGGGCGATCTCTAATGTACCTTTCGTAGCTGCTGTGAGTTTCTTGGTCCAGTCGCGTGCTGTGCGCGACTCGATCGCGAGCACTACACCGTCAGCGGGGATGTTACTGTTGCCGTACCGATTAACCTCGGTGACGACAAATCTACTTGTATATTTTCCGGTGATTGGCAGCGAGAGTTTT
Source organism: Candidatus Poribacteria bacterium (assembly GCA_022394775.1). Lineage (GTDB taxonomy): Bacteria > Poribacteria > WGA-4E > WGA-4E > WGA-3G > WGA-3G. The sequence goes on from JAGFCB010000022.1 coordinate 70,026, forward strand.
TTAAGCGTGAACTCGTAGCAGCGGCGTGTCAAAGTCCGGCGTCCGAAGCGTGGTGTGAAGAGGACGACGGGTGCCAACGAGTTACAGATCTGGTTGATGGCGTTAATAGGCAGCATATTCGCGTCGCTATTGCCAATACGAATATGTCCATTTAGCTGCACTCTGTCCAAAAGAAACTCGCCGTCAGGGGTGACACCAAAGCTGGTTTCGCCCCATGGAGACGGCGGCGAATATCCCCATCTATCATGAGCGATGGGTATGCTGATAAGTTCACCGTTTTGGATATGGAGATTAAAGATCATGCCGCCGCGTCCGTAGGAGTCGCCACGAATCCCAAAACTTCCATTAACGCCAGCGAGCGGTAGGACGTTTTTATTTATCAGTTGCCTGAGTGTCCGCGTAACAGTTTCACGTTCTAAGATCTGGTCATTGGCAAGTTTGACATCGAATTGTAGGTTCTGTGCCGTTCGGTCCATCTCTGCGACGTAGACGGCTGCCCCTCCTACCCACCAGTAGCGGTGGAGTCGGAACCCGTCGGGCCATTGTTTGCGTTGGAGTTCATCGCGCTTTCTGACGGTGTCAAGGCGTGCCTCTGGCTGCTTGCTCCGTGAAGCATTGCCACGGAAAAAGGGGTTTTCAACTGCCCGCAGTGCGCCAATTATGAGAACGGAGAGCAGAATGAGTACACACACCATCGTTAATCGGGTGAGGTAAGGTCTATTTTCTTGCGTCATTCCTTTTAACTTTCCTTGCGGTTCGGTGAGGCGGGTCTATGATTTCGGAGTGCCTCTCCGTAGCCTCGCATGCGCCGGTGTTGCATGCTATATTTCCTGATTTTTCAGATTTCCTTGCGGTTCGGTGAGGCGGGTCTGTGATTGCAGAAACCCGATATTTAAGAACTCGCTTTTAAGCCGATGCCAGTAAGGATTGAGACGACTTGGTCGCCTAATGTGACAATGCCTGCCTGTAAAAATTTTTGATATGCTTTGACGACTACAGCCGAAGTCGGTTCGACATAGATCCCTTTAGCTGCAAGCATCGTTAATCCTGTTTTAATGTCTGTATCATCAACGGTGATAAATGCCCCATTTGTGGCACTGATAGCCTCCAAAATCATGTGTCCGCGGATAGGGAGTTCGGCGGTAATGCCTTCGGCGAGCGTTTTATTGGCTTGCGGCATTCTTGAGACGGACACTGCTTTATTAACGTAGGCATTGTAAATCGGGCAACAGACATTAGGTTGAACGCCGAGAAGCCGCGGCATGTTTACGATAATCCCGTGTGCTTGCAATTCGCGGAAGCCGATAAAGAGTCCTAAATAGATACTTCCGAATCCGACGGGGCAGATAACATGGGTCGGGGCACGCCATCCGAGTTGCTCAACGATTTCATAGGCAAGTGTTTTTGTGCCTTCCAAGAAGAACGGGTGCCAGTTGTGGGAGGCATAACAGGTCGTCTCGGCTGCAAGTTTCACGGCTTCTGTTGTCGCCATACGGTTTCCAGGAACCAGTTTCAACTCGGCACCGTAAGCGGAAATTTGTTTTAATTTCCCTTGCGAGGTAGACTCAGGACAGTAGATGGTGCAGTGGATGCCTGCCCTTGCACTATAGGCGGCTATTGCTGCACCGGCATTGCCTGATGAATCCTCAACAATTTCCTCAACGCCGAGAGCTTTGAGATGTGTGAGTAAGACAGCTGCCCCTCTATCCTTATAGGATCCAGTTGGACAAAGATAGTCCAATTTGACAAAGTGTTCGGGCGTATCCACATCAATCGGTACAAGCGGTGTCATACCTTCGCCGAGCGTAACAATATCTGTATCTGCGTTGATTGGCAGTGCCTCTCGATACCGCCAGAGTGACATCGCTGCTGGTACCTGTGCGTTCGGCAAGATACGTGAATCCGCAACAAGATTCAACGCGCTGCCGCAATCGCACTTATAACGCAACGGCGAGATTTGATATGTGTTATTGCATTTAGCGCATTGATATTGCATTTTCAAATCAGAGGCGAGGTTTGAAACTTCGCCAGCAGCATTCCTGCCGATCAGAGGCGAGGTTTCAAACCTCGCCAGCAGTATGGTGTTTGGTGTTCCTACTTTAAAATGAGCATTCGTCGCGTTTGCTGGAAAGAAGGCGTTGTCAGTTGATAGAAGTAGACTCCGCTTGCGACAGGTTCACCTAACGCGTTGCGTCCATCCCAATAGGCGGCATGTCCTCGGCTCTGGTAGAAACCTGCGGGTTGGTAGCCGAGCCGAAGTGTGCGGATAAGGTTGCCTGTCGCGTCATAGATAGCCAGAGACACAGTCCCTGCTTCAGCGAGATGATAAGGAATCCATGTTTCAGGGTTAAATGGGTTCGGATAGTTCTGAAGCAGACGACTCTGTTGTGGCGTGCCGATACCGTTGAGCGTTACGCTTAGCACAGCCTTTTCGAGATTGGCGGCGTTCACTGTGAAGTTAAATTTTTCTGAGACGATATTTCCATTTGTGTCGGTAACAATTAACTCTATCGTGTCCCCGATTGCCACGACGCTGCGACGGTTGAAGTCGGCGGTAGCAGCAGCGAAATAATTCTCGCGAACCTGAGATGTCATGACAGTATTTGTCCGGCGGTTTCGGACTCGGACGCTATAACCGTTAAAATGCTGCAAACCTTCTAAGCGTCCGCTGACGACGAATGCCCACGTTTGATCGGGGGTTGTTGTGTTCGGTGCTGCAGCGGCTTGTCTCTGATGTGTCCACCCTGTGCCTGTGAAGACAACATCGCGCCCTTTTGGTAAATTGACGATATACCCTTTTGCCCCGTCGATAGGAAATCCGTCGTCGGGTGCGTTTGGTGTCCATGCAATAAAACTCTGATTATCAGCATCAAGCGTAATGACTGTTGTCGCCCCGGTCTTGACTGCAAGCGAGCGTGCTGCCATGTGGACAGTCGGTTTCAACGGCACAGACAGCATGTTCAAGCCTTGAGAGAGGTGCATAGAGAAAATATTGCCAAAATCTTCTCCGTTGCGTTGTGTTTTAGGTCTACCGACAAACCCGTGTCTACTGCCATCTGGTAGGTCGTAAAACCCGATAATACTTCCATCCTGATTAACATTTCGGACAACTGTAATAACACTGCCTGGGAGTCGTACTTCATAGAGGCTGCCATCTGGCAGGAGGATATAGGACCGCAGAATATCATCTACAGCCTTGGCTCTGAAACCGATAACACCGACATCGGTAATAGTGTTCACAAACAGGAATTGGAGGTTCGGCATTGTTGGGAGATCAATAGTGGTGAAACTGCCATCGGGGTGACGTATGAACCCATGGGGCATTCCATCGGCATCCACGTAGCTGCCGACGACAGCACCTGCGGCGTTGACAAAGTCCCCATAAGTATTGACGGCTCCTGGGAATGTAATTATCAGTTCCCCTGAGAAGGCGTGGGTGGTGCCTGCTGCATCAACGATGTTCCCACTCAGTGCCCCTGTTTCATCGCTAAGACCGTAGATGTGGGTTTCGGCTGCACCGGGAAAATCGTATTGGCGCAGTTCGCCATTTTCTAAGATAACACCGTGGTAAAGTCCATCTATATCTTTGTAATGTCCGGCTGCTTTTCCAACGTTGTCGAGCGCATAGAAATAAGTATTCTGCGAGCCGGGGAAATCGTAGGTCGTAAAAACACCATCAATCAGCGTAAAGCCGACTGTTTTTTCACCATCCGCACTCCGCGTGTTACCCGCGTAATCCCCAAAATCGTTACTCGCCGCCACTTCCAGAAAATCGACGCCGGGGACTTCAATGGTTTCAAAGATGTAGTCGGCAGTTGGTGTTTCGGCTTCGACCTGTGTAACAGTGTCTATCATGAAGCAAGTGGTCAGAAATATAGACAGAATAAGTGCGACTTTTATGTAGTGATGCATAGCAATCCTTTTAACCCCCCTAACCCCCCTTATCAGGGGGAACCATATATAGTAAAACTTACAATTAACGAGACATCTATAGAAGGCTGGGTTCCAAACCCAGCCTGCATTGTGGTAGGTTTGTTATTTTCTAAAGTGTTGATTTATTTTTCGGTTTTACTATAAATGCGTTATCCAAATTGATCCGAAAAGGAACTTTCTATGGATATTATAGCACTTTTCTGTGATATTGACTACTTTTTCTTTTTATTAAGGACAGAGCCATTCAATTGTCAGTTCTTTATGATTTTCGCGGTGGTATCGCGAGCACAGCTCGCTCCTACTGAGGACACTGCCACCCGAAGATCGCGAGCACAGCTCGCTCCTACGGTGAAGAGACTTTAGGTAGAAAATCACAATTACCGGAATTCAGTGGTTTGGAGTTGACAGGTCTTTTTTTTTGGATAAAAAAGGTGTCACAGTTATACCGATAGCATAACTGTGACACCTGCAAGTTCTCTACGGATAGACGCTATTTTACAATGACGAGTCGGCGTGTTTGCTGGAAAGCGGGGGTCGTCAACTGGTAGAAATAGATCCCGCTCGCAACACGCTCACCTAAGGCGTTACGACCATCCCAATACGCCGCACGTTCCCGACTGTTGTAGAAACCAGTGGGTTGGAAGCCGAGTTCCAGTGTGCGAATCAACTTACCTGTTGTATCATAAATGGATACGGATACAGCACTGTCCTCGGAAAGTTGATACGGAATCCATGTCTCAGGGTTAAACGGGTTCGGGTAATTCTGCAGCAACAGGTTCTGACTCGGTTTACCGATACCATCAAGCCTGACAGATAGAACCGCGTTTGCAAGATGCTCAGGCGTCACTGTAAAATTGGCGGTTTGTGATTCAAGATTGCCATTCGGACCGAGGACGCGCAACTCAATCACATCTCCGACTTGGACGACGCTGCGTCGCGTCAAGTCGGCAGTTGCCGCAGCGAAGTAATCCCCTTGCACGGAAGTGGTTATGACGCTGTTAGTCCTCAGGTTACGGACGATGACTTGGTAGCCTTCCAATGTGGGTTTGCCTGCCAAGTGTCCGCTAACAACGAACGCCCACGCTGCTTGGGCAACCTCCCTATCGGTAACAGCAGTGGGTGCTGCAGGGGTTTCTTCGGCGGGATCTGTCCAAGGTGCACCGAAGAAAGCGAAGTTGCGTGCTTCCGGGACATTGACGATATAGCCTTTGGCACCTTCAATCGGGAACCCGTCATCGGGTGCGCTCGGTGTCCATGCCACGAACTGCTGGCTTGCCGCGTCAAGCTTAATGACGGTCGTTGCCCCCGTCAAAGCAACAAGTGTCTTGGCAGTCATGGGAGTTATTGGTGCCAATGGCACAGAAAGCATGTTCAAACCTTTCGTCAGCGTGACGTTGTAGACGTTGCCGAAATAGTCGCTCACTGCTTCAGTAGCGGGTCTAGCGATGAACCCGTGTCTACGTCCATCCGCGGATACATAATTCCCTACGATAGAGCCGTCCTGATTGATATTCCAGCCTTCCGTGCTAACGCTGCCCGGTGCCTGTAATTCAGAACGTCCACGTGCTGAGCCGATATAGGTGCGCGGGACATCATCGATCCGTTTGGAACGGGCAACGAAAACCCCTGCAGTGTTGATCGCATGAAAAAAATAGTATTCAAGGTTTTCGGCATCAGCCAAGTCGATAGATGTAAATTGGCCGTGCGTATGTATATATCCGTGATAAAGCCCCTCAGCATCGACGTAGCTCCCCACGAGTCGCCCTGCAGCCACAAAGTCGGCGAAGGTCTCCGAGGCACCAGGGACTTCAATGACGGTATCACCGGTGAACCCACGCCGCACGCCCTGAGCGTCCGTGAAATTCCCTGTCAGCGCGCCTGTTTCATCAGAAATCCCATATATCTCCGTTTCAACAGCACCCGGAAAATCGTATTGCCTAAGCACACCCTTTTCCAAGATAACGCCGTGATAGAACCCCTCACTGTCTTGGTAATGTCCGGCAGCGCGACCATCATTACCGAGTGCGTAGAAATAGGTGTTCTCTGCGTTGGGGAAAGCGTAGGTCGTAAAAACGCCGTCAATGAGCGTAAAGGCGACCATCTTTTGACCCTCAGCACTTTTCGTGTAGCCGGCGTAATCCTCAAAGTCACTGCTCGCCGTCAACGCTAAAAACTCTATCCCTGGCACATCAATACTCTCAAACGTATAGTTAGAGAAGGTCGGTTGTAGAGCAGGTGCCCCAGCGGGTCTGGCGATGAACCCGTATCTGCGTCCATCGGCGAGATCGTAGTACCCGACGACAGAGCCATCCTGATTGATGTTCCAACCTTGCGTGCTAACGCTCTCCGGAACTTGTAATTCCACTCGCCCGCGGAATGTGCTGACATGGGTACGCGTGACATCACCGACCAGTTTGGAGCGGGTAACGTAGACCCCCGCCTTATTGATACCGTGCACAAGAACGAATTCGATCTGTGCGGCGTTTGGGATGTCAACAGACCGATACTCGCCATCCGGGGTAAGCACGTAAGTGTGATAGAGTCCGTCCGCATCGATGTAGCTGCCGACGAGCCGTCCTTCAGATACAAAGTCGGCGAAGGTCTCCGAAGCACCGGGCACCGCAATGATAGTGTCGCCTGTGAACCCACGCCGCACGCCCTGAGCGTCCGTGAAATTCCCTGTCAGCGCGCCTGTTTCATCAGAAATCCCGTATATCTCCGTTTCAACAGCACCCGGGAAATCGTATTGCTGCAGTTCACCATCTTTCAGAACGACTCCGTGGTAAAGCCCCTCGCTATCCTCGTAGTGCCCAGCAGCATTTCCATTATTACCGAGTGCGTAGAAATAGGTGTTCTTTGAACCTGGGAAATCATAAGTCGTAAAAACACCATCAATCAGCGTAAAGGCGACGATTTTTTCACCATCAGGACTTTTCGTGTTACCCGCATAGTCCTCAAAGTCGCTACTTGCCGTCAACACCAAGAAGTCTACACCCGGAACTTCGATCGTCTCAAAAGTATAGTCGGCATTGGCGGGCGCGACAACGGGTTCGGTGTTGTCTTGTGCAGCAGTATCCCATAGCAAAAGGGAATTGAAGCACATAAACAACATAAATACGGAAAATAAAAAATGGGTCTTAATTCGAATATGCATAATAGATATTTCTCCAAAATAAGCAGATTACCGTTTACAGTTAGAAAGGATATTAGGAAGTATTTTTCAATTATTAGCCTCTAATATTTTGTCCTAATCTAACTCATAATAGCACAAACTCGATTTATGTGTCAAATGAGATTGTGGGTAATGTCAAAATCGGAGAAAATCAACAGGATGTTTCTGCTGAAAGAGGATGTGAACACCTCTAACCTTTGCGTCCCAACTTGCGTTAGGCTTAAAAGAGTGTCCCAGTTACGCAACAGCATAACTGAGACACTTCACTTAATTATTTCATTCCCTATAAGTAACACCTATAATTAGGCACACTCAAACAGTGTGAATGCCTATAACAGCCATTCACACTGGCACAGGCTAACAGCCTATGCTACAAAAGGAGGTCTGCATAAATCCTATAAAAGTTATTCGTCCCAAGGGAGCGGTACGCCTAATCGTTCACTAACCTCGCGTGCGGATTCTTGTTCTGCTTCCCCGTAACGGATACCTTCGCGGCGATGCAGTTCTGTGCGTTCTGCTTCAATCGCGCCCGGTAGCAGTGCCCTATCGGTTCCCGGCATCGGTTCGTAAGTTTCACGGACATCATGTACCATGCGGTCAACTTCGGTATAGAAAACATCAGGCGGCACAACGGATTCAATATTTATTGCGAGTACCATACCACCCTGTGGGGGTTTCCATTTTGCGGTGTCTTCGGGTGGCGGTTCGGTAAAGCCGGTGAGTCCACCGCCGAGCAGATGTGCTATAGCAGTATAGCCGATGCTTTTGAAGAAAGCAGCGGGGATCATTGAAAGCAATGCATCAAAATCAGGACCGCGTTGGTAATCCGCCATGATACAGGTCGCTGCGTCGAGCACAACGGGTGGTTCATCACCAGAAGGAATCGCGAAACATATCGGTGGGTTACCAAAATAACCGAGCTGGGGTTTAGGGTCTCGGTTTCCAGCGTTGCCGTGGTTCCGGGATCCCTGTACCGAGAAACCGATGCAACCGGCTTCGTTACACATACGTGCATAGTGTCCAGCAGACCCATAGTGTCCGATGTAGCGGACGAGTCCCATCCCGATCCCTACTTCTTTTGCTTTGGCGATGGCGTGTTCAGTAGCACGCACCATTGGAAGGTAGCCGAGTGTGCCGTTACCGTCAAGCACGACAGCCGTCGGTGTTTCATGGATGACGCGGATATTCGGGTTCGGATTGAGGCCTCCGCTTTCAAAGCCTCTGCAATACCTGTTAACGGTTTGCGTGCCGTGACTACGGACACCGCGTAAGTCGGAGTTGACGAGTAACCGGCTGATGAGTGCGGCGTGTTCGTGTGTAAGACCGGCTTTCTCAAAGCAAGCGCTGGAGAAATTGAGAAGTCGCTCTTCATCGACTAAGACGAAATCTTCTGGTGGTCTGTTCATGTTTTTTCCTTAGGACTTATGCAAAAAACACCAAGTGCGGTATGTCTAACCCCCTAAAGAATCAACGGTATGAATGCCTTATGGGCATTCCCCGCCCCTTATCAGGGGACTTTAAGAAACAGTGCATAAATCCTATTCCTTTAAGGATGTAATGGCTATTCGTCCCATGGGAGTGGCACGCCTAATCGCTCACTGACCCCGCGTGCGGATTCCTGTTCCATCTCACCGTACTGGATGCCTTCGTTGCGATGTTGTTCTGTGCGTTCTGTCTCAATTGCACCCGGTAGTAGTGCTCTATCGGTTCCCGGCAATGGTTCGTAGGTTTCGCGGACATCGTGTACCATGCGATCGACTTCTGCGTTGAAAACAGGGGTTGGCACGACGGATTCTATGTCTATTGCAAGTACCATGCCGCCCATTCTACCGCCGCTCCATTTTGCGGTGTCTTCAGGGGGTGGTTCAGTAAATCCAGTCAATGCCCCACCGAGCAGGCTTGCCACGGCGGTATAGCCGACGCTCTTGAAGAAAGCTGCGGGTATAATTGAAAGCAGTGCATCAAAATCAGGACCGCGCTGATAGTCTGCCATAATACAGGTTGCTGCGTCGAGTATGACCGGCGGTTCATCACCGGAAGGGATGGCAAAGCAGATGGGAGGGTTGCCATAGTAGCCGAGCTGCGGTTTAGGGTCTCGGTTTCCAGCGTTGCCTTGGTTCTGGTATCCTTGCACTGAAAAACCGATGCAACCGTTTTCGTTACAGATACGCGCATAATGTCCTGCGGAGCCGTAGTGTCCGATATAGCGGACGAGTCCCATCCCGATGCCGACCTCTTTTGCTTTAGCAATCGCGTGTTCGGTGGCACGGACTGTCGGAAGGTAGCCGAGTGTGCCGTTGCCGTCGAGTACGACGGCGGTCGGTGTTTCGTGGATGATTCGGATATCTGGATTCGGGTTGAAACTCCCGTTTTCAAAGCCGCCGCAATACCCGTTAACGGTCCGGGTACCGTGGCTGCGGACACCGCGTAGGTCAGAATTAACGAGGAGTCGGCTGATGAGTGCGGCGTGTTCGTGTGTGATACCTGCTTTCTCAAAGCAGGCGGTAGAGAAGTTAAGGAGCCGTTCTTCGTCTACAAGGACGAAATCTTCTGGCGGTCGATTCATGTGTTTCTCCTTCGCGGCGAAATCCGACAGGTGTCCGTGTTATCACTGGATTTGTTAGACTGATTCACGGGACCCTGCCCAACAAGCTTGTGTTTATGTGATAGACTCTAATAACTATATCATAAAACTTGTCGGGTGTCACGTTTTTTGTAAAAAGTAGTAGAAACGTGAGTTCGAAAAAAAGATGGACGCAAACTATGGTGAAACTTACAATTAATGGGACACTCTCAAACAGTCTGAATGCCTATGACAGGCATTCAGACTGGCACAAACTAACAGTTTGTGCTACAAAGATGTCTATTTATTTTTCACGCTCACTATAAAAGTTTACGCTACAAATAGGAGTTTTGGACTATTTTTTTTCTAAAGTTGTTTCCCGTTTGGTGATTCGCACAGTGCCATTTTGATGCACGTGTGCAGTCGTCGCGCCATCGGCGGAATGCAACAACCCCTTGGAACCACTTAGCATGTCAGCAGGCGTTGGGGTAAGTTTCCTCCCAGTTTCGGCATCCCATACCCGCACCTTATTTTTCCAATCCCCGGTAGCGATTATTCTTTTACCATCCTTTGAAAATACCACAGTATAAACTGCACCTGGTCCTTTAAATATGACCCGTTTGCGTATTCCCACCCTTGCATCCCACAAATACACCGTCCCTTTTTCGACGGTATAATAATCGCCGCCCGTAACGATAGTCTTCCCATCGGGAGAATAAGCGATAGAATTTATATCATATTCACGGTTTTGAAGTAGCAAAAAAATGGTGTCAATCAACCCGAAATGCTCGAGTGTTGCTTTATGTTTGCCGGTTTTCGCATCTCGTAACAGGACTCGATCATTGTATGAACTTACCACAGCGATCGTCTTGCCATCGGGAGAGTATTTGATGTCAAAAATGATACCTCTGTCTCCAGTAAAAGTGTTTTTAAGTTCTCCAGTGGACACATCCCAAAAGTGGACCATCCCATCTTGATTCCCGGTGACAATTGTTTTGCTGTCGGGCGCGTACGCGGCGGCGTTGATACGCATATATCCTATGAGTGTCGCTTTCGCTTGACCGGTTGCGGCATCCCACAATCGCACTGTACCATCTGAACTGGCGGTAGCAATAATATTTCCATCGGGTGAATATACAACGGATTTGGTTCTCTTTGTATGTCCAGTGAAAGTGGATTTAAGTTTCATTGTCCGTGTGTCCCACAATTGTACGTCCCCGTTCCCCGCTCCACAGACGATGGTGTTTCCATCTGGAGAATATCCGATCGATGTTACACTTTCCTTGTCTGAAGAGAGTGTAGTTTTGTGAGTTCCGGTGGTAACATCCCACAACCGAATTGTCCCATCGTAGCTGCCTGTTGCGATGGTCTTGCTATCTGGAGAATATGCTGCGCAGGAAACCCGTTTTGTATGTCCAGTAAGCATGATTTTGTGTTTGCCAGTTTTTCCATCCGACAAGTGTACCGTGTTAACATCCCCAACAGTAGCGTAAGTTGTCCCATCTGGAGCGAATATAACAAAAGTCCCCCATTTCGTCTGCATTTTATTTGTGAAAATGTTTTCTCCTGTTTGCGCATTCCATAATCGGACTGTGTTGTCACGCTCCCATCCCCCCGTAGCGATGGTCTCTCCATCTGGAGAATATGCGATTGAATTAACACGCCATAGGTGCCCTATGAGTATTGCTTTATCTTCTCCAGTAGCGACATCCCATATCTCCACTGCTGGTATACTACGTCCTCTCATCCGTTCCGGTTTATCCCAACTTGTACTCGCAATTGTTTTGCCGTCAGGGGAATATGCGAAAGCGTAAGGACGCGCGAAAGTATAAGGACGCGTAATGTGTGAACGGCTTAATAATTCCAACGCTTTTCCTGTTTCGGGATCGTGGAACCAGATACCGATAGAGGTTGAAATCGCCAATTGACTACCATCTGGAGAGAAGTGGACTTCGCCGAGGGCACCTTTGCCGATGCGTGCTACGACCCCTTCGGGTAAGCCGATTTGTGGGTTATCCTGTGCGGTTAATGGGGAACAGCAGACGCAAGCGATAATTATCGTGAAGATGAAAGAAAAGGAAGTTTTCATAAGGTGGTGTCTCCGTTTTGTATGCGCAAATAGTTCATTTTCTCAAAAAACCGATTGGGTTCGTTTCCTAACACTATTTTTGTTGTAATGTGTTTCGGCTTCTTTCAGAAAAATCAAGCTTGCTCAACATTGGAGACTCAGCACACACGAAAACTTCCTATTATGTCCACCACTTTTACGGATCAATTTGCTTAAAGAACTGCTTTTGACCGTCTTTGATGGTGAAGATTACCGCACTTTTGGTGGGATGACGGTTTTCGCTATAACTGGCGACCCGCGTTGCGCCGATGTAGTTCTCAGTAGCAGCGAGTTGCTTACGTATCTCTTCGGGGTCGAGGCTGCCGGCACGTTCAACGGCTTCAAAGAGCAGTTTAACAGCGTCGTAACTGACAGCGACACCGCCGGTGGGTGTGGATTCATAGACAGATTCATAAGTGTTGACAAATGCTTGCGCGTTCGGTTCATCTGTGTCTGGCGAGAAGTGTCCACTGAAAAAACTGCCTTCTATTTCGGCGTTTTCGTTATCAAATAGGAGTTCGCTATCCCACGCGTCTGCGCCGAGGAAGATCGTAGGGTCTCCATTAGTGCTTTGTAATGGAATTGCCCGTGCCTGTTGTGTTATGAGCGATACATCTTGAACAAAACCGGATGTGAAAAGGACATCGGGCTTTGCGGCTGCGATGTTCGTGAGTTGTGCTGTAAAGTCTGAGGTATCTCCTTCATAAAATTCGTGGGCGACGATCTCGCCACCGAATTTGCTGAAATTGCGTGCGAAGAATTCGGAAATACCTTCAGTGTAAAGATCACCGCTTCGTGTGATGATAGCAGCGGTGGAAGTGCCGAGGTCCGATTTGGCAAACTGTGCCATGACCGCCCCTTGAAAACTATCTGTGAAAGATGCCATGAAGACGAAATTACCGGCGTTGGTTACGTTTGGGTTGGTTGCTGTTGTGGTAATCATCGGGATTCCGTACTGCTGTGCTATCGGTCCTACGACAACGGCGTGAGAAGAGCGGTTGGGTCCGATGAGTGCGATGATTTTCTCTTCAACGATGAGTTGCTCCGCGATTTGGATGGAGGCTTCCGGTCCTGCTTCTTTGTTAATATGTCCAATCAATTCGACGGGTGTGCCAAGCAGTCCGCCGCGTTGATTAATTTCCGTGACAGCCATCTCTGCGCCGTTTGGATAGGTAACGCGTTCACCGGCGACGACAAACCCGATTTTGAGGGTTTCTGATTGTTGTTGAGGTGTAACAATTTGTTGCGCCTTATCACACCCGATTGATATTGCAAGTAGGACGCTAAAACTAATGAGTGCTAAGAATTTTTGCATGATGATAAATTCCTTGTAAAAATGATTTCTTTTGTTTATGATATTTGATACAATGTTTTCAATCGTGTCGGAACAGCCACAAGCGGCAATGACATCTCAATGCACATGAAAACTATGTAATGCGACCTCTTAGGTTCGTATAGTACATAATATAATATTAAACATTAAAAATAAACAAGTCAATTTGACAGGATTTACGCAACCCCTCTCCAGGCGAGGTTTAAAACCTCGCTTGCGGCGTACGGGTTGTAGGTTCTCCTTAGGAATTGGGTAAGCCCTATTTGAGATAAGACGCAGCGGTTATCGGTTGTTCTTAAGTGCTGATAGCTGCCTGCCATTTATTATGGAAAATTTGATTACAGTGATTGGTCGCGGGCACTCTGGGACGCGTGCCATTTCGCATACGTTATACGCCAGTGGCGTTTTTATGGGGAGTCAGTTGAACCCTTCCGGCGATAAGATTCCACCGCACGCGATGTATGATGCGTGCCGAGTGATGGCACAATATGTTAAGTGGGAAGGTGGGCTTTCGTGGGATTTTGATCCATTATTTAGGATGCCGATTGATCCAGCGTTTGAGAAGCTTATCAATACCTACCTTGAGGATGTGCTGAAGAGTCCGGCACCTCACAAAGGCTGGAAGATTCCAGAGACGACGCTTGTCTACCCGTGGATAATTCGGATGTTTCCAGAGATGAAATATATCCACTGGATTCGGGATCCGCGAGATTGTATTCGGGGCAGCCACAAAACGGATGACCTTCGGGATTTCGGGGTTGCGTATTCTGAAACGGACGACATTTATGAGCGGCGCGCGATTTCTTGGATCTATCAATATAAACTCATGCAAGCGACACCGATGCCCAAGCATGTTATTCAGATCCGTTTTGAGGATTTTGTTTTGGATCAGGAACGGACACTTAAGGAACTTGAGGCGTTTTTAGGTATCCCGTTGGGTAGGATTATCGTGCGTCCTGACGCAGTGGATCGGTGGAAAAAAGATGTCGCAGAATTGGAGCCCGGTGCGTCGTTACCGCACTACGAATTTGAGTTTCTGAAAAAAGCAATCGTTGAAAACGGTTATCCTTTAACAGCAACCTAACAGAGACAGGACTTACGCATTTTTCTATGATAGCTATGTATTACGCACTGCAGGGTTAAAAACCCTGCAAGGGGAGCTGCGTAAGCCCTAAGAGAAAGGAAGAATTATGTCAACTACTTATCGTGTTGGACTTGTCGGGACAGGTGGAATTGCCAATGCCCACGGTAACGCGTGTCAACAAGCACCGAGTGCTGAATTGGCGGCGATCTGTGATGTGTCGGAAAATGCGTTAGCCAATTTCGGTGAAAGGTTTGATGTAGCACCTGAGCACCGGTATCTTTCGTTAGAAGAGATGTTAGACGCTGAGAACTTGGACATCGCTGTTATTTGTACGTGGGGTGCCTTCCACGCGGAGGTCGGTATCCAACTTTCAGAATCCCGGCAAGTTAAGGCGATTTTGTGCGAAAAGCCGTTTACGTCAACGGCAGCAGAGGCGGAAGCGTTCGTTGGTGCAGCACAAGAGAACGGTGTTCTGGTAGCGGAAGCGTTTAAATTTCGGCACCATCCGATGCATATCAAGGCGAAAGAATTAGTGGATTCAGGCGCGATCGGGGAGTTTATGACGCTCCGCAGCACGTTCTGTACGGGTGGCGGTGGCGGCGGTCCTGAAGCGCGCAAACCTGAGGCGAATTGGCGGTTTAACAAGGCAAAAGGAGGCGGCAGTATTTATGATCTGGCGTGCTACAATATCCACCATGCGCGATTTATGTTTGGTGCTGAACCGATTCGGGTGTCAGGTGCGTCTCAAGCCGGGTTAGAAGTAGATGATGGTTCCTATCTACTGTTAGTGTTTCCCGGTGAGCGGACTGCGCAGATTTCTACCGGTTTTAATTGTGCGGGTGGACAGTATGCCGAAATGGCTGGACTCGGTGGTATGCTCAGAATTGAGACAGCGTGGAACAATGAAAATTCTCCTGTGAATATTGTTTTACAGAACCGCGAGGGTCATCAAGTGATCGATTTTGAACCGTGTTTCCAGTTTGCCTTACAATTGGAGCACATGTGCGAAGTTTTAACAACAGGTAAACCGCACCGAATCTCACCGGAAAGTTGCGTGAATCAGATGCGCGTCATTGATGCCGCTTTTGAAGCGATGGCGACCGGAAGGACGGTCGAATTAGGATAGCAGATTTTAATAGTTATCGGTTGTCGGTTATCAGTGTGTGGCGGTTGTGTTCGTTTCGTCTGCTACAAGCAACTCTTAACCGATAACTGAAACTATGGTAAATTTTAGAATTACTTTTCCATCTTCTGCAAGCACAAACCCCCCTTGGGGAAACACCCAGCAACCCCCCCTATCAGAGGGGAATTGGGTCACTTGTAGATATCAATATATTTTTCTTATTCACCATATTTATTATGACGAATTTCGCGACGACAAAAGCACTTACGTTTGACCTGTTCGGTACAATCTTGGATTTAGGTGGTAGTCTGACACCGTTCATCGCTGAATCGCTGGATGCTCGTTCTGCTGATATATCGGCGGATAATTTTTGGGAGCAGTGGCGTTACAGGCAGCGAATTGAGCAGTACCAAGACACGATTACGATGCTCGGACATAGCGGCTATTTGGAAACGGTGCGGCGCGCTTTGCACTACACACTGAGACGCAACGGTATTGATGCCTCATCCGAAACAGTGCAAGCGTTTATGCGTGGTTGGCAGCAGCTTTCTCCATTTCCAGAGGTTTTGGCTGCGCTTTCGCAGCTACAGTCTCGGTATCAGTTAGTGGTATTGTCTAATGGGGATCCATCGTTTTTAGACTATCTCGTTACAGAACGGGTCGTATGGGATTTTGACGATGTAATCTCAGTTACATCGGTAGGCGCGTTTAAACCGCATCCGGCGGTCTATCGTGGAGCTGCAGGCAAGTTAGGACTTGAGGTCAATGAGTGCCTCATGGTCTCTGCGAATTCGTTTGACATCATGGGGGCGCGGGCGTGTGGCTATAAAGGGGCATTTGTCAACCGTTATGAATTGCCATACGAAGATACGCCGTATCAACCTGATGTAACGGTAAGGGATTTTACGACATTAGCAGACGCCCTATTGTAAACAGTATTTCTTTTTCTTCAGGATCTACGCAAGCAGTATCCCCAATATTTTACCCTTGTTCCGCCTTATCAGGTGGGCTTTATAGTAAAACCCGTAATTATTTTTACAGCAGCGGGGTTACAAACCCCGCCAGCAGAGGGATGGGGCCTTGTTCTCTTATCAGGTGAATTTTAAGAAGCAGTGCGTTGTTTCCTACTTCATAATCACCATTTTCTGGGTTGCTGTGAAGTCCCCTGCTGTTAATGTATAGAAATATACGCCGCTTGCAACGAGCTCACCGAGCGCGTTTTTGCCATCCCAATACGCAGCACGTGTCCGATCGTGATAGATCCCTAACGGCTGATGTCCAAGTTCTAAAGTTCGCACTCTTTTTCCATCTGCTGTATGGATAGTAAGCGTGACATCTGTAGGTGTTGCCAACTGATAGGGTATCCATGTCTCTGGGTTGAATGGATTTGGGTAGTTGGGAAGCAGTGCGGTCTCTTGCGGTGTTAGTGCTGCGAGGAGTTGTTGGAGCATTAAAATGCCGCGTTGGAAGGTTGGGTCTACGAGTCCGACTTGTTGTGCTTCACGGATCCACTGTTGTACATCTCTTCTTGTGAACGGAATTGTCATATTGCTTCTCCACGCTGCTGGTGCGGTTGCGGTGTCGGTTATTGCACCAGCGACCAAAGTAAGGTCAACGATATTGACAATCCCATCTCCATTGACATCCGCTAAATTTTCACCTGTCTGCGAAAAGTTTGAGGCGACGCGTACCAAGTCTTGGACGTTTACGACCCCATTGCCATCGACATCCCCGAGTAAAAGTGACGGTGTTGTTATTTGTCCGGTTTTAACGCGCGCGTAGGAAATCCGACCTGCACTATCCGTGAAGAGTACATCAGATAACGTTAGCATAGATGCCTTAGGAGCGATGACCTCAAACGTGAGGGTAACGAGTGTCCCAGAACCGCTGGCTTCGCCAGCAAGAGATGTCGCCGCAAGTATTACTCTATTCTCTGTAGCAAGAACAGGTATCGCGAACGCGTCCGATAACAGATAGTCGCCATTTGTACTTTCAAGATAACGGATGGCAGCGGGATCAAACCGGATGGTTAATTGATAACCTGCCACAGCATTTCCGTCTGCGATACTGAGAGAAAATGTTAATTGTTCGCCGATAGCGGGTGATTGTACTGGCGATGGCGAAAAACTCACGGTTGCGTACATATTGGTTGGCGGCGTAAAGTTCCACAGGAGCACTGTGCCATCTAAGCTCCCACTTGCGAGCATGTTTCCATCAGGACTGAATGCGTTGTTTAAGACTCCACTTGTGTGTCCAGTGAGTGTTTGAACCTGTTCACCAGAGATCGTATCCCACAGCCCGATGGTATCATCTAAACTTGCACTTGCGAGCGTATTCCCATCAGGACTGAATACGAGGTTAAGGACATAATCCGTATGTCCCGTAAGCGTCTGTTTGTGTTCACCGAAGGCGGCATCCCATAGGCGGATGGTGCCATCGTCACTCCCACTCGCAAGTGTAACACCATCAGGGCTGAAGGCAACGCTTCTGACATAATCCGTGTGTCCAGTGAGTGTCTGCAGATGCTGTCCGGAGCCAACATTCCATAGATGAATGGTGCCATCAGCGTTGCTGCTTGCGAGTGCATTTCCATCAGGGCTGAACGCGAGGCCTAAGACGGCATTTGCATCCTTAATGAGTGTCTGCTGATGTGCACCTGTGGTAGCATTCCATAAGCGGATAGTGCCATCTAAACTGCCACTTGCGAGCGTCCGCCCATCAGGACTAAACGCAATATCTCTGACGGCATCTATATGTCCGGTGAGTGTTTGCAGGTGCTGCCCGGCGGTAATATCCCATAGACGAACAGTACCGTCGTCCCCCGCACTTGCGAGTGTATTCCCATCAGGGCTGAAGGCAACCGCCCTGACCCAATCTGTATGTCCGGTCAGGATCTGCTGAGATACACCGGAGGTAGCATCCCACAGATGCACTGTGCCGTCCGCGCTCCCACTTGCAAGTGTTTCTCCATCCGTACTAAATGCAACGCCACCGATATAATCCGTATATCCTGTCAGTGTTTGTCTGATGCCCCCAAAGACAGCATCCCGTAGGAGGACTGTCCCCTCTGCGCCAGCACTCGCGAGGGTTCCGCCGCTCGAGTTGAATGCGACGCTCAGCACAGTGCGCGTATGTCCGGTGAGTGTCTGCTGATGCTGCCCTGAAGTCGTATTCCACAAACGGATAGTGGTATCAGCACTGCCACTTGCGAGTGTATTCCCATCAGGGCTGAAGGCTATACCTAAGACAGCCCCCGTATGTCCAGTCAATGCCCGTTGCAGCACGCCAAAAGTAGCGTGCCATAAGCGAATGGTGCCATCCCTGCTCGCGCTTGCGAGGTTCCCAGCAGTTGCATTGAAAGCGACACTATAGACAGCGTCCGTATGCCCTGTTAATACCCGTTGTTGTTCCCCGGAGGTGACGTTCCACAGCCGGATAGTACCGTCAGCACCACCACTGGCAAGGGTTCCGCCAGTTGCATTGAAAGCGATGCTGTAAACAGCATCCGTGTGTTCTGAGAATGTCTGTTGTTGTTCACCTGTGGTAGTATTCCATAAATGAATAGTGCCATCAGCACTGCTACTGGCAAGGGTCAGATTATCCGTGCCAAAAGCGACGCTATAAACAGTATCCGTGTGTCCTGAGAATGTCCGTTGATGTTCGCCTGTAGCGGTGTTCCACAGATGGACGGTACCATCCCAACTACCACTTGCGATCATGGTGTTATCGGAACTGAATGCGATACTGCTGGCCCCCTCTGTATGTCTCGTGAGGAGTGCCACTTCCTCAGAAGTCTGTGTATTATAGAGCCAAATACCGATAGAGGTTGCGACTGCCAAACGTGTGCCATCTGGCGAATACTTTAGTTCGCTGATCCACCCTTTACCGAGGCGTGCTTTTGCACCTTGCGGTAAATTGAATGCTGAAGACACTTGGGCAAAACTGTTCAGTGGGTATGTGCTTAAAAAGATAAATAACGTCAAAAAAATCGAAAGTAGTATTTTTTTCATTATGAGATATAGATGCTCCAATGTTTGGCGGCCGTAGTGTGTTTGCATACAGGTTAGAAACTATTTTTTTTAGTATGCCACGAAAATAGTTGTTAGTTTTTAGTACGCTTCGCTTTAGGTTATAAGTTAAGAGCACTTCGTAACAACTCTCACTGCGAGGCACTCTTAACTTATAACTTATGACTTATAACTATTTAGTGTTTGCGGTAGATTTAGGACCAGACGAACACTTCGTTATCGTCGGGAGAATACCCGATAAAAACCGCCAAGACGATTCTGGCGCGCGTGCCTTGTACGGGCGGCACTTCATGGATACACCGCGTGTTGAAGAAATAGAGATCACCTTGCTGCAGATCGACCTGATAGTTTTCTATCCCATTTTCAGCGGCATACCTGTCAAAGGTTTCCTCAGCGATATGGGGTTGAATTTCCTCTGACCAGAGACACCGATGTAGGATGGCTTGCGTGCCTTTTCCGTTTTCGTCGGCGTTTTGGACGCATAGCACGCCTGCAAACTGGTGCTCAAAGCGATACACTTCATAATTGGTGCGCTGTTCGCGGTACTTGACGTGATCGATGTGTGGCTTGTAACTATGCGTCTCGTAATGGACTCTGAAGATGGCGGGACCGTAGCGTGCGCCATCGGGTTCCCGCGCAGTTTTTACTTCTTTTCCTGGTGAGAGTGTAGCAAGCGAGTCGTAGATGAGGTCAACAGGGTTATCAAATCCGTCAAATAGGAAGCTAAAGAGGTGTTCTGTCGCTTCGGCGTGTGCCAAAAATTTTGCCTTATCACTGCCACGGTTACCGAGGCTGGTGCCGATGTCAATACGGGTGCGTCTGTCAATTGAGTTAACATCGGCTTCATCGCGCATCAAGCCCATATTTGTGAACCGATCAATGAGTCCGTGGCACTGGGTGGGAGAGTAGGCGTTTCGGAGAATGATGGCAGGCACTTCCGCTTGGGAGAGGGCATAAATTGGATCGCTATAGGTTTGGCAAACCGTTTCAAGATCGGGCTCCGCTGGGAACCAGTTGTTTATGGGATTCATGGTAACCTCCGTCACTTTACTAAGAGAACCGTGATTCAGACTGAACCTCTGAAGGGCGTTTTTGCATAACAGGAATAACATAACTGCGAATGGTCAGTCCATCCAAGATGTCTGTTTCTAATTGCGGCTTGGGGTTTTCTCGATAATCGAAGACGACATAATAGCCTTCCATTGCCCCTTCGGACTTCAGGTATGCGGCGAGCTGATGCTTTCCTACCTGATAGTGTCGTTCGTTTCGCCATACCTTTGTTTCGATGATGTATTGCTGTCTGTTGTGTGAGATGATAATATCTGCTCTGCCTCTACCTGTAGGAACTTCTAACCGTATTGTAGCGTGTACAATTTTGACGAATTCATCAAGATAGGCGAACAGAAGGTATTGTCCGACGAATTCCTTTGGTGTATCGGGAACCTGTAATATTCTGAAGCCCGCGCGTGCGATGAAATTCTTGAAGTTGTTGAGGAGTGTATGCATCTGGATCCGTCCGGTTGCTGCGATGTATCCTGTAAAGTCAATGGGTCCTTCTTCTGGGAAGTATTGGTTTTCAAGTCCATTGATGAGAGGTCTAAGGGCTTGGATGATGCAATGGAGATAGATAGGATTGAGGATCTGGCACATTCCGTCTTCTCCTCTCACAATGATCCCATAAGTGGCGAGTTCACTAACGATTTCGTCATGTAGCGTGAAATTAATGCTGCTGCCATAAAAAGCGATTTGCATAAGCATTTTTTCAAAGCGTGGGTTTCTGCGGATATTTGTAATAAGATGCTCAATGTTGGTATTTCTTTCTTCGATCAGACGGGTATATGCTTGTGAGAAGTGGTGCATCTGAATGGTGTCGGTTTTGGGTATGTCAAGTTCCGCTGTAAGAATCTGGGCGCACCTGTTAACAAGAAAGGGTTGCCCTGCGGTCTGTTTATGAAGTAAGTCAATTACTTCCGATGCGAAGGCTTGTCCGACATCGTCGGTATACTGTGAGAGTAGTTCGCGGACTTGCGCCGCTGTGAAGTTTGGTAACGTGAATTCATCTTGTATATTGAAAGGTGAGATTGAGGAATCATAGTTTAATTGCGTTATGTTCTTAACGCCGACAATGCCGACACTGTAAGGGGATCGGATCTCGCGACCTGTAAGATATATCCGGCGGAGCGTATGGAGAAAATCACTGACGGTGGTTTGTGGGATACCGTCAAATTCGTCGATAATCAGAGCAAGGCGCGGCGGTACGCGTGTGGAAAGTTCGTCCATAAGCATACGTGGCAATTGCCGAAAGAAACGCCGCATTGCGGCGTGGCTGATCATTTGTGTATGCTCCAAAAATTGGAGGAGTTCCGGAGAAGGTATGAGGTTGTGGGATGCAAGCCCTTCCTCAATTTCCTCGCGAATATCTTCAAGGAGATCTGCGTAAAAAGCCTCAGGCGTATAATTTTTATACATCTCAAAATTGAGTTGGATTGGGAAATAGGCACTTTCGTTTTTCACGAGTACCTTAAGAACTTCTTGGAAGAACGTGGTTTTGCCGCTCTGTCGCGGGGCGAACAGCACGATGTATCGTCCCTGTTTAACGCGGTTAATGTAATCAGCAAGTTCCTCGCTGCGCGCAACGACATAGTGATCCTTGGAATTGACGGGACCTTGCGTTCCAAATTCTCTCACTGCTTTTCCCCTGCTTTTTGGGAGATGGCTTTCACTCAAAAACCATCAACGAAAAAAGCGGCAACTCTCAAGCTGACTGCCAATTCACAGCCGCAATCAGAATCTCGGATTAAAGAGGTAATCGTAATCATCTATTTTCGGGTCAACAAAGTCAAGGAACTCAGCATTATGGTCAAGCTCGCTATTCTCAAAGGCGGGTTCGCATCCAATTTTATACTTCAGTTTACGGTTGGATCCGAGCCAAGAGACACGGTGAATCATCGCTATCATGTGGCGAGGCTTGTCAGATGGGTTAGGGACACCCCGGTG
Organism: Candidatus Poribacteria bacterium; assembly: GCA_022394775.1. GTDB lineage: Bacteria > Poribacteria > WGA-4E > WGA-4E > WGA-3G > WGA-3G. The sequence goes on from JAGFCB010000022.1 coordinate 92,366, forward strand.
CCAGAGTCGCATGTCTCGAATAAGTATGCTTCCCTTCTTCGCATTTCCACGGATAGGTGGCACGATTTTACGGCGTGCTTCCTCCTCTTCTGCCTCTATCCCACGTCCACTGACCACCAGATGTGAGCCTGGCCAGAGTTCGACACTGCCGTTTTCCTCTGTTGTCTCCTGAGGTGAAATATTAACAACAACCTCGGTTGTCGGGTGTGCCACCTTTTGATCTGGCCATAGGTGAGCACCGTCTCTGTGAAGCGGTTGGGTGGTGCTACCGGGGCAATTCGTATTGCCGTTGTAAAAGTTGTTGTACAGACCGGGACCGAGGAGTTCTTTTGTCACTTGTATGACATAAGGGTTCGCGACGACATCCTTAAACATGTAGGGCGCGTACGGGGGTGGTCCTTGTTGGAGGTGTCCCTTAAGCCCACCTGCCCCGCCCCATCTCTCAGCATTAATCAGGATCTGGGAGTCAGCATCCATCCGTTCGCGAAGAATATCCAAGTGTTCATGGCTAACGACATTTTCTAAAATCACGTAGCCATCGGCGCGAATAGCGTCTACAGCTTGCTGAGTGTGTGTATCCGAGAGTTTTCCTGCGGTTAATTCTTTCGGTTGAACTGTTATTTCCATTTTTTTACGATTAAACTTTCGCTCCGTATTTTAATTAACCCCCTAAATCCCGTTATCAGGGGACTTTAAGAGGAAATGCGTAAGTCCTATTAATGAAAAGTTTCCTATTCTGCTCGCTCCAGTAGCAGGCGATCCCTCGGTTTTCAATTTGTTAAGGCATCAAAAAATTCGGCATAGAGTGCTTGAACAGCAGTCTCCATATCTCCAGATTTTATGCCGAACATCATGCTAACCTCGTTGGAGCCTTGATTAATCATTTCGATGTTCACATTAGCACCGGCTAATGCCCCTGAGGCACGGGAGGCGATGCCGACGGTATGGCGCATCCCTTCACCGACAACCATGACTAAAGCCAATCCCTTTTCTACGGAGATGTCTTCAGGGGCAAGTATTTGTCGGATCTGTTCAATAACTCTTTTTTCTTTTTGTGCCGAGAAGTTTTCTTCACGGATAATGACTGACATGTTATCGATACCAGACGGAACATGCTCAAAAGAGATTTCTTCAGCTTCCAAGATCTGCAGTAACCGGCGCCCAAACCCAATCTCTCGATTCATAAGGTATTTGCTGAGGTATATGCAGCAAACGCCTTCCATTGCAGCAATCCCGGCAATCGGAATGTCCGTTGATTTTCGGTTTGGCAGGATCAGCGTGCCGTCTGCTTTTGGATTATTGGTATTTCGGATGTTAACAGGCACGTGTGCGCGATAGACCGGTTCGAGCGCCTCGTCGTGAAACACAGAAAATCCGGCGTAAGAGAGTTCGCGCATCTCACGATAGGTTAACTCAGTAATCGGTGCTGGATCTTTGACGATAGATGGATTCGCTGCGAACACAGAGTCGACATCGGTGAAGTTCTCATATACCTCCGCGCGAACAGCACTGGCAAGAATAGCACCCGTAATATCTGAGCCGCCGCGCGAAAAAGTGACGACGTTCCCTTGTTTTGAATAGCCGAAGAAACCAGGGAAGATCGTAATTCCGGGACGTTCGTGTAGATCGCGCAGGCGGTTATACGCTTCTGGTAAGACCTGGGCATTGCCGGGTTCATCAGAGAGCAATAAACCTGCGTCCTTCGGGTTCACATAATGGGCATCTACACCTCGTGCTTGCAGTACTTGTGCGATGAGGCGAGCGCAGTTGTCTTCACCCCCTGCTTTCATTGTATCCATATAGAGATCGGCATCGGTTGTGCTGTTCTCCAGCCGTTGTGTTAGATCACGGGCAATGGGTTCAACCACCTCAGCAGGCAATCCTAATTCAGCGGCGATGCTACGGTAACGTTCGACGACTTCAGCGCATTCGGATGCCCCGATTTTTCCAGCGAGGCGTTGCGATGCTGCGGCAATGAGCAGATCCGTCACTTTGATGTCTTGGCTGTGCCGTTTTCCGGGTGCGGAGACAACAATGAGGCGGCGTCCCGGATCAGCGGTGATGATGTCACAAACTTGGCTCACTTGCTCCGCTGAGGCGAGGGAACTTCCGCCAAATTTTGATACTTTTAACAATCCGAATCCTCCAATTTTTTATATTATAAACCTACAATTAACGAGACATCCATAGAAGGCTGGGTTCCAAACCCAGCCTGCATGAGAGGTAGGTTTGTTATTTTCTAAAGTGTTGATTTATTTTTCGGTTTTACTATATTTCGTCAAGTCGTTTAGGACTTGAAGGGAACCAAACTATTTTTTCAGATGTGAGACGTGTGTGCCTTCGGCTGGCTGAAACTGCTGTGAATTTTCACCTTTGTAATGACATATAAAACTCCGCCGCCATCGGTCATGCGTCTTGTTCATATAGGAGCCGTGAATAACCTTACCATCAAAGAAAAGCGCGTCACCGGGCGACATGTCGATGCCCAATTCTTCACCGCTCGCCGGTTTGACGGCTTGTACATTTGTAAACGAAATGGCAGTGTCTGCGGCTTCAACAGCAAACAGTCCGTGTTTATGGGAACGTGGGATAAGCACCATGCGTCCAACAGCGTCGTCGGATGTATCCAATGCGACCCAAACGCCGATGAGAGGATCTATGGTGATGTACTGTTCATCTTGATGGAGTGCCTGACCGCGTGCACCGGGCGGTTTGAAGTAGATCATTGTTTGTAACAACACCGGCGTATCGTCAATCAGTTGTTCAGTAACGCTAAGCAGGTTCGTATCCGCTGCCCATTCTTGGGTGAGTTCGTCCCAGTTGTGCATATTAATCATGCGTGGGAATTGGTGATTTGGGTCATCGGCATGGTCGGTTGTGCCGCCGGAGTCGCCGGGTTTCGGACCTTCTGCCCGGCGTTTCATGTAATGCTCGCGCATTGACGTCACTGTGGCTATATCAAAGAGATTTGGAACGACCACGAAACCCTGCTCTTTGTAGTGGTCTCGTTGTTGAGGCGTTAAGGGCATGGACACGTTCTCCTGCAGGTTACCAGTCCGGTTTGGATATTGTTTTGAGCCTGTCTTTTAATTTTATGGTAATTTCGGATATTTGTCAAAGTTTTTTATGTATCTGTGCGGGTCGTTTAATTCTCTGTAACACATTCAACGTGACTTTCTCAGGAAGATATGCTATACTTATGCAAAATCTTATGTTATGGAGTTTATTTTTTGATGAATAACGAATGGGTTGTTTACGAAGGGAACGAAGGTCCTGGGAAGGGTAAACATATTGTCCTTGTCAGTGGCGATGAAGAGTATCGCTCTGAAGAGGCGTTACCGATGTTGGGGAAGGTGTTGGCTGCACACCACGGGTTTAAATGCACGGTGCTGTTTGCGATTAATCCCGATACAGGCGAGATTGATCCAGAGGTGCAGACCAATATTCCGGGACTGCACAATTTAGAATCGGCGGATATGATGGTGCTGTTCACGCGTTTCCGCGAACTGCCCGATGAACAGATGAAGTATGTCGTTGATTATACGAATGCTGGCAAACCTGTGATGGGGCTCCGAACGGCGACACACGCTTTCAGCTATAGCCGTGATCTTGAGAGTCCATATGCGAAATATAGTTTTAACAGCAAAGAGTTTGAAGGCGGCTACGGTAGACAAGTACTCGGTGAGACGTGGGTTAATCACCACGGACATCACGGGAAAGAGAGTGCTCGCGGCGTTATCGACGAAGCGATGCAAGACCACCCTATTCTCAAGGGTGTTGATGATGTCTGGGGTCCGTCCGATGTCTACGGCATTAACGATTTGACAGGTGATTCCGAAGTGCTTATCCACGGGCAGGTGTTGGTCGGTATGGATCCGACAGATGCACCGAAACCGGATACTATCACAATGCCGATGGTGTGGATTAAGACCTATACGGGTGATGAAGGTAACACCTCGCGCGTCTTAAATACGACAATGGGTGCCTCTGTGGATTTAGAGAGCGAAGGGCTTCGCCGTCTCCTGGTTAACGGTTGCTATTGGTGTATAGGGATGGAGGACGCGATTCCTGATAAGAGTGTTGTCGATTACGTTGGCGATTATGAACCGACGTTTTTCGGTTTCGGCACGTTTACAAAAGGTGTCCGTCCGGAAGACCATGCCTTGTAAGACGATTTTTTGTCGGATATTAAATCGTGAAGGTTAGAACTCACGCAAATTACTTTGCAGGCGAGGTTTAAAACCTCGCCTGCGGTGTATGGGCCGGTTTAAAACCTCGCCTGCGGTGTATAGGCCGGTTTAAAACCTCGCCTGCGGCATACGGACAGAGGTTTTCATTAGAAATTGAATAAGTCCTCATCTATTCTTCTGCAAGCGCGATGTGAAATATTCCGCGATCTTCGATAGCACTATAGAGTTTATCGTTAATGACGGCGAGTGCAACAGTTTCACCGAGTGCTTCTGAAGAAATTTTTTTCCATTGATTACTGGTCCCCAAGCGATAGGCTCCGATATCGCCAACACCATAGATTGTGGGACCATCCACAGCAAATCTGTCTATGATAGGACGCGTACCCGCATTATCGGTTAGCACGCGCCAGTGTGCGCCGGTTTCTGAACTCAAGACCCCTTCGTCTGTTGCGACATAAACTGTTGAACCGACAAAGGTTATCTCATTGAAATGCGTAAAGTAAAGCGGTAGACTGGGTGTAACATCTCTCCAGCTGCTCCCGCCATCAAATGACTGAAACAGTTTACCATCGCGTTTCCCGACATAGAGGGTTTCTCCCGAAACCGCTAATTTGAGTTCCATGCTGAGGTCTTCATAAGCCCCTTGGTCCCTGTCTGTTAATCCTGTATTTATCCACTTCGAATCACCAAGTCTCCACTTAAAAAGCCTACGCTCCTGCTCAGCATAGAACACATCGTTACAGACTGCGATCATTCTTGCTTTCTCGTCCTTTCCACTTATGGGAGGTGGAGCGATTGGGACGACTGCGTGATGCGTTTTTTCAGAATCCTCAGATAGGTGCGTCTCTTTCGCTGCCTCGCTACTTGTCGCCAATTCACGGAACAGTGCTTCATCATCAGAAATGGATATGCTTTGCACGGGACTGCGTATATCGCCATCTGTAGATAAGCGGAAAATTTGCAAGTTGTCATCTTTAGGTGAAACAAAATAAAGAGTGTTGTTATCAACTGCCAATTTTGAATGAAAAGAGGTGTAGACGTGAACCTTGTCCGGCTTTGATGATGCAGTAGAAGTCACCTTGCTAAAAGGTATCTCGGTAATTGAGAGGTTTTTCCAAGACACACCTTCGTCAGTTGATTGATACAGCGCAAAGCCAGTATGGGCGTATAATCTATTGTTGAAGGCAACCAAATCCTGTAGCCTTGTTCCCACCATTCCGTCTGTAAGTAGGAACCCGGACTTCCCACCATCAGTTGTGCGGTAAATACCGAAGGGTCCAGCTTTGTAAAATGTATTCTCATTCACCACCACGGCTGGCAGCCTATTCACCATGAGCATATCCGTATCTCCTGCCATTTCTGTCCAAGTTTGTCCGTTATCTGTTGACCGATATCGGTGCTCAGCAGTCGAAGCTAAGAGGATGTCGCGTCCAGCCGAAATCATCATGCCCGCGGGGACCATCCGATCATCGGATTTATAATTCGGTGTTATTTCCGTCCATGACGCTCCGAAGTCAGCCGAATGGAAGACCTTGATCGCATACGCCTCAATTTTTGGCACTTTTCGTTCTGTTCCTATTGGCGTGAATCCCAACAGCTCCGGCCCTGTCCCAATATAGAGATTATTTTCATACGTTGCCAAGGCGTAGATGGCTCTTGATGTCTCCACGGGCAGTTTTTTCCAAGTGTCTGAATTGAGGCGATAGAGACCGCGCGCTGTACCCGCGAACACTGTTTTTTCAACAGCAGCGACTGTAGAAATCTCTTTACTTGCCAATCCATCGTTAAATGCGTCCCAATGTATTCCACCGTCTGTAGATCGAAAAATCCCTTCATCTCTGAAGGCAAGATACATCGTGAAATGTGCTTGTGAGTCGGAGCGAGGTGACCTCGTCCCTACTTCTTCATCCGTGACGATGAGACCGACAGCATCTCCCTTTGGTCTGGGCCCGATCGTCCGCCATGTTTCACCCCTATCACCGGACGTAAATATTTCATCGGTGGATACTATGTAAAGGGTACCACTATGTTCTGCCATCGGCGTTAGCGATTTACCAATTGGAATATCCGCGTTGATGCGTGTCCACCTGGTCGCATCTGCTCCTAATCTGTATATGCCTGTTGGAGCAACAGCATAGATGATGCCTTCAGATGTAGCGAAGATATCGCGGACGTGTCCGCCTGGTGGTGAACCTCCCTGTGCCCACTGCCCGGTAGAAAATTTGGCAGGGTCCTCGACAGATGCTGTCGTCGTTGTAGAGACTTGTGTGCCGGTGCCGCTGTTTTTACCGGCGATAGCAGCCTGTCCAACTCGATTTCGCACAGCGGGTTTTGCCGTGGTATTAAGAATGATAGGTGTGTCAATGATTTCAATCGTAGGTTCAGATTGTGCTTCAAAACTGTAGGGCTTCTGAAAACGTACAAGATATTGCGCGGTCGCACCGAACAGCAATATGACCAAAACGGCAGCAGTTCCAAGAGCCGCCCACGGTAGCAAAGGTTTACCAACCGGAGGCGGTATGGGTTTCATATCGGCGACTTCCTGCATAATACGTTCAGTTACTTGGGCGGGGAATGGAATACCAGCGAGTGTTTCGCGTACCAACGGTTCTACCTGCTGTTCTTGTAAACGCTTGCGTCCCCGACGAAGTCGACTTTTAATTGTGTTCACCGATACCCCTAAAAATTTTCCGATTTCCTTCGCTGTCATTTCTCCGAGGTAGTGGAGTGTCACCACCGTGCGTTCGCTCTCTGGTAGTTTTGATAGCAGTTTTTTGACGAGTTCATGGCGATCCTCAGTGATCTCTGTCTGCCGTTGGTCTGCTACGTGATGTGTATAAGAGGAATTCTCGATTTCTTCGATAGGTGTGTCTTCCAATGATTGCGTCGTGAATTTATTTTTTTGAAGCCACTTTAGACAGAACCGATTGGCAATTACATAAACCCAACCCGCAAACTGGTTCGGATTTTTTAGCTGCGCCAGGTTCTTGTATACCGAAAGGAAAGTGTCTTGTGTAATCTCTTCAGCGATGTGAAAATCACCGACTTTCCGCCATGCAAGGGCGTGAATACCCTTTTGGTGCCTACGGACTAAAACACTAAACGCCTCATCGTTGCCTGACAAAATTCTACGAATCAGTTGAACATCGTTTTCTTTTTCCATCAGAATGCTCCATGATTATATTCCACCGATTTTAGATTGACACGGCGGTAAGTAGACAAATTCTTTCAATATCAGGTCACTTTCCTACCGGAGAGTATACCAAACACAACAGTAAAATGAAACCTTTAATATACCTTAAAACAGGGCTATTCAGTTTTAGATAAATTACTGGATTTTCTTTTTGAAGCCCGGTGCGGTTCCAAACCGCACCTGCGAGGCCTGGAGTGTCCAAACTTGGAGGAAAAAAACCGAGAACTAAATAGTCCTGTACCTTAAAACTGCTTTAAGTTTCCCCAAGTGGTTGCAAGTTTTGTTCTCGGTGTTACGGCTAACCCACGCGGATTTGGAATATTGTCCCCCGTAGTGATGCTAAGGTTATCAAAAAGCGCGGCGTAATTTGAGACCCCGAAACCGACTTTACCGTTCGGATAGTCAGGAAACAGAAACCCGCGCTCCTGTACTAAAAATCGCTTCGCTTCTAAAGTAACGGGTCCGAGAACTTGTTCGCCATTAATCCAAAACGTCAAATGCTTTCCATGAACGCTCAACTTCAGGTGGGACCAACGTCCTACACTTAAGGAGCGATAAGGTTTCCCTTCAAAGTGCAGAAAAGCATCTCCATCCAGCAAACGACGACCAAAACAGAGAGCCATGGATTTAGGTTCGGGTATCGGCGTGTCCCCAATTGTACAGAGGACTCCCCAGGTCTGATTTTCTTGGTTCTGATGAATCCGCGATGCAATCGCAATATGGGCAGGTCCATGTTTTCGGAGCGGCTTAACGTCAACCTCAATATCGTAATCTTGCCACTCTTTATCCCCGATTAGAAATAAATGCGTCACACGCTCATCACCCATTATTAAAGACTGAAGTTGGCCGTCAACAATTTCCCAAGAATGGGGACCGGGAAGTCCATCTCCAAAGTTTAATATTGTCAGTTCCTGCCACTGTTCTATAATATCTCTATCATCAAAAGTTTCCAGAAATACCTCTGCCCCTGCGGCACAGGTTAGGATAAATATACCCAATCCAATGCTCAATATTTTCATGATGTTGCGCCTTTCCAATATAATTTCCGTTTTATTTTTCAACTCAGGTTACTTGGGCTCTTTTATAATTAAAGATACTATTTTGAAAAGGAAAGGGTGCATAATAAATATTATAATGATTTAATTGTGTGCTTGCTGATCCATTTTTTCGTAAAACGGATGGGTTATGCTTATATTTCGTGAAAAGTTTTATGATTTGGGGAGGACTTTGCATTCATTTTAAAAAGTGGAGAGATTTCTCAATATCGTCTTTGAGCGATTGGGTGTCTTCCGATTCTGCAAGTTTCAATGCGGTTCGGAAATCTATTTTTGCCTCCGAAACGTCCCCTATTTCAAGTTTAGCACTTCCGCGTTGATAGTATGCCTCAGCATCATCAGGTTTTAAGTCGATTGCTATATCGTAGTCGATGATGGCTGTATTATGGTTCCCGAGATTTGATTTCGCGTCACCTCGGATCTTATAGGCTTCAGCAAGGTTGGGATCAAGGCGAACCGCTGCAGTGCTGTCCTTAATCGCGCCCCTATTGTCGCCGATCTCCAATTTTGCGGAGGCACGTCTGCCATAGACGTGCGCAGCAAAGTCAGTATTCTTGTCGGCAAGGTGGATAGCCGTACTGTAGTCCTTGATCGCACTTATGTTGTCACCTAATTTAGCCTTCGCGGTGGCGCGATGTACGTATACTTCAGTAAGCATAGCATCTTGGGGTTTCAACTGGATAACTTCGTTGTAATCTTCAATAGCACTCTCAGCGTCACCTAACCCAAACTTCACAAGTCCACGATTGAGGTATGCAACGGTGAGGATCGCAGCATTATCTGATTTTAGGCGAATTGCTTCAGTATAATCTTCAATAGCACCGATATTGTCGTCAAGTTTAGACCTCGTTTTGGCTCGTTTAAAATAAGCGACAGCAAGAATAACGTCTCTCGGTTTCAAACGAATAGCGGTACTGTAATCTTCAATCGCGATTTTAGGGTTTCCCAAATCCGAGTTTGCATTTCCGCGATTAAAATAAGCCTCAACATTTTCTGGGTCAAGGCGAATCGCGGTATCACAATCCTTGATGGCACCCTTGTAATCTCGTAAGTTTCTTTTTGCCACGCCCCGATTTACGTAAGCAGTAGCATAATCGAGTCCGAGACGAATAGAGACATCAAAGTCCTTGAGCATACCTTTATAATCCCTCAAATTATATTTCGCGTCTGCTCGCCTGGCATAGGCGACCACAAAATCCGGTTTTAGCCGTATCGCTGCGTTGTAAGCCTCAATGGCACCCTTAACATTTCCAAACGCCCTCCTTTCATCGCCCTGTTTGACAATAGCATAGGCACGTATCATGGGCTCCGATCGCCATTTTTCCAAAAATTTCTCTTGTGTGGGTATGTCCTTTAGTAATATTTTGAGATGATTTGAAGGAATAACGTAGCTCGAAGTCTTGGTTTCACCACCCTCTACACAAATCCCAATTACTTCTCCAGCATCATTTAGGACGGCACCACCACTGTATCCTGATGGAAGCGTGGCTTTCACACGAAAAAAGTCGGCAGTAATTCGGCTTATCGCGCCTTTCACAATTTTACTGGAGCTCCCCTTGGGTGCACCGATAGCGATAACCTCCTCACCAAGCTTCACTGTATCACTATGACCAAGTTGAAGAACGCTACCACTAGCACCTTCAACCCTTAGAATGACCAAATCTCGGTCTGGATCACTTGCCACGACACCTTTGATACTGTAGTGCGTTGGTTGGTCAACCAACTTTACACTGCAACTGAAAGGTTCTCCATAAATACCAGCAACAACGTGAATGTTGGTGACAATCAGGTCTTCCCGAACAAAGAAGCCAGTACCGTTACCAACTTTGCCATCGGTGGTTTCAACAGTTAAGATGACTGTAGACGCTTTTCCAATTTGTGCAATTTTTTCCTCAATGTCCGATGGCCCAGTGGCTTTTTCGGTCAGTCTATCTTGCGACTTGACATCTTGGGCATACGATAAGAGACATCCTAACACAAGGTATCCTACCAACATTGCCGCCTTCTTCACAAATCTCATCCGAATATGTTCCTCCTTGGGAAATCGAGTTTTTGAATTACACACCAAATCATTGGGAGAGTTGCAGGTTAGGAATTCTTTTCATAGGGAGCACTATAAAGTCCTTTCCAGTTGAGCATAGTACGCTAATTTTTCTTGGATGTTATACACAACACCGGTCATATATTATTGTGCTTTCTATAATTAAAGACACAATTTTTTTCAAAAATTGTGCATAATTTGAAAAGTTGATCACCTCCAAATTTTAAGCAAGGCTTACGCTTATTCCGCGCTTCTGGTGTTTGCTTAGACAGCACCGAGAGAAGCAGCCGGTGCGTAAGCCTCACAATGTCGATGGAACAGAATAGCTCAAAAGGGGCCATCACGTAGAAACCCACTTTCTTCTTCCTGAGGAGGTGTTGGTTCTTTGATGTGTTCTAAAGCCTCTTGTGCGCGCGCAAGCTGTTTCCTTGCGTGCTCAAGTTGCTTTTTAACATGCTCAAACTGTTGTGAATCCAAGGCTTTAGGTTCAAGTTGCGTCATAGCGATCGCAATTGATTCCTTACTGTGTTTAAGGGCAAGTTTAACATGCTCTCTACTACGTTCAATTTGCGCTTTAGAACGTTCTATTTGTTCTTTACTCTGCTCAATCTGTGCTTTGGTGCCTTCAACTATTTTCTTACCGCGTTCAATCTGTTTTGCAGCTTCCCGGATCTTGACGTGATCATTTACCACCTTATTGATGTAAGCGGTCTTATAAGTTTCCCAATCATCCGTTGGTGGAATATCGAATATTTCTGACTGCCACAGATTCGGATTGTCTTCGAGCAATGCCAAAACATGCCGCTGTGACAGATTGGACGCATACTCGTAGAGGGTTCCTATGATGACACCTCTATCCAAAAGTAGCTGAAGCCACTCCGGCCGTGGGTATCTTGCATCTATCTTACTTATTGCAAGGTTACTGCTATAGTTTTCAGTTTCTATACCGTTGTCCTTGCGCGATAAGCTTACTTCGGTTTTTGCGTGTCCCTTGTTGTAATCCGCATCTAAAGCTTTCATGAGTTCCTGGGCATTTTGGGGACCGGTATATTTTTCAATGACGAGAGGCGTTTTCCAGTCGATTCTAACGTGGAACCGCATACTCGGCGATATAATTTCAAGTGGCGATATAATTATTTTACCGCCTTGCGCGTATAAATAAGCAACCCCTGAAAAAATAGCGAATCCCAAAGCCGCCAAGAATGCCAGTCTTAATAGCAGATCAGTGCCGTGAAAAATCCTTTTCATTTTTTTTCTCCTTCAGAGGCGTTGTGTTGCCTCGTGTTTGAAGTTTCATCTTTGACACTATGCGTCTATATTCTCAAGACGCGTTTTAAACGTTGTTGATGATTCAACTATCATTGATATCAAACATCGGAACGGAAGAATTTCAGAAACGCCACGGTTGTCAATACCACAGCAAAGAAACAGAGCAGCAGTAGATCTACCATTGATTGCCGGAGCGTTTCTGCTAAGGTCGTTGTCTCCAAAGGAGGCGGTTGTGTGATTTTGACGGGTCTGTGTTGTCTGTGATAGGTATGATCTATAACTTTACTAAACAGGGCTGTATAGAGTGCGTTGTAATAGCGATCTCCCATTTGGAAATAAGTGCTTCTTTTTGCTTTTCCGGTCTGTGTCAAGTTTGTAGTAATATAAATTAAGGAAGATGTTGGTGTGATTCGGGAAAGCATCTCGCCTAACTCTTCCTGTCGTTCAATTTCACGTTTATAATCCCGATCCAATTGGTTAGCACGGTTCTGGAATTTCGATCTATATTCCGCTTCAAAGGGTTTCATACGTTCACCAATTTTTCTTGCGACCTCCCCGCCTATAGTTCTGCGTCCCCGCTCATCCAGGGGTGCCTCGTTGTTGGTTATTTCCTGTTTTTCCTTTTCGAGTGCTGCGTTGAAATCGTCTCGCATGGCTGCTTTTTCCATATAGAGGCTCTGTGAAGTCCGTGCTGGTGCAATAAGTTTGGCAGCGAGGAACCCGATGCGTGGGGTAATCAACACTGCAAACACCCAGACAGTAAAGGCGATGATGAGTGCTGTTTTAGAATTGTCTAAGTAGGTGGAAATCACTGTACCGATTGCAAAAAAGACACCAATATAGAGCAACGAGATGAGGGTTAAACCGAGAACTCTCGGAAAAATTTCAGGTTCGCCGAGAGGGAACCCTTGCCAGACAAGTATCAATAAGCCGAACAGCAACGACACCAAGAACGGAACGACAAACACCACGTATCCGCCAATCAATTTGCTCCATAAAAAGAGGTCGCGCGGCAGGGCATTCGCTAAGGTAATCCGAAGGGTACCCGCTTCTCGTTCCCCGGCAACGGCATCAAACGTAAAGAGTAACGCGAGTAGACTGAAGACGGTACCGACTACGAATAGAAAATCAAGATGCCCTAACAGATAGGAAAGAGAGGATGCTAAGGCGGGTGCCCCTTGTGTAATTCCATTGCGCGTCATGCCGAGATAACCCGGCAATACATCCGCTAACCCATTTGCGAAGACGCTCAACGGCGGCGGTTTGAGGAAGATTTTGGAAACTTCCAATCCGGGGTCCAGGGACATCCCCGTGTTCATCGTGGCTTCTTCAATGTTTGCGAGTTTAACGGCTTCTTGGTAATCCACTAAGTTCTGACGATAATTCCGGTAATTGGTGGAAAGCGTCAGCGGAACGAGAAGGAGACACATCAAAAGGAGCGCGACGAAACGGACGCTCAGAATGTGATGCCTAATCTCTTTTTGAATCAACGTCATTAACATATTGAACTCCCTTTGATTTTAGGATTTACGCGCATTGCGTAAATATGGAACATTTTTACGCACAAAGTAGCCATTTCAGTATTTTAAACCCCCTAAAGAATCAACGGTATGAATGCCTTATGGGCATTCACCGCCCCTTATCAGGGGGACTTTAAGAGAAAGTGCGTAAGTCCTAACGCTTTTATAATTAATGATCCGATTTGAGAATGGAAAGGGTGCATAAAGTGAAAAATCTGGGTATAAAGATGGAGAATGCTATTCCTGATAACAGTATTGTCGATTATGCGGGAAGTTATTCACCTTTTTAATTCCGAGGCGTTATGTTGCCTCGTGTTTGAAGTTTAATCTTTATATTCTCAAGACGCGTTTTAAATGTTCCTGGTAATTCGGTTATCATTGATATCAAACATCGGAACGGAAGAATTTCAGAAACGCTGCGGTTGTCAATATGACCGCAAAGAAGCAGAGCAGCAGGACATCTATCACCGATTGACTGAATATCTCCCCTAAGGTTGTTGTCGCCAAAGATGGCGGTTGTGTGATTTTGACATTATCTTCTGGGCGGTGCACTCTATAAGAAATATGATCTGAAATTTTAGTAAAGAAATCTGTATGGAGCATCTCATAATAGCGGTCACCTGTTTGAAAATAGTTGCTTCTTTCTACTTTTCCGGTCTGTGTTAAGTTCGTGGTAAGATAGATTAAGGAAGATGTAGGCGTAATTCGGGAAAACGTCTCACCTAACCGTTCTTGTCGTTCTGTTTCACGTTTATAATCTCGATCTAATTTGTTCGCACGGTTCTGGAATTTCAGTCGATATTCCTCTTCGATAGATTTCATGCGTTCGTCAATTTTTTCCGCAATTTCCGGACCTATAACGCGTGCGCCATCCTTATTTGGGGGCACCTCCATGAAGAATTTCATTTTTTGATCTTTGAGTTCGGCATCAAAATTATCTCGCATGGCTGTCTTTTCCATATAGACGCTCTGTGAAGTGCGTGTCGGTGTGATAATTTTAGCGGCAAGAAAACCGAGACGTGGTGTAATTAACACGGCGAATACCCAGACAGTGAAGGCAATGATGAGCGCGGTCTTGGAATTGTCTAAGTAGGTAGAAATCACCACTCCTATCGCAAAAAACACCCCAATGTAGAGTAGTGATGCAAGGGTTATGCTAAGCACTCGTGGAAAAATTTCGGGTTCACCGAGAGGAAAGCCTTGCCAGACAAGCATCAGTAAGCCAAACAGTAACGACACCAAGAACGGAACGACAAACACCACGTATCCGCCAATCAATTTGCTCCACAAAAATAGGTCGCGCGGCAGGGAATTCGCTAAAGTGATCCGCAATGTGCCTGCTTCTCTTTCTCCGGCAACGGCATCAAATGTAAACAGTAGTGCAAGGAGACTGAAGACAGTACCGACCACAAATAGGAAGTCGAGATGTCCTAAAAGTTGGGTGAGCGGTGCTGAAAACGTAGAGGGCGGTCCCTGTGTGATTCCATTGCGCGTCATGCCGAGGTAGCTTGGCAGTGAATCCTCCAATCCATTTGCGAAGACACTCAGCGGTGTCGGTTTGAGAAAAAGTTTGGAAACTTCAACTTCCGGTTGCGGTGGCATCTTCGAATTTACTGTGGTTTCTTCAATGTTTGCGAGTTTAATGGCTTCTTGATAATCCACTAAGTTTTGGCGATAATTTCGGTAATTGGTAGAAAGTGTGAGTGGAACGAGGAGGAGACACATCACAAGGAGCGCGACGAAACGGACGCTCAGCAGATGATGCATAATCTCTTTTTGAATCATGGTCATTAACATGTTGAACTCCCTTTAATTCTATATTGCGATACGGATTTTCTTTAATTCATTGTCCAAAGAATCAGGTTTTATTTACTCAATTTTCTTTCGTGAAACGGTATGTGACACGCTTTTTATAATTAATGATCCGATTTGAGAATGAGAAGGGTGCAAAAAACAAAAATCTGTAGCGCGGCGATGGCGGATGCTATTCCTGACAAAAAATGTGTCATTTCCTTTACAAAAATGTGTCAAAAATTTGACAGAATTCGATATGTATCGTATACTATATATCTTGCCTTGTTCTATAAACATACAGATGATACAATATCCAAGGAGATTGCATGCTAAATACAAAGCGGATCCAAAGCGCACAGGCCAGAATGAAACAGCAGGGCATTGACGCTTATCTTATCCTGACGCATGACGATTATATCTACTTTTTCGGAGAGGATCGGTATCAACCGCGAGCGGTTATTCCTGCCGAGGGTGTACCTATTGTTGTAACGTTTACAGGTGAGGAAGCCGAGGTTAAAGAATCCTTGGGTGTTGAGGATGTCCGAGTATTCGGCTCTGTGGGACAACAGATTAAAGATGTTGTTCAAGTGATGCGGGGCATGATGGGTGAGAAAGAGAAACTTACAATCGGCGTGCAGATGTGGTTTTCAACGCCCGCTTTTTTGCTGAACATGTTCCAAAGAGCGAATCCATTCGTTAATGTAGTAGACATCGCTCCTGTTATGGATGAACTCCGCATGATAAAAGATGCCTCTGAGATTTCCCTTATGCAACGCGCTGCGGAAATTGCTGGGATTGGTATGGAAACGGCAGTCAAGACGCTCAGGGCTGGTATAACGGAAAATGAGGTTGCAGCAGAAGTAGAATACGCCATGCGGAAATCAGGTGGACATGGTGTTGCGACACCTGTTTTTGTGAATTCAGGGATCCGCTCAGGATGGCTGCACGGGACAGCGTCCGACAAGGTGATTGAGGAAGGCGACTTTGTCGTCCTTGACTTGGTACCGCGTTACAAAGGGTATTGTGCGAACCTCTGCCGAACTTTTGTTATTGGGACACCTTCAGCGAAACAGGTGGAGATGTTTGAAACTTACAAAGACGCGCAAGCCGCGGGCAGAGCCGCGTTAAGACCCGGGGCAAAGATGCGAGACATTGATGCAATTGCCAAGAAAGTTTTCACTGAAAACGGTTACGGAGAATTCTACGTCGCCGGTATCAGTCATAGCATCGGACTCGGTTTTGAAGAGACACCAGCCCCGACAATTCACCCAGGGGATTCTGGTATTCAGATTTGTGATGGCATGACGGTAACGGTCGGACATCCGGTCCTTTCCGTGCCTGGAACAGGTGGGGTACGGTTGGAGGATACATTCCATATTTCGGAGGGTAAAGCACAACCCTTGACAGTTTTCCCTTCGGAGTTAGTGTAATCTATAGTAAAATCTACAATTAACGAGATATTCATAGAGGGCTGGGTTCCAAACCCTGAAGAAATCCGCAGAAACACCCAAGCAAAGACCCTGCATTGGAGGTAGGTTTGTTATTTTGTAAAGTGTTGATTTATTTTTCGGTTTTACTATAATCCTGAAAAATCACCTACTATTTGCGATAAGGGTCAACCAAAGGAGGGAAAAATGTCTCCATTTGTCATGAACGTGAGAAAAAAAGCAGTTCTGGGTTTAGTTGCTGTTTTAATCACTGGATTGGGAATAGGGATTCCTGTTGATGCTCGGACAGTCGTCATCGAGGATGGGTTAATCGGCTACTGGAGTTTCGATAAAGACACTGTAAAAGGCAAAACGGTAGAAGATATTTGGGGCGACCAGGATGCGACGATAATAGGAGACCTTGAGATTGTTCCGGGTAAGTTTGGAGAGGCAGTGCAATTGGGCGGTGGCGCGGGTGCCCGTGTCCAAATAACCGATGACATCAAAAAAGCCGAGCTTCCCACAGAAGAGATGACTATAGAATTATGGGCGTGGGATGAGCAGTTCATCGAATGGGGCGGGTACGTCGTAGCAGTTCAAGACAACGGTGCTTTTGAAAAAGGTTGGCTGCTCGGCACCCGATGGAAAGCGTTTAGCTTCGCACTCTCCTCGGAGGACGCAGATGATGGGGACGGTCTCTTAACCTACCTCAATGCCGCCAGCGCGTCCGAGACGAATAAATGGTACCATGTGGTCGGAACGTATGACGGTAAGGAGATGAAAATCTATGTAAATGGGAAACTTGAGGGTACTTCGGGTGTCCAATCGGGGGCAATCAACTACCCAGATAGCATCTTCTTCTCCATCGGTGCGTATAAAGATGACAATGAAGACTTTGTACACACAGGGATGCTTGACGAAGTGCGTCTCTATGATCGGGCACTCAGCGAAAAAGAGGTATCAAACAATCTGGAAGCGGAAGGGTTGGCAGTAGAGCCTGCTGGGAAACTGAGTCTCACTTGGGGTCAAATTAAGGCGGCTGCGGGCAGGTAACGTGCAGCGATTTCGGAGGAAGAGAATAATGCATATCTCTCTCAAGACGCAAAAGGCTTTCGGTGTATTAGGAGTCATTTTGCTGGTCGGTTCACTGTTTTTGGGTTTCTCGCTTCAGAGCGTTTCGGAAGTTCTGGGTGTGAAACACGTGGTAATCATCGGGTGTGATGGGATGAGTCCTGATGGCGTTCAGCAGGCGGAAACACCAAATATGGATGCCCTGATGCAGCGGGGTGCCTATACGATGCATGCCCGCGCCGTGATGCCAACTTCCAGCAGTCCGAATTGGGCTTCAATGCTTATGGGTGCTGGCCCCGAACAGCATGGTGTCACGTCCAACGATTGGAGACCCGATAAATTTGCACTCGCGCCAACAGCTGTGGGGTCAGGCGGCATTTTCCCAACGATCTTCAGCGTGCTGCGTGCGCAGCGACCCTCTATAGTGAGTGCCTGCTTCTATGATTGGAGCGGTTTCGGTGTCCTGTTTGAACACGAAGCCGTGGACACCGTTGAAGATACAGACGGTCCCGTCAAGACCACCGAACGTGCTGTCGCCTATTTTAAGGAAAAGCAGCCTGATTTTACATTTATCCATCTCGATCACATCGATCACGCCGGACATAAGTATGGTCACGGAACGCCTGAGTATTACAAATCCGTTGAAGAAGCGGATCGGCTCATCGGCGAAACGGTTCAAGGACTCGAAGCAGCGGGGATGTTGTCGCAAACCATCCTTATCGTTACCTCTGATCATGGCGGCGTTGGCAAAGGTCACGGCGGGGCGACGCTGGCGGAGGTCCAGATTCCATGGATTATTGCCGGACCTGGGGTCACGCCTGGAAAGAAAATCGCTTCTTTTGTGAACACCTACGACACGGCTGCGACGGTTGCGCATATCTTCGGGTTGACCGCACCGAGCTGCTGGATCGCTAAGCCGGTGTTGGAGGCGTTTGGGTCGCCATAAATTAATTGCTTGACTTGGAAAAAAGGAGGGTTTTTCCACACCGAAAAACTTTGATGACATTGAACAGACCGAAAAAAATCCTAACAGGAACACCCTTTGCATTTGGTGAGCATCGTTTTCATTTTGGTGAGGAGATCATCGAATTAGAAGATTCCTCCTCACTTCTCAATGATTTTGGTGCGTTGCAGAGAAAAATGCGTGAAGATGGCTATCTCTTTATTCGAGGTTTCCATCCGCGCGCACATGCGGAGCAAGCCGCACATTGGACCTTACAAGCCATCGCTCAAAACGGTGGGTTAAAGTCGGGGACACCTATTGAAGCGGGTATCATCGGCAAAACGAATCAGACTTTTAGTTTTTTTCGGCAGACTGAGGTGGCGCATGCCAAACCGATCCTTGATGTTGTCGATAGCCAGCAGACGATGCAGTTCTATGAAGAATTCCTCGGTGGTCCGGTCATTACGTTCGATAAACGGTGGCTGCGCTGCATGGCGAACGGTGGACATAACCATTTCCACTACGATAGTGTTTATGTTGGGCGCGGCACACAAAACCGGTATACAATGTGGAGCGCGTTGACGGACATCGGTCTGGAAAATGGACCGCTCGTCATCTGCCTCGGTTCCGATCGACACAATCGATTAAAATCCACATACGGGGCGACGGATATGGATCGCGATTTGACGGAAGCCGTGTTCAGCACGGATCCACGCGAGATGGTTGAGAAATTCGGATTCACACTCGCGACAGCGCACTTCCAGCCGGGTGACGTTATTATTTTTGGGCTTTACATGATGCATAGCAGTGCCCCGAATCGTTCTGACCGGTATCGCATCAGCATTGATACGCGATACCAACTCGCTTGCGAAGAGAAGGATGACCGCTTCTTTTTTCGTGAAGACGGCAGTTGGCTCGGTAATTTTTACAACAAAGGTGCGAGTTACAAACCGATAACGGAACTCCGCCACGAATGGGGATTGGATTGATTGCTTTATTGTCTGGTAATAGAATCTCGCATAGAAACACCTCCATATATCAGTATAGCGAAATTTCCATCTAAAATTCAGAAACTTGCGAATTCGCAAATCTATTGCGCTTGTGTCAACGCCGATGGGTCTGCAAGACCGACGAACATCGCCCAATTGTCCAAGACGTTACCGACTTTCACCAGCAAGAGATTATCGCCTGCTTTCAAATCAACTGCAAAACTTTCTTGAAAGTCGAATAAACCTCGAATCACTGGATGCTTGTGAACTACCTCACCGTTAAGCCATACCTTGACGGCATCATCGCTGCCAACCTGCATTGTTAAATTAGGGCGATCCTTATCAGATTCAAGGACGATCAATGCATAAGACGCATGATGAACGAGCTTGCCCTCACTCAAACCTATTTCAATGATAACATCATTGATGTTGTCCGAATAGTCTCCTGTCGCCGTACCATCAATTGTGCCGAGCGTCCATGCCAACTCACCGACAAGATCGCCTTCGGATGCACCGTTTGTCGTGACAGCCGTCTCCGTGACAGCATGTTTGCTCGCAAGAGCTAGTGAATCCATATCTATGGTTTCTGATACTTCTTGACCGCGTTGTGTTGGCGCAATCATCCACAACCACGGTCCCGTAATCTTATCTTCAGCAAGCGCATCCGCCACTGTAATACGCGGGATATCTGCAAACGGCTCTTCAGTCGGGGTCATCATATCACCAACGACATCCATTGCGGGCTTCTGCCTATCACCGCATGCCATAACACAAATACATAATGATAGTAAAATCAACAATTTTTTCACGAGAGTTCTCCTTTTTTTTCTGTAAAAAATCGGCGGGAAAAAATTAAATAACCTAAGTCACCACCTAAGCAAAATGCTAACAAGATTCCAAAAGCGTATATTAAGACATTATATATTAATCGTATTCGTATTTTATATATAATGTCTTAATACATATTTTATATTAAATTGGCTTTTTAAGTCAAATTTAAATTTTTTTAGGAATTAGGGAAAATAGTTGCATCGTCTTCTAAAGACCCTGATAGGGTCTGTCAGGAGATAATAAGCAGGGTTAGACCGACACATCTGGATGACTGCTAATATCGACATCCAATGCGTTCGTGCTAAGGAAGGGATTCATATCATTTACAAACGGGAGAATTTTGCGGTTTTATCGCTAAAAATGCGGAATGGCGTTAGTGCGCAGTATTCAGGACGTTTTTGGGAGGGCATATACGCCCCATCGGACCTTTTCAATCTCACCGAGTTTCGTAAGTCGTATGAGTTCTTTATGTACCGCTTGGGCGTTTCCGTCAATAGCGGCTGTTATTTCAGCCCTCTTTTTCTCACCATCGGCAAGAAGCGACAGAATTTGCTCTCGAAAGGTTGGAAGGTTGCCGCCCCTGAGTTTGTTCAACAGGCGGTTCGCCTGCCGTGTGGAGCAACCGAGGATGCGCTCAACTTCCTCTCTGGAGGATTCCGCAGTTAGGTTGTCTCGTTCGGTTTCAAAGTGTTGGCGTGTTGCTACTGTCTCAGCGAGTTTGTCGAGGCTGCCAGCGATCTCAAAATCTTCCCAATCAAAAAGCAGTGTTTCCGGTCTGTCAGTGATGTCGGGTATTTCGAGGCTACTGATCAACACAACTTTTTTACCGCTCAAGTGGTTCAATCCTGCACGTCCGACAATATTAGTGATTAATTCTATAACGGTTTGTGTATAAATCTTCTGGACGCGTTCATCTTTATAGTGTTGGAACTGCGCGTCTGCTTCATAACAGAGGGGCTCCTCATCATTTCCGTACAATGTTTGCGCACGCCGCCATATAATACCCGGTTCGCAGTATGGCGTGCCGACGATCCAAACTACTTCTGCTGTTTCAAAAGCCGTCTCCAAATTATATAGGTTTTTGAATTCCTTTAGTAAACAGACGTTCTCCTTTTTCTCGACCTCTTTCAGTTGCTTGATCGCTAAATTATCGGTAATAATAGCATGTTTAACACTCGGGTCCTTCTCAATTTCTGTGCAGATACCGAGAAAAAGGCGCTCTCCGATTTTAGAGAGCCCAATAACGTCCCATGTACTATTATAGTCGCACAATGTTTTTGTTGTATGGACACCTGTCCGAATCTGAAAGACCTGATTTCCGGCGACCCACGGTGTCGGCTTGATATGAATCACTTCAATATCTTCGCTTGGAAATGCTCTATGGAGCTGTTGCTGAGACAATGTTGCCGACATAAACAAAAACCGTTTTATACTCGGATGCAGCACGGGTGGCACCCAGAATTGTAGGAGATTGTCATACCATATCATCGGGGCATCGGTATCACGGATATAATGCGCAAAAAAACGCTTGAGTTGATGCCAAAGTGTCCAGTCCGCGTTCGGATAAACACTCGGGAAATTCTGAATCCTCTCAAGTGTCCGCATATCCAAGATACCCAATAGGATGGCTTGTTCAATTGGCATTCGGATTCTCATGTCCTCGTCAAATTCAAAGGATTCGAGTTGGAAAACCGGTAGTCCCTTCGCCGCAAGTTTGTCCGCAGCACTACTATTAAGGGGAATATGTGCCGAAGCACCGCCTTCAAACTCAATCGTCCAACGTGCCAATTCCGCTTGCGTCTCGTCATCAATGATGTCCTGTTTGACAACCCTACCTCTCACATTGACCTGACACATTTGTTGAACGATTTCTGCTTCATGCTGTTGGAACGCCTGCATCACGGTGCGAATTCGTTTGGTGACAGTATTGTCAGGTCCGCTTTCGATTTCCAATGCGTTTGTTAAAGCTTCTGCGAAGTTCCCTAACGCATGCCTTTGCCAGTTGACACGCCATTCTTCTAAGTTGTCCCGCAATATACTGCATTCCAAAAACAATCCGTCCGTTTTCATTGAACTGACAATACAAAGGCGTTCTCTGCCATCAAGCGGCGCAAGCAGTTTTTCTGACACTGCCAATTTTTGTGGATCCAAAAACGTTTGATGGAACCCAAATATTTGTGTCTCGGCTCGTTGTAGCGTGTCGGGCTGCGATAGATAACCTCGCTCTTGGCATGCTGTATAAACTGGACATTGTGGGCATAGCACTTCACTTGCATTCACGCCCTTCCGCGCCAGTGCTAAGAATCGCTCCGGATCCTCACAGACATTGCCGTGTTGGAAAGGGTTCGCCATCCGAACATCAACGGGTATCTCTTTGACTTGGTACCACAAGAAGCTCACGTTACGCCAGCGTGCGAAGGGTGATTGTAGGTGCTTTACCGCTTCTTCTATTGTTAAGAAACTCGCGCTGTAGGCAGCCGTTCCGCTTTTCAGGAGATGAGATTCCACTTCATAGTTGCTTCTTGTGCCTGTCTCGGCAGCAAGTCCAATAATGCGCTTATCCGAGTCAAAGACGCGCTGTATCTCATTAACACTGTTTTCGAGTGGCTCATAAACCTTTTCAGCACCTTCCGGCTTTTGTAGCACTGGTGATGATCGTTTTATCGCCAATGGACTGAGTTTTCCCTCCCGAATCGCAAGCATCTTCTCGGACACGGGCAGCTCTACCGTCGGAACCGATGGTAGGATACCTGTATCATCCCAGATATTTGTAATAGGTGCGCCTTCAGTAGGGAGTTCAGTATCGGACGCAGATGCGCGTATCCATACAATGCCATCTCGTTCCGAGAGCAGCACGTCTGTTTTAGCGTCTTCGCCAGCGTTCCGGGTCCAGTGATGAAAATCGTTCTCTTGTCGCAGATAAGAGAACTCACGCTT
Source organism: Candidatus Poribacteria bacterium (assembly GCA_022394775.1). Classification (GTDB taxonomy): domain Bacteria; phylum Poribacteria; class WGA-4E; order WGA-4E; family WGA-3G; genus WGA-3G. The sequence continues at coordinate 115,626 of JAGFCB010000022.1, forward strand.
CAAAAGTGCCTCTTTTGCGAGATCTAACTTATGCGAACCCAAGGAGGGTGTCGAAACTATAAAATCTTGCTGCGTCGGTTTTGTGCTCGCTGTTTGAAACGATTTAGATTCGTGGAGTTCCTCTCGGAGCGCATTAATAGATGTAAAGAGTACCTCTTTCGTAATGACAGGCGGATTTAACAGATCGCCAAGTAAAATCTCATAGCGGGCATCCCAAGGGCTGTGTCCTTCTTCCCCAAGGATTTCAAGATATACATCTCGCTGGTACGAATTTTCAGCGACTCGGACATCTTTGTAGATATAAGTTCTTTCCGCTTCGGTATTTGGGTGGAGATAATGCAGCACTCTACAAGAGAAGCGTAATCCACCGGACCGTGTTAGCGTCAACAGTGGGTTCTTAACAACATTGATGAGGGTCTCGATACAATCGAGAACAGCATCGGGTGCAGCACAGATGGATTCGTATGTAAAGTGGAGATCGTGCCATCGAGCACCACCGCGTTGAGAAGGGATACCTGTATACACATGGATTCCCCATGATGTATGCCATTGCTGTATCTTCCAATCTTCCATCTTTTGAGGTTTCAAAAACCGTTCACCGCCAAAAGACTGTGGGATACGGTCATACGCAGGCGTACGTCCTGTTGGCATAAAGGAGATACTCGCCTGCTCTAAATCATAGAGAGGCACGGGGTGTTTGTGGGCACAGTAAACTGTAAAATGGTAAAAGAGTCCCTTGTAGACCGCGGGGGTTACAATCGTCTTCCGCTGTTGAAGTGGTTTCTTGTGTCGTTGGTGGCAACGTTGAATTATATCTTCTAAGGAACCCATCTTTATTTTAACTACCTTTTGTAAATTTAGTAACACGCAAATATCTGTAATAATAACACATATCCTCCTTCTACATCAAGACATTTCAATGTGGTAGTTCCGCTAAAACGGCTGGAAACCTCTGTATGCGAAACCTGTACAAAAATAGACCTTCCCCGAAAACGTGACGCTCACAAGACAGGTATTGTCCAAACTTTAGGAAATTTTTAGGACTTACGAAAAATAGTTGACATTGTCTTCTAAAGACACTAATATAGTTTGCGAGAGGGTAGTAAAAATGGTTAGACAGACACGTCTGGATTACCGTCAATATATACATCCAATGCGTTCGCGCTCAGGAGGGATTCGTATGGCTTACAAGAAATGGAATTTTTTGGTTTTAATTGTCATTTTGATTTTTTCCGGGATTGGAAACAGTGTGGCAGAAAATTTAACTGCAACTGGCACTGTCTTTCTGGATACAAACGGGAACCAGGTGAAGGACGACAACGAGAAAGGGTTGCCTGGGGTTAGCGTCTCTAACGGGCGGGATATTGTCCAAACCGATGCCAACGGGCAATACACGCTTGAAGTTAGTGATGACACCATTCTCTTTGTCATTAAGCCGCGTGGGTTTATGACACCGATTAATGAAAATCGGCTCCCGAAGTTTTATTACATTCATAAACCGCACGGTTCACCAGAAGGTCTGAAGTATGCTGGTGTCGCACCGACGGGTCCATTACCGGCATCAATTGATTTTCCGCTCACTGAACAGCCAGAAGCGGATACTTTTAAGGCACTCGTTTTCGGGGATACACAACCCTACAGTATGCAAGAGATTGAGTGGTTAGCGCATGATGTGATTGAAGAAATTATTGGCACAGATGCGGTGTTCGGCATCAGTCTTGGCGATTTGGTGGGTGACGATTTAAACTTATTCCATCCACTTAACGAAGTGATGGCTACCGTTGGGATACCGTGGTACAACGTGCACGGTAACCACGATATGAACTTTCTTGCCACGGATGACCGGTACGCCGATGAGACATTTGAACGCGTCTATGGTCCCGCGTGCTATTCTTATGATTGGGGACCCGTCCATTTCATCAACATTGACAATGTGAACTTTTACCGAGATGAAAAGAACAACCCTCGCTACGCCAGTGAGGTCGGAGAACAGCAGTTGACGTTTATTCGCAACGATCTTGCTCTTGTGCCGAAAGATCAGCTTGTTGTTGTATCCTTTCATATTCCGTTGACCGAGATGCGCGATGTGAAGGAATTGATGAATCTACTGGGTGATCGTCCCCATACGTTATCCCTGTCAGCGCACACACATCCAACGGGATGACTTCGTTGGACCGGATCACGGTTGGCACGGCGACGACCCACATCATCATCACAACCACGCAACGACATCAGGCTCTTGGTGGAAGGGTGCGCTTGATGAAGTCGGTATTCCGCACACAACGATGCGAGATGGTGCGCCGAACGGATATGGCATCTTTACATTCAGCGGAAATCAATATTCCATTCGGTTTAAGGCTGCCCGTCGTCCAGCGGATTATCAGATGAACATATTTGCACCTTGGGAAGTTGCGTCCACAGAAAGTGGTAATACAGATGTAATCGTTAACATTTTTGGGGGTACTAAACGCTCAACGGTTGAAATCCGTCTCGGCGAAGACGCTGCATGGAAACCGATGACCCATACACCTCAACAAGACCCGTACTATAAAGCTCTCAAGGCACGGGACGATGCGAACCACTTTGAGCGGAAACTGCATACCGCTCTTCGAGAAGCAATGAAGTCAGAGTTGAAGGAAGAGAGTGAACTGCCACAAAGGGGTCGAGTGATTAACGGGCCTGCAAAATCAACGCATATCTGGCAAGCGAAACTTCCAGTGGATGCCCCGAAAGGGACGCACGTTATCTACGTCCGGACAACGGATATGTTCGGTCAAACATTCACAGGGCGTCGAATCATCCGAGTGCAGTAACAGCCTGGTATAGGCTGGCGAGGATACAATCCTCGCCAGCGATGGTGAGCGTTTGCTTCCTGAAAACCTATCTATATGTTTCAAACTTTACTATAAATCGTCCAAACTACAGTAAAGGGTATTCCGGGGAGTTGGATTGGGGAGACTCGCTAAATCGTCAACGTTTAGGACGACGCAGGACAACGCCGCCTTGCCCAACGACCCATAACGTCTCACCATCTTTGATACGCGCGATGGTATACAAATCGTTGTCAACGCCGGTATATTCCCGTTCCCATGTTTCTCCGCCATCTGTTGAACGAATGATCGTTCCAGAGGCACCGACTGCGTAGATTTCTTGTTCAGAGAGTGCCAAAATATCGTAAAGCGTTTCTGGCACTTTGTTCAATTGCGACTCCCAAGTGAAACCCCCGTCGGAGGTGGATAGGATAACTCCTGCGCGTCCAACAGCCCATCCTTTTCGTTTGGTGACAAAGGATATGGCCTGAAGGTCATAGCCTGTGTATGTCTCGTGGAACTTCCAGTATTCACCGCCGTTGACGGTTCTCTGAATGACACCATTGCTCCCGACCGCCCAACCGAGTGGGGCAAATTGCATATCAACGCTCGTAAGGGTTTTACCGGTTGAGGTGCGCTGTAACCGCCAAATCGGACCGCCGTCCAGATTGTGGATAATCTCTCCATTCTCACCGACTGCCCACCCTTCAGAAAATTTGCCAAAGGCAACTTCATTTATGGAGAGCGGCGGTAGTTCTGTGGAGAGTTCGGGTAGATCGCGCTGTGGAAGTTCCTGATTCGCGTCTGCTGACCAATCCTCTCCATCAGTCGTATAGAGCAAAGTTCCATCCCGCGTCATTGCCCATCCCCATTTCGGATCAAGACTGATGAAGTGAACATCAACGATACGGTCAGTAGTGCCGCTCTCCAAACGTTTCCAATTTTCTCCACCGTCTTCTGTTGATAACAAGACTCCGTTATCTCCAGCGATCCAACCGTTCTGCTCATCAAGAAACAGCACATCATGGAAGTTGTCAAGTGGTTCACCAAGTTGACGGTGCCAAGTTTTTCCGCCATCTGTGGTAGCGTAAATCTGACCTGTAGATGCCTCTGCTTCATTGGAACCACCAATATCAGCCCTGGCCCAGTCTCTGTCGTAAATTTGTTCACCAGAGACTACCCAACCGTGTCCATTAGGCAGAAGATGCGCGTTGGTAATTTGACTTGAGTATCCAAAGGGACGTTCTTCCATCATTTTCTCTATCCAACTCTTCGCTTCACCGTCTGTGATTCCTTTGTCAAGCAAGAAATCCATTTTTTCCCAACTCTTACCTTGGTTTTGAGTTGTAAGAATTGTATGTCCGCTATCGATTGCCCAAGCCTTAGTGTGATTACGGAATTTCACCGTCTGCAGCTGGATATTGAAATTCGTTCCTTTGATGTCTCCTTCTGTTTCAAGGTCTCGTTTCCAGTTCTCTCCGCCATCTGTCGTAAGAAGCGAGGTTCCATCTTCCATCACCACCCATCCCGATGTAGCATCCAGGAAATGAACGCCAATGCAACGCTGATGGGGACTGGCTTGGATTTGCCAATAATCACCGCCGTCAACTGTGTGCAGAATAAATCCACCGGTCCGTCGTTGCGGCGCGACTGCCCATCCTTCTTGACTGTTGATAAAATGTAAGTCCGTGATCGGTTGCTGGGTTGTCCCCGTTTGTTGAAGCGTCCAAGTGTTGCCACCATCGTTTGTCCGCAGGATTTGTCCTTTATCAACGCCGATCCATCCCTCTTTTGGATTGATGAAGTGTATCGCACGAATATTGTGGAAGTTTTTCAACCCTTCACGGATAATTTGCCACGTCTTACCGGCATTTTCGGTTCGTAGGAACACACTTTGACCGGTGATCCAACCGTAGTTTTGGTCAATAAAGACAATCCGCTGCAGCTCATCAGTCACACCGCTTTGCTGTGGCTGCCACGTGGTGCCACCGTCTGTCGTCCGTAAAATGGCACCACTGCTGTCCACTGCCCACCCTTCCTGTGCAGACAGAAAGTAGGTATCGGTGAATTTAGTCTGCCAACTCCCTTGACGGACAATTTCCCAATGGTAGTCAATTGGTTCAATTGGTTCTTCAACTGTTTCCATTTCTTGTGCAGCAGGCGGTAATTCAACAATGAACTGCTCCGTATCCACAGCGTAACGCATCGCTATGCCGCCTTCGCCGACAAGGAGGATACCGTCAGGCGAAAGCGAGAAACTGTAAAGATCGTTGGACGTGCCACTTTTTTGTGATTCCCATGTTATGCCGCCGTTGGTAGTTGTCAGAATGACACCCTCATCGCCAACAATTAACCCGTGATTTGCATCGGCAAAGTAGACTTTGTTCAGATTTGCCTGTGTCCCACTCCGCTGGAATTTCCACGTTTTGCCGCCATCGAGCGTGTGTAGAATCTCACCGAATTGCCCGACGATCCAGCCGGTATGTTGATCGATAAAGTAGGCGGCGTAGAGCTCGTTGTAACTGTTGCTATTCTGTCGTTTCCACGTCACCCCACCGTCTTGGGTGTGAAAGACGATACCGGGCCAACCGACGACCCATCCCTCTGTCTCGTTGAGAAAGAATATCCCTTTAATCATTTCGTGAAAGTATCGGGGTGCTTGTTGTGTCCACGTTTTGCCACCGTCTGCTGTATGGAGCACAGTCCCTAAATCTCCAACGATCCAGCCCTTTTTTGAATTGATGAAGTGGAGGGCATTGAGGGTATACCACCATCCGCTGGTTTGTCGCTCCCACGTCTGACCGGCATCGGTTGTGTGGAGGATAAGTCCGCCGTCGCCAACCGCCCAGCCCTCTCTGTCGGTTACGAAAGATAGATTCCGGATGCGGTGCCAGGTGTCCATTTCAATGTTGGTCCAGGTTTTACCACTGTCGTCGCTCGTCGCAATTGTCCCTTTCTCTCCGACGGCAACCGCACGGTCTGCGTCCGCAAATGCGACACTCTGGAGGTCATCTGCCGTTGTGCCACTTCTCATGTTCCAGGCCACCCCGCCGTCGGTCGAGTGTAGGATCGTGCCGTTCCAACCGACTGCCCATGCCTCTTTAGGTGTCGCAAAATGAACACCCATCAAGTCGTTTTTGGTTTGGTTCTCTGTTAATTTCCAGTTCTCTCCGCCATCCTCGGTTCGGATGATAAACCCACCCTGTGCAACAGCCACACCGTAGTCGTCGTCAATGAAATGGAAGTCATAGACAGTCGGGCGGATATGTCCGTAAATCATCGGGAGTCGACTGTATTGAGTCTGCCATTCTGTTCCACCGTTAGTTGTGTGGAAAATGGTGCCGTCTGTGCCGCCGCTCCACCCCTTATAAGGGTTCGCAAAAAATATCGAGTGGAGGTTGCAAACCTCCGATGTATCTTGTTCTGTTCTCACAAGCGCGTCCTGCCTATGCCACGTTTGGCTGTTGTCTCTGGTGACAAAGATTCTGTCATAATCTCCGACGATCCAGCCGCGGTGCTTGTCTACAAAGTGGATGCCACCGAGTCCGAATTCGCTTGCTTCTTGATGGTCCCATGTTTTACCACTGTTTTTGGTGTATACCAGTCCATCTTGTCCAACAATCCAGCCGGTCTTGGAGTTGAGGAAAAAGACATCTAAAAACAGCGTAGGCACCGCGCTTTTTTGTAAGGTCCAATGCCGTCCACCATCGTCAGTTGTGGCAATTAACCCCTTATCGCCAACTGCCCAACCGTTGCGAAGATTTGTGAAGTAGACGGCTTTGAAATCCTCATTTGTATTCACTATCTGTTTTTCCCAGTTCGCGCCGCCATCAGCGGTATGGAGAATCCAGCCCTGATGCCCCACAATCCAGCCGTGTTTGGCATCCACAAAATGGATGTCTGTAAAATGGGTTTGCCAATCCGCTATGCGAGTAATCTCTTTTTTTACACAACCGACTAACAAAAGAGGGATTCCAAAAAGGATTATCATCCAAAAACAGGTAATGCGTTGAAGAATCTTTTTCATTTGTTATATCCCCTTTATTGCTGACTCTGCATTAGGAAATACTAAAGGTTTTCTCTGGTGTCGATTAATTGCCTGTGTCTTGCGCGGGTAGATAAACGCCTACCGCGGCACCGGCATCCGTAGCGAACCAGAGTCTGCCACTGCTGCCCTCAAATACGGACCAGACCCGGTTACTCGGTAGACCGTCATCTGCGTTAAAGTTTTGGAACGTTTCGCCATTGTATACACTTACACCGGATTTGTCTTTGGGAAAAATCATACGAGCACTGTCGCCAGTTTCGTCGAGTTTATGAGGTAGGTTCTTAATGCCGGTAAACCAGAGGTTGCCGCTGCCATCCAGCATGATCTTGTCAACGCTACTCATCGGAAGTGCTTCACTTTGCGGAAAGATCGTCAACTTTTTGCCGTCGTATCTACGAATGCCGCTATCCTCCCCGTCTGTGCCACTTCGGCTAATCCACAGGTTGTCTTTTGCATCGAACTGTAGGTCTGTTATATGTGCGGTTCCCGATTTTCCCATTTCTTGGAAAGGTGTGAAGTTCTCGTCAATAGCAAAGTGACGGAAACGGGTCGTTTGAAGGTTGTAGTAAGTAACACCGGCAGTGCTTCCGAACCAAACATTTCCTGTTGTATCTTGTGCGATTGCCTTGATTTCGTTCCACCAATCGGGTAGTACCTCCATCCCCATCGGTCCGTTTATAACGATATTGTTAAATTCTTCACCGTTATATTGACTCACACCCGACCATGTTGCGAACCAAAGCGTGCCCGCTTTGTCCTGAAATATATCTTGGATGGTATCGTCTGCAAGTCCGTCAGCCGTTGTAAAAATTTTGAATGCTTTTCCATCGTAGCGACTCACACCTTTTAATGGAATACGCCTCGCTGTTCCTTCCGGCGGTTCGTTATGCAGTGTAAGATCGAGTTCGCTTAACGGCGTTTCCATCCAAGACATATCTATAGGTTTTCCTCTTTCCAGAAAGCTTGAGAGCACACCGTCCGCGAACCAGAGCATGCCGTTTTGGTCTTCAAAGATGAGACCTATTGTGTTCCGTACTAACCCATCTTCTGTCGTGAAGGTTTGGAAATTCTTTCCGTCATAACGGGTAAGTCCATCGGTCGTTCCGAACCAGATATTACCACGGCTGTCCTCGAAAACGGTGAGTACCGTATTGGATGCCAAACCGTCTGTTTCGGTGAAGGTCTTTTCGATTTTGAGTTCTGCGGTGTGAGCAACAGATATTATCCAGTTAGAAAATAAAAACACAACCAGCCCTATCAGATAAAATCGTTTACGCATTGAAAAAACTCCTTCTATCGGAAATATGAAAGCAATCTAATTGTTTAGATATGTTCATTAGAAGCATCAAGTTAATTTTCTTTCTCTGGCGCGGGCACATAGACTCCTGCGCCAACACCTTTATCAGTAGCAAACCAAAGTTTGCCATCACTCGCTTCAAACACCGATCGAACTGCGCCACTGGGCAAACCGCTGGCACTATTAAAGTTTTGAAAAGTATTACCGTTATAGACGCTCACACCGGCTTCGGTGTTGCGCTGGCTCGCGTTCATGCCAGTTCCGTTTTCAGGCGGCATTGCGGGTTGTTTGTTAGTCCCTGCAAACCAAGATTTCGATAGTAGGTTCAGATGCTGCCTCAAAACTATAGGGTTTCTGAAACCGAGTAAGATACTGGTTACTCACACCAAGCATTGACATAACCACAACTACAGCAGTGCCGAAAACTACCCACGGTAGCAACGGTTTGCCAACCGGCGGTTGTATGGGACCAATATCGGTAACTTGTTGCATGATCCGCTCGGTTATGTGTGCCGGGAATGGAATAGTTCCGAGTGTTTCAGAAACTAAAGGTTCTACCTGTTGTTCCTGTAAGCGTTTTCGTCCGCGTCGGAGTCGAGTCTTAATCGTATCTACCGACACCCCGAGAAATTTACCAATCTCTTTAGTTGTCATCTCACCGAGGTAGTAGAGCGTCACGACTGTGCGCTCACTCTCTGGCAGCTTTGATAGAAGTTTTTTCACGATTTCACGGCGATGCTCGGTGGTCTCCATCTGTCGTTGCTCGGATATATGATGTGCATAAGAGACTTTATTAATTTCTTCCACAGGTGTGTCCTCCAACGATTGCGGGGTAAACTTTTGCTTTCGGAGCCAATCAATACAGAGTCGATTTGCGATGACATAGAGCCAGCCAGTAAACTGATTCGGATCCTTGAGCGTTGAGAGTTTCTTGTAGGCTCGAAGGAAGGTGTCTTGTGTAATCTCTTCAGCGTAGTGAAAGTCCCCGATTTTCCGCCACACAAGCGCGTGAACACCCTTTTGGTGCTTTTCGACTAAAACGCGAAACGCTGCTGCGTCGCCCGATAATATTCTGTAAATCAATTGAACATCGTCTTCCTTTTTCATGGGGTCTCCTCATCAAAGGCAAAGTCTCGCAAAACTAAGGCGTGTATACGATTTACACTCTCTATTATTTTAAGACGAAATCTTAGCATCAAAAAGGTTCAAAATGTGAAAAAAGGAAGGAATTCTGCAGACGGACTATCTTCTTTTGACATTTGCCCAGGTCGTTGCTACTTTATCGTTTGGTGAAACAGCGAGAAAATTTCCCGACATTGCTTGTTTGATTTCGGGGCTGCTAAGTGCCCGTTGCCAGACCGCAGCTTCGTCAATAGAGCCATTGACAAACGCGTACTTATTCCTTGCGCATCCTATCCAGACGCTCGCGATATTGTCACCAGCGAAGTTGAATTCCCTCTTTTCTTCGCCCATGACTTCACCATCTAAATAGATTTTCATCGTTTTTCCGTCGTAACTTCCTGCGACATGATGCCACCTTTTTTCCTTCATTTCATGCGGAACGATGAACTCTTGCCGATCCGTATTCCCGTGGGCACCCCTTGAACCTAAAAACAACCAGATTTCCGGTCCCCTACCGATATCGATACTACCAATGCCATAAGAGACACCCCAATCAACATCAAACCAATGACAGCCTTTATCAATCCAATGCACCTTCTTGCCTTTCCATGTTTCTTGATAATAGATCCATGCTGTCATTGTTATCTCATCTACGACTTTTAATTTCTCCTGGGAAGGAATATTGACGCAATCCTGTCCATTATTTGTGATATGGATTGCATCCCCATATTTGCCCTTCACAATCTTGGTATTCTCAATGATCTCTGCACCAAGACCATTGCCTGATTTATCAATAATTGTTTGCCCTTTAACGTCATCAAAGCTCAAATAAAAAACGAGATTTTCATCAAGCTCCGCGTTCGCGTAAGCTACCACTAACAGAATAACAACACCAAAAAAAATAGCACTGATGGATAGTCGAGTCATATTTTTTCTCCTAATATAGATAGTTAGTCGGGTTTCCTTGAAATGGCACACATAAGCAGTGATTTGCAATTTATGTGCCAATCCAAAATAGTGTGCTGAATGTAATTTTTAGGAGAAATATTTGGAAAATACTGCACAAAATGGGGCAAACACCAATGACGCATATACAAATTTGTGCAATGCCCTTGCCACTGTGTTTCTTTTTTTCCAACACCAGACGAATCATTTCGTAATATATAATGACGCGAGTTAGAGACGAAACGGTTGCCTAATTTTGCGAAAAAATTAAAAAGGGTAATAAGCAGGCTCCGCCGCGCCGTAACGATTGTAGGAAGGAATGTTCTTAGGGAATGCCAATAGGTAGGAGAACTATTTGTTGATCGCTTAGAGCGACAGAATACCGCCCTCAACGAGCATCGGTGCACCGGTCATGTATCTTGATTCATCAGAGGCTAAATAGACCGCTGCCCAAGCGATGTCTTCCGGTTCGCCGATGCCTAACGGGTGCATCTCTTTGATTTCTCTGTTTATGGCTTCCGGGTCTGGTTGCTTCGATAGGAATTCTTGGTAGAGTTCGGTGTTGATCGTGCCGGGGCAGAGGCTGTTGACACGGATGTTGTCTTCGGCATACCGGACTGCCATACTGCGTGAGAGGTGTACGACGGCGGCTTTGGAGGAGGTATAGGCGGGGTGCATCGGGAACCCAACATAAGCGGATTCGCTTGCCATGTTGATAATAGAACCGCCACCGGCTGCACGCATCAACGGAATTATCGCACGAGAGACGAGGTAGATACTCTTAACATTGACGGCGTATTGCCGATCCCAGTCTTCTTCGGAGATATCTTCTAATTCACCGACGACAGCAATACCGGCGTTGTTGAACAGAACATTTGGATTGCCAAGTTCAGATGTGACCTGATTGACGGCACTTTCAATCTGCGCAGCGTCGGTTATATCGCACTCACAGAA
>JAGFCB010000102.1 GCA_022394775.1 Candidatus Poribacteria bacterium
AGTTCTTTGGTGCCGTAATCAGAGTAAGCGGGTCGAGTGCCACTTGCGGGGGTCCCTGTAAATTTCTGCAGGAACGTAACTTCGGCTGTTGCTCGGTCACCGTTAATTTGCGGATTAGAGATGACGACCTGAATGTCAGCGTACATAGTGTTGAGTCTTTTCATTTTCGCTCGGAGCTGCTTTTTAGTCAGGTAGATTTTTGTTTCCTTACCATCACGCACGGTAGCACGAGTAATCAGGGCTTTGTCTGAGTAGGTAGACATATAAGTGTCCAAGTCCTTCCCTTCCCAAGCTGCCTGCCATTTCCCTAAAACTTGTCTCACCTTGAGCTGCGTATCAAGGGGTGCGTTGCCATCAAAGATTCCGCCAGACTCTTTACCAGAAACTGTATTGGCACCGGACGGTGAAGCCTGTGCAAGAGCGATCGCACCTGATATCTCACCGACCTGATCATTAACGAGTTTCCATTTTCGTCTGAAAAACCCTTTTTTCTCAATAGTGAGTGTACGGATGTGGGTCTCAATGACCTCGCTGCCGCTCTGCAAAGTTACGCGAATGCCATCAACAATATGGCGGTTCCGCTGCGTCGGGACCGGGGAATAGGTAGCGTACTGGAGATCAACGATGTGGGTCTGCGACATCAGGTCTGTAGCGCGTCGGAAACTGGACGCCCTCTTTTTTCGGGCAGATTTATCCCACAAGTCGGTGTATGTCTTTACCTCCTGTGTTTCCAATGCGGTTTTCCAAGCAAGTACAAGCGGAGCGACAGGACTGTTGGGCTGCTTAGCAAGGTTGGGTCGCGAGGTAGTATCAGGCGACAGTGGTGCGGTAATTTCTTCGCCACTTACCTCGTCCTGTATAATTTTCCATCGTTGTTGGATGATCCCCTTCTTTTCAATCACAAGATTCCGCAGTTGATCTCTGGGACCTTCAGGAAGGTTAGCCGTTACGGGTATCGCATCAATTCGGTAGCGATTCGGGTATCGTGGGATTCGATAGGGTTGACCGCTGCCCTCAAGGTTAACAGCAAAGTTCACACTGTTTTTTAGGAGCCTCGCAGTACTCTGATAGCCCCTATCGGGACGCTGGCGTTCACTTTTTACCCAAAGCGCTTCATACTTTTGCGCATCACTGGATTCAAGTGCGCTTTTCCATTTCGCCAAAAAGGCGGTAGGGGTCTCACTGGAACTCATGAATATCACGAGAAATGCAATGAAAGCGATAACGATTGCCGCAATAGCACCACCCCAGATCAGATTCCGAGACATATTAAATTTATTTGGACTGTGTTGCTGATTTCGTACGTCGTTCACAATTTAACCTCCGCTCGTAGT
>JAGFCB010000135.1 GCA_022394775.1 Candidatus Poribacteria bacterium
ATCCGAGAGGACGGCGTACTTCTTGAGAGTCTACCTTTAGCCGCACGCTTCGGTACGACGTATGAATTCGGCAAACACACGCTCTTCTCTGCTGACTTCGCTGTTCGTGGCGAGAACGATCTCAATTGGGGCGAACGGCTCCGATTTCATATCGGTGCGGAAAGTTGGCTCATCAATGGACACCTTGGGTTCCGCGCCGGTTATACGGCGTTACCAACCTCTGAAAATCTTCGGGGTGGCGAATTGACGCGCGGGGTGAGTTTCCGAAATTCTACAGGACAACTTGATTATGCGTATGTGAATGGTCGCGAATTAGAGCACGGTATCCATTGGATTTCCGCAACTTTACGTTGGGGTCGTGGTGCTGTAAAACTACCCCCCACAGATATACCTCCAGTAGTAGCTAAAACCGAGGAAACCAAAACGGCACCGATTCTAATGCCAGCAACCGTCACACCGGACGTTGTAAACCCTGAGACCGTTACAGCAGAACTGCAGCTATCAACACCCGCGATTTCACCCAACAACGATGGTGTCGCTGATAACACAACAATTCGGCTTAGCCTCCGAGAATACGACAATTCACGAGAGGACGTAAGTCGCGTTATAAAGTGGCAGTTAAATGTCCGTGATGAATATACCGAAAGTATCTGGAAAAAGTCTGGCGCGGGTGTCCCCGCAGACGGTGTTGTTTGGGATGGTATCGCGAATACGGGTAGCCTGGTTCCGGATGGGCACTACGATGTGCAACTGCATATCCTCGACGCGCAAGGGGAACCACATTTAAAAGATAGCGAGAGGCTCACAGTTGACCTGATCCCAACGACACTGGAACTCTTCGGGAATACGCCGACGACGGTTGGTGTGAAGACGTTGGACATAAGTCCGCTCGCGCATTGGAAACTTGAAGTTTTCGATGCTGGGGATACACTCATCGAGCAGATAGAAGGGGACGGTTCACCGCCAGCCGAGATTGCTTTAAGTAAGATTCAAACGGAGCCAGCGGCTACTTATACGTGTAAGTTGCACGTCCAAGACATCGCTGGTAATCGGAGCACACAACAAGCGGCACTACAACTCGGTATTGATAACCAACCGATAGTAGCACCGACAGCAGCGATAACACCAACAACCAGACTGACATTGATGGTTGGCTCTTTTGCGGAATCCCGCAATGCCGAAATGATGACTGAGAATTTGCAGTGGATGTATCCAGATGAAAAGGTACAGATATACACAGCTGTCGTTGAGGGAAGAACAATGCACCGAGTAACGATTGGGGCGTTCAATAAACGCGCTGAGGCAGCGGATCTCAAGCAGCATATTCAAGAGACACAAGGCATTGAACCGGTGTTAATTACGGTTCAATAGGGGTTGAGGATGTTACGCTATACCGAATAAAATTCCGAAGCGTTTTCGTAGAAGAGCCTGTCTCTCTCCGTATCCGACGCATCTTCGACTGCCCATAGGAGTGCGTCTACCCATTCCTGATATGTTGCTGCTAAGGTGCAGACGGGCCAATCACTCCCGAACATGAGTCGTTCATAGCCGAATACGTCTATCAGATGTCGGATATACGGCTTGAGTTCCTCGCGCGTCCAATTCTCGCTTGCGGTCGTCACGATCCCCGATACTTTGCAGTGGACGTTCTCAAAAGCTGCGAGTTCACGGATATGCGATGCCCACGGCTCAAATTGCCCACCTTTTATGTCCGGTCCACCACAATGATTAAGCGCATGTCTCACATCTGGTGTCGCCTTTACTAACTCGATTGCTGCTGGCAGCTGCGCGCTGCTCGCACAGAGCTCAAACGAGAGATCAAATTTTGTCAGCAATTTCACGCCGTTAATCAGTTCAGGGGTAGCATAAAACTGCGGATCGGGATGATGCCACGCCATCCGACGCACGCCTATAACAAGCCCGAATCCCCCAAGCTGCTCAAGGATAGCCTCGGCGTTGGGTTTTTCTAACGGTGCCGCTGCTGCGATCGCGCCTATCATGCCATCTGTTTCAGCGATCTGTGTTAACCACTCGACCTCCTTGACGACATCCGCTTCAGCGGGATCTCCTTCAACGTGGACAGATTTGATGACGTTAAGGTCTCCAATTGCTTCACGGTAGTCTTCCGATGTATACCGTTTTCCTAACAAATCAAAGCCGTCAAGCCAAGGGTATTCCAAGTTTTCAGTATCCCAGAGGTGTTGGTGGGTATCAATTATTTTCAGCATTTATATTTCCTTATTTTTCCGGGTTAGGCACTTTCTTACCGCAGAGTATAGCACGATATAGGAATAGCGTCAAATTAAGGACGATAGCATCGCGACCGGAGGTCGCTCCTACAGCGAAAAGTTAAAATGATTTGAATTTCACGGAAATATCTCGTATAATTTTTTAACCTAAGAGATATTTATAGTAAAACCTACAATTAATGAGACATCCATAGAAGGCTGGGTTCCAAACCCAGCCTGCATTCAGGGTAGGTTTGTTATTTTCTAAAGTGTTGATTTATTTTTCGGTTTTACTATAAAAAGCAGAATAAAAGCAGAATTTGGAGGTGTTTATCATGCTTTGGGGTTTATTTGATCCTCTCTATTTTATAATCATTGCACCGGGTCTTGCCTTGTCTTTATACGCGACATGGCGGACAAAATCGACATTCTCAAAATACTCGCAAGTTGGGTCGCGCAGCCGACTCACTGGGGCAGAAGCTGCCGAACTGATGCTTAAAAGGCAGGGGGTGAGCGGTGTCCGAATTGAACGTTCAGGTGGGTGGTTAAGCGACCACTACGATCCCTCTAAAAAGGCACTACGGTTGTCTGAGGATGTCTATTCGAGTCAGTCGCTCTCTGCAATTGGTGTCGCCTGTCATGAAGCGGGGCACGCGATGCAGGATGCACAGGGTTATAGCATGTTAGGTCTGCGTACTGCGCTTGTTCCTGCGACTAATTTCAGCTCAACCTTTGCGTATATTTTGCTGATAGGAGGATTTCTGCTCCAGTTCTCAGGCTTGATATTCGTAGGCGTATGCCTATTTTCAGTAGGTGTCGTTTTTTCGCTGATAACGCTTCCTGTTGAATGGGATGCCAGCAGACGTGCTAAAGTCGCAATGGACGCAGCGGGGATGCTCTCACCGGAAGAAAATCGACACGCGAGTAAGGTGCTTAACGCTGCATTTTTGACGTATCTCGCAGCGGCACTGACAAGTCTTCTCACATTGGCATATTATCTGATACGGTTAGGTGTATTCGGTGGCGGTGATGAATAGAATAGTGGAGCGGCAGGAACCCCCTAACCCCCCTTATCAGGGGGGAATTTGGGGATATGACTGATGATGGTGCTATTAGTAAGGTTCAACTTTTGCTTTCAATCTCAACACCGGGCCACTGATCGTCTTGTTCGGTAATATCGACAACGATACCGTCGGGGTCTTCTACTTTGAAAGCGACTGAAGGCAGTTCATCCGAATTCGGGTCGTAAGGTCTACTGCCGTCTAACCCTTCCCAAGTGATCTCAAAACCGAGGTCTTCACACCGCTGTGCGGCTTCTCGTAAGTCTGGGACCCGGACACCGATATGGAGATAGTCTAACATTCCGCCGACGTGTTCGGGACGTTCGGGACCGCGGTGCTGAAATACACGGAAGTTGTGATAACCATCGGTGAGATCGTAGCAGCCGTTCATCGTTGAGAAGACGCGTAATCCGAGTGCATCGCGCCAGAAACGGATGCTTTTCTCCAGATCGGTCGTGCGGACACCGATGTGTACGAGTGTTGTTGACATAAGAGATTTCCTTTTGTTACGGCATACGGCGTATGCCTACATCTTTTACTTTCGTGAACGGCACCCGGAGTGTGCCTACGACTTTAAATCCAGACGGTTGGCTCGCGGCTTTCTGCGCGGTGCTCGTAGAGTACTTTGACATCATCGGGTAACTTATCAAACGTTTCACCCGGAATTGTGGCAGTATTGACACCGAAGAGTTCCAAGTTCAGCCACCACGGTGCATATCTGACAACGACTGCAGTCCGTTTGCCGGCACTTGGGTTTTCTGCGTTGGAGTGCCAAATTCGGCTGTCCATGATAAGGACACTCCCGGCACTTCCGATGGCTTGCATTTCACCGTCAAGCGGGTTTCGGTCGCCGATACCGTCCTCTTTGCCTCTCGGGTTGCGAAGGTCTACATGTGTCTTAGGCACAATCCAAGTGCCTCCGTTTTCGGTGGTAAACTCAGAGAGCATCCAGAGGGTCGTGATACCGATAACGGCACTTGGGAACGGTTGTGTGATGTGCCATTTTTGGTTCAGATCGTAGGGAAAATCGGAGTGGTATGCGCGCACTAATTCATAATGTGGAGGACGAATCTTATACTCAGTTTGCGAGATGCGGACTTGAGGTCCTAACACTTGACGGATAGTAGCGAGGAGTCGATCGTTCGCGAGGTGTGCGGCAAATTTCGGCATGAAACTGATAACATTGCGTTCCCATCTGCCGTGCGCTTTGCTGAATTCATTATAGTCTGCTTCTGAGGTTTCGACCTCTTCACGGACCTCGGCAACGACATCCGCGGGAACAACGTTTTCCAAGACGCACCAGCCTTCTTCTCGCAACTGCGTAACATAAGGTTCGACGGTTTCTAATAAATTATCGGTTTCCATTGAAGCCTCCTTGTCTGTCATGAATCGCAATCGGTTTCTCGTTCGCGGTTATAGCGAACTGCAGTTTTAATCAGCGGTGCAAGACGCATCACCTTGCCGAGGGAGCCGTTGACCCCAATCTCGCGTGTTGTAATGGCACCCATAACGTTGAGTTCGCCTGTCCAAAATCTGTAGGCGACATCGCCCGTCATAGTGAGTTCAACGTCTGGATTAGTGTAATCGCATACACCACGGACGATACTATATTCGCCATTTGCTGCAGTCAGTGTCATTGTACAATCCGGCGAGGTATAGTTAAATTGGACGCTCAGCGTCAAGGATTTTAAAACCTCTTGCGCTTCTGGTAACGTCGCAATTTCTGCAAACAGTTCACTGATGTAATTATAGAGTTGTTCAGACGTTTCAAATATAACCATAATTTGCGATATAGCATATCCTATAATAGATTCGAGGTCAAATAAAAAATATAAATGAATTCATTAAAAAAAATCCTTAAAGGAGTCTCAGCAGATCCAACTGCCGATGTTCAATCCTATGAAAATATATTAGATTGCCTTGAGGCAGAGGCTATTTCTTGTGAGTCGCCAATGGGATGTATAAACATAGTAGTTGCAGATCCGAACAACATTTCGTACGTTTTCTTTACCGAACATTTTCCATTCGATAACGCTGAACACCTCCATAGACAGTACCCTGTACTGACGCATGCACAGGAGCTACTCGCTTGTTATTTTGATGGCGAACCGCTTGAAGCCTCGGACATTCCGATCCACATAGATATGGGAACGCCCTTTCAAAAGGAAGTCTGGGACATCATCCAGCAAATTCCGTATGGAAGCGTGCAAAGTTATCAATGGATTGCGGACCAGATCGGAAAACCGAAGGCTGTTCGCGCAGTTGGCAACGCTGTTGGCACGAACCCTGTCTCTATTTTCATACCCTGCCATCGGGTCATTAGAAGCAACGGTGCCCTTGGTGGATACGGCGGTGGATTGGAACGGAAGCGGCAATTGTTAGCAATTGAGGGACACGATATTGAAAAGTTTAAGTAAGTTGCTGTCTCCACAAGCGTATTTTAATAGACATATTGGAGTGCTAAATGACATCTGAAAAAAAATTAGGAAAATCCACGCAAGCCATCCATGCGGGCGAAAGAGCGACACCCACTACCGAAAAAAGTGGGATACCGCTTCTACCACCTATCTATCAGAACAGTACGTTTCGTTTTACGACAGCAGCGGAGTGTGCGGAAGCATTCCAAGACGAAGAAAGCGGTTATGTCTATACGCGTTGGGGCAACCCGACACAAGAGGTATTAGAAACGAAACTTGCCGTGCTTGAGGCAGGCGAAGCGGCACTTGCAACGGCATCGGGGATGGGAGCAGTGAGTACCGCACTACTTACGGCTTTAGCTGACGGTGGACATGTCGTCGCTATGGAAAACCTCTATTCCGCGACATTCCAAATCCTCAATGAAGATCTTCCACGCTTCGGCATTGAGACGACATTCGTTGATGCTACAAACCCTTTACAAATCGAACGTGCCATTAGAGACGATACGAAAGTCCTCTATCTTGAAAGCCCAACGAACCCGCTCCTTAAACTGATAGATTTGCGAGCATCCGCCGAGATTGCGAAAACACACGGGGTGACCTCAATTATTGATAATACGTTCGCGACACCGTGCGGACAGCAACCGATTGCTCTCGGTATTGATGTCGTTGTCCATAGTATGACGAAATATTTGAGTGGTACAGGGGCAGTGATTGCTGGCGCGATTATAGGACAAAAGGAATTTATTACGCGCGCGAAAGAAGGGGCATTGCGCAACTTCGGGGCAGTTATTAGCCCGTTTAATGCGTGGCTAACATTACAGGGAATCACGACGCTGCCGCTGCGATTTGCGCGACATTGCGAAAATGCGGTGCAAGTGGCGACGTTTCTTGAAGCACATCCGGCGGTGACGTGGGTACGTTACCCGGGTTTGCCGAGTCACCCACAATATGAACTCGCCAAACACCAAATGGATGCTTTCGGGGGCATGATAACGCTGGAGCTGAAAGGTGGGCGCCGTGCGGGTGAACACCTTGTCGATCGGCTCCAACGCTGCGCGCTTGCGGTCAGTTTAGGAGATGTACGGACCCTAATCTGCCATCCGGCATCAACGACGCACTCACACGTTCCGGCAGAAATTCGTCAACAGGTTGGCATCACAGACGGTTTGGTCAGAATCTCCGTTGGCTTGGAGGACGTTGAAGATATTCTCGCCGACCTTGGACAGGCTTTAGAGTCCAGCACTCCGTAGCGTCTGTATATAATTTTCATTGATATTATTTGAATTGTGCGTCGCCTCTCGATGCGGCTCTGGAAAATCTGTAAGCAGTTTCTGATACGCCCCTACTGCCAAATCCATTTCACTATTGTCCTCATAAATTTTCCCGACCCAGTATTGTGCCATCCGTCGAGTATCATAATCGTAGGTAGCATTATCCGCTACTTTTTGAAATGCATCAACAGCAGTTGTTATATCCTTGTTCGCAAGGGCAATTTGTGCGATGTAGACCTGTGCATTGGCGGCATTTTCGTTGCGCGGGAACAGTTCAATTCCCTTCTCAAGTTGGGCGATGGCTTCGTCGTACTTCTCAAGCCTTTCATAAGCCCATCCCATATAGAAGTATGCATCCTGCCCGGCTTTGGTGCCAGGATAGAGGTCAATTACCTTTTGATACCCGTCGACCGCCTCCTGATACTTTCCTTCAGCGAGATATGCCTGAGGGATGCCGAAAAGTGCGAGAGGTGCGAGGTCTGGATCCCCCGAATCGACGACGTTTGTAAACTCGACGCGTGCGTTCTCGTATTCCTGCCGCTTGAGATAAATTTCGCCTGTAACGTATAAAATCTGATAGAGTATCGGGCTATCGCTGAAGGGTTCTCGAAGCGTGTCAAACTGCACGAGTGCGTTGTTTAATTCACCTTTCCCATAGTAGCACATCGCCGTATTAAACTGCGCCTGGTCTGACAACTCACTACCGGGGTATATTGTTATTAATTGATTGTAAAGTGCGATTGCGCGGTCGTAGTATGCGTCAAGAGATTCAAGGGTGCCGGTCTTCTTTAAATCCTCAGCAATCTTATAAGAAGCGAAAGCGATGGCGTACATTGAATCGTCTGCCCACTCACTATCAGGATAATTATTAATGAGTCGGCGGAAGAGTGCGAACGCCTCTTCATCGGTGCGTGGAAGACGTGAGGCGAGCTGATAGATCGCATCATCTGCCCACAGGCTATCAGGATAGTTTTCAAAGACCTCACGGTATGCGGCTCGGACTTGGCGCAAACGTTTTTTGTCCGGGCTATCAAGTTCTACCGGTGGCTCATCAATTTGCTTTACCGCTGTCCAGGCTTTGTCTGCGTTGTCGTAGTAGTGCTCGTAACTGGTGTTATTCCCGGTGACACGCCCCAGCCAAAACCCACCTACAAGCGCGATCAAAACGCAGATCTCTGCGATTATGAACTTCTTCATTTTTCTTCTCCTTACCAAGTATTAATTCTAAATATATTAACAAGACTCTCAAAACATGTCAAGTACAAGTAGCAAGTTTCGTGCCGATTTGAATGATACCTACTAACAGAACATCTTACATGATATTCATAAGTCCTGCACAAAACAGGGCAAACTTCACAATCCCTTGCACAAAATAGGGCAGATCTAACAAACCGTTAGCCCTCTGGGCTGTCTATCTCCTATTAATTCCCTTGACAACATAAGGACAGTTTGATACAATGTGCA
The DNA here is from genome assembly GCA_022394775.1 of Candidatus Poribacteria bacterium. Taxonomy (GTDB): domain Bacteria; phylum Poribacteria; class WGA-4E; order WGA-4E; family WGA-3G; genus WGA-3G. The sequence continues at coordinate 8,445 of JAGFCB010000135.1, forward strand.
AAAGACAATACTTACTTCTGCTTATCAGAAAGTCATAAATTCGATACTGATAAAATTGTGAACAGTGATAACAGAATTTAATCAAATTGCCTCTTCAATAGAGGGCACATCAAAAAGAGAGGTTTTCTGTGCGTAATAAATTTTTGTTTCGTATTTCCGTGTTAGTTTTAGCGATTTTATTCGTGACTCCACTACTTGCAGACAATCACGAGAGTATCTTGGACAAAGTTAAAAACAGGGGAAAATTAGTCTGTGGCGTACACGGCGGTTTACCGGGTTTCGGTTTCCTCGGTGAAGATGGTAAATGGAGCGGTTTTGACGCGGATTTTGGACGTGCAATCGCTGCAGCCGTTCTTGGGGATCCGAGCAAGGTTGAATTTGTTCCCTTAAATGCTGCCGAACGGTTTACCGCACTTCAAACCGGTGAAATAGATGTCTTAATCCGGAATACCACATGGACGCTTAGCCGAGATGCCGAGTTGAGCACTGATTTCGCACCACCGACATTTTACGATGGACAAGGTTTCATGGTACCGAAATCACTTAATATTGAATCAATTACGGAATTAGCAGGCGCGAGCATCGGTGTCACTGCCGGAAGTACAACCGAGTTAAACCTTACTGATACGATGCGTTCTTTAGGGCTTGAGTTCAATTCGATTAGTTATGCGGACATTGACACGCTTTACAATAGTTATGACGCGGGACGTGTGGATGTCGTCACCAGTGACAAATCCCAACTTGTTGCGCGGCGTAAAGATCTAAAAAATCCAGATGATCACGTTATTCTGGATGCAACTATCTCAAAGGAACCGTTGGGGCCTCTCACTATTCATGGTGATAATGAATGGAATGATGCTGTGAGTTGGGTTGTTTACGCAACGTTTTTCGCAGAAGAGCACAATATTACTCAGGAAAATGTCAAGACCTTTAAAACTGAAAATCCCGAGATCAAACGTTTTTTGGGTGAATCCGGCGAAATGGGTAAAAAGCTTGGACTTCCTAAAGACTGGGCAAAACAAATTATTATTTCCGTTGGTAACTATGGCGAAATCTTTGAGCGGCACCTAACTCCGATTGGCTTACCTCGCGGCGTTAATAAACCGTGGACGCAAGGCGGACTGCTTTACTCTATGCCGTTCCGTTAGATCGTACTTTTCAGGAATTCTATCTTGAATGCGCGCCGACTTAGGCGCGCATCTATTATTGTTCTGTCCACCTTTAAATTGTAGATAGTAGATGGATTCGCTCGTTGTAGGAACGAGGTTCACTCGTCCTATACACCCAAAAAAATAACCGCAATTTTAACTGCCCAGAACACTACCTTTATAACTATGATGGAAGATAATTCACCTAAGGTCATATCAGACAAAATCCCATTCTATCGAGACGTTCGGTTTCTGAAAGTATTTTTTCAGATACTTTTCATTATCGGCATCATTCTGTTAGCAGGATTTCTATACTCAAATATGCTAAACGGACTCAGCAGACAGGGCATAGAACTTAATCTGACTTTTCTAAACAGTGAAGCAGGATTTGAATTATCCGAAGGAATTGATTTTGAACCTTCCGAAACATTTCTCAAGGCATTTTGGGTGGGTATTGTTAACACGCTCAAGGTAAGCATATTAGGGATATTTTCTGCGACTGCTATCGGCTTCTTTTTTGGAATTGCTCGTCTTTCCAGCAATTGGCTAATCCGTCAAATAGCATCTGTCTACGTAGAATGTTTTCGTAATATTCCGCTCGTATTGCAGATCGTGTTTTGGTATGCAATAATGCTGGTACTTCCTGTTGTGCGAGAGAGTATTAGCTTCTTTGATAGTATCTTCATCAACGTTCGTGGTGTATATCTTCCTGCACTTGAAGGAACAGCAGGATTAATACTTTGGTTGTGGTATCTTTTATCAGGTATCATAATAGCGATTATTGTTGTACTTGGTCTTGCAGCATTCCGTTATTTCTTTCAGTCTCGTGAACTTCACGCGACAAGTCGTCCTTCCTTTATCTCCAACATAATTTTTGGTGCAAAGTGGGTTGCTGCTCCAACTTTTTTAATAATTGCTATTGTCGGATGGTTTCTAACACCAGAAGTGCCATTTGAATTATCACGCCCTGAGTTTCGGGGATTTAATTTCGTCGGTGGGATGAATTTTTCACCGGAATTCACAGCACTCTTAATTGGGCTCGCAGTCTATACAAGTGCCTTTATTGCAGAAGTTGTAAGAAGCGGTATACAAGCAGTAGTAAAGGGACAACGGGAGGCTGCACGATCAGTCGGTCTGAAAGAATCACAAGTCTTGCGTTTAGTTGTCGTACCCCAAGCTATTCCTGTTATTGTGCCGCCGCTCACCAGTCAATATCTGAACCTTGCCAAGAACTCCAGCCTTGCAATTTTCATTGGTTTCCCTGACCTGTTTCAAGTTGGAGAAATAATGATGAGTCAGACCGGACAATCTATTCCTATCTTCGCGATGATTATGGTGAGTTATCTGATAATGAGTCTAACGACATCCGCTTTCATGAATTGGTATAACCATAGAATTACCCGAATTGGTCGATCAAGGTAGCACTGAAAAGGAAGCAGAAAAGTGGAAAATCTCACATTTACACAAGAAGTCAAACCCCCAGATACAAAAAAAGGACCTGTGAAATGGTTAAAAGATAATCTTTTTAACACCTGGTATAATACCATTTTGAGTTGTTTAGCACTTGTGTTTCTCTTCTTTGTCTTTAGGGGAGTTTTGACTTGGGTGTTTACGCAGGCAAACTGGGAAGTCATCCCTGCGAACTTGCAAATACTTTCGATTGGTCCTTATCCTTTAGAACAAATATGGAGAGTTTCCTATGTGATATATGGGTTAGCCGTATTATTGGGGCTGAGTGCTGGTATATGGGATGGATTGACTCGACAAATTACAGTTGCTATCGGTTGCCTTGGTGCGATCATACTCCTTTTACCTTTTGAAATATCTGTTCGAGAACAAACACTTATAGCAACTGTTATCCTTGCAGTATCTTTTGCTATTGGACGTAACAAACATAATTGGAAACGATGGGTAGTGGTAGGTTGGGTACTCTCCTTTCCGTGGACTATGATGATGCTGCATGGTTTCGGTGGGGACACCATCTCAACAACACTTTGGGGTGGACTTCTCCTTACACTCATTCTGGCTGCTGTTGGGATCGTTGCTTGCTTTCCATTGGGTGTGCTATTGGCACTTGGTCGGAGAAGTCAACTGCCAGCGATAAGATGGGTCTCTACAGTTTATATAGAGACGGTCCGTGGTGTGCCATTGATAGCCATACTGTTTATGGGTAATGTATTGCTGCCGATTTTTATGTCGGGTGATTTTCAACTTGATAAAGTTATACGCGCTATGATTGCGTTAACGCTTTTCTCTGCTGCATATATGGCAGAGAATGTACGTGGGGGCCTTCAAGCAATTCCGAGTGGACAAGTTGAGGCTGCACAAGCCGTGGGACTTACTTATCCCAAAGCGATCCTCTTCATCGTTCTACCACAGGCATTACGAGCCGTTATTCCAGCGATTGTGGGACAATTCATCTCACTTTTTAAGGATACATCTTTAGTATCTATTATTGGACTACTTGATCTATTAGGGATAGGCAGAAGTGTTCTTGGGAATACAGATTGGACAGGGCTGCAAACTGAAGTATTCTTATTTGTTGGTCTCATCTATTTCATTTTTACTTACGCAATGTCTCATGTTAGCCAGCAGATTGAAGCAGACTTAGGCGTCGGAAAGTATTAGGAATTTGTTAGAATTGAAGGAGGCATCAACAAATGACTGAAAACGAAAATACAACGAATGACCCAATTATTATATGTGAAGACGTACACAAATGGTTTGATGACTTCCATGTCCTCAAGGGAATTACCACTACGTTTAAAAAAGGTGAAAAGGCGGTGATATGCGGTCCATCAGGGTCAGGGAAATCCACCTTTATCCGAACAATTAATCGCCTTGAGGAACATCAACGCGGCACAATTATTGTTGATGGCATTGAACTTAGCAATGATCTCCGAAATATTAATCTCATCCGTCAGGAAGTCGGTATGGTGTTCCAACAGTTCAACCTATTCCCTCACTTGACAAATATAAAAAATATCACCTTAGGCCCAATCCAAGTGAGGAAGATGTCAAAAAACGCAGCGGAAGAAGCGGCTTTGGCTTTATTAGAGCGGATGGATATTGCTGACCAAGCCTATAAATATCCGGCAGAAATTTCGGGCGGCCAACAGCAGCGCGTCGCAATTGCCCGGGCATTGGCAATGGAGCCAAAGATTATGCTTTTTGATGAACCCACAAGTGCCCTTGACCCCGAAATGATCTCGGAAGTGCTGGACGTGATGCGCGAGCTTGCACATTCTGGTATGACAATGCTGGTTGTTACCCATGAAATGGGATTTGCACGAGAAGTCGCTGATCGGATCATGTTCTTCGATGAGGGTGTAGTTATAGAGGAGGCACCACCTGCGGATTTCTTTGATAACCCGCAGCACGAACGTACGAAACTTTTCATCTCACAGACGCTGCAACATTAGGGATATATTTTTAGCAGGCTGCTTGCAGCAGCGTAATCGGAATCGTTTCGGAAATTGAAGGCGTATACGATGAAAGCAAAAGTACATCGCTGACGGGTGGGCGTTGAAGAATATCTAAGACAATGTCTCGAAGATCTTCGGACAATTCGGTTAGACCTGTGAGCGGAAAACTTCGGGGACCCATATCCGTTTTTTGGGCAAGCAGAGAGTATTCCAGAAAGGTCAGCCCAATGGCTTTGTGTTCTTGTTTGTTGAGTCGCAGCAAGATATGAGGCGTTAATTCAATGCCTGTTGCCTGTTCACCTGGGGCAAACGAGATGTATAACGTATCACTTATTTCATCGTAGTTAGAAACTGGTTGCGTCATAATCTATTTACCGAATCCTTTTCATCTTTATTATATCATACAAAGCAGACGAAAGCAAAATATAATTTTTCAAAAGGTGAACGCGGTAAATTCTATAACCCAAAAGCCATTTTTATAGTAAAGTCAATAATTAAAGAGACATTTCAGTGATTGTGGAGACCTCCCTCGTAGGGGCGAGGTTCCCTCGTCCGCTGTAAAGTGTCTCATTAATTCTGAAATCCACTATAATATCTCTAACTCAGATGAAAAAGATGCGGGGCCAAAGATGCGGTTAAATAACAAAATAGCCATTGTCACAGGAGCCGGACGCGGTATCGGCAAAGCAGTGGCCCTTCGGTTTGCTGAAGAGGGTGCTAAAGTCGTCGTTGATGATGTGAATGATGCCAACGGTGCTGAGACGATCGCTGCGATTACCGATGCAGGCGGCGAGGCGATGTTTGTCAACGCCGATGTTTCTAATGCCGCCGATGCTGAAAGGCTCATCACCGAAGCGGCTGATGCTTACGGTACAGTTGATATTTTGGTAAATAATGCCATCTGCGCTACAGCCGATGTATTGAACAACAATTGGGAGGCGAACTTAGCGGTCGCGCTCCGAGGCACCAGCCACTGTTCGGATGCGGTTGTTCCATTGATGCAAGCGGGTGGCGGAGGTAGCATTGTTAATGTCGCCTCTGTTAACGGACTCATCGGGTTGCAAGGTATCCACGCTTACTCCGCTGCGAAAGGTGGTGTTATTGCCTTGACCCGCTCCATGGCAGTCGCACACGGTAAAGACAATATACGTGTCAACTGTATCTGTCCGGGAACGATTCAAACTGAAGTCTGGGAACCAATGATTGAACGCAACCCTCAAATTTTGGACGAAATCACGCCCTGGTACCCGTTAGGACGGATCGGACAACCCGTTGACATTGCGAACGCCGCGCTATTCCTTGCCTCAGATGAAGCCAGTTTTGCAACAGGGGCAGTCTTTGTCATTGACGGTGGTTTGACTGCCGGAAATCATCAGTTTCCGATTTGACAACAACATACAGTGGGAAATATTGAAAAAATTAACATACGGAGAAATACAATGGTAACACAAGAACAGATTGATTTTTTTCAGGAAAACGGGTATGTCAAGTTTGGTAGGGTTTTAGATGGCGATGGTGTTGAAGCCATGCGGGCAGGGTTGGATGCGGTTATTGAACTGGAACTTACCGAAGGTGATGATTCCTCACCGGAATTCAAATATGGACACGATCGCAAGCAGGATCGTCTCAATCGTGGCAGCGGTCACCCGCGTGCGATTCACCAATATGTGAACATGTGGAAACGTGAATCCAGTTATGAGGCAGCTATACATAATCCCTTAATTGCAGGAACAGCGCGGGCATTATTGGATACGCCCGAAGTGCGTCTTTGGCACGATCAGGTTATTTCTAAACCGCCACACGATAACGGGCATTTCGGTTTTCATCACGATTTCTTTTTCTGGCCCCTGAGTTCCCCGAACATTGTGAGCTGCTGGCTCGCTTTAGACGATGCAACAGTCGATAGCGGTTGTATGCACGTTATGCCGAAAAGTCACAAAGATGAACAGTTCTCGGTTGAAGCGAGAGCGGCATTCAATGCGGCCTCCGAAAAAGCGAATGAATCAGGGCACGAACCGCCGCCAAACCCGTGGACAGAGAGAGGGAAGTTGGACATCAGTCACGGTACCCCAGTGGAGCTGAAAGCGGGTGAGTGTATGTTTCACCACTGCCTTAACTGGCACGGCACGCCGCCAAATGTTACAGATCATCAACGTCGCGCGTTTGTGATGATTTTCATGGCACAAGATGTTTGCTATAATAACGCGCAATCACCAAGTCATGTCCTCGTTCCAACTATTGAAGTTGCGGACGGTGAACCACTTGTCGGTGATGGATTTCCGGTAGCTTAACCAGCCGTTTAGCACACTAAGTCAAATGGAGAAAAATATGGAAAACAGACCAAATGTCATTTTTGTTTTAACGGACGATCAGGGACCGTGGGCTGCGGGGTGTTACGGTAACGATGAGGTACGGACCCCTTATCTTGACCAGTTGGCATCAGAAGGCACCCGCTTCTCGAATTTCTTTTGCACAAGTCCTGTCTGTTCGCCAGCGCGTGCGAGTCTGATGACTGGACGTATCCCGTCAGCACACGGTGTACACGACTGGATCCGCGACGGAAATATGCCGCCAGATCCCGCCCGATACCTTGAAGGTTTGACCTGTTATACTGACGTTCTTGCAGAGAACAACTATACGGTCGGATTGAGCGGTAAATGGCATCTCGGTGATAGCTTGACCCCTCAACACGGGTTCAGTCACTGGTTCGCTTTGCTCACCGGTGGTAGCCAGTACAACGATGCGGATATGATTCGGGACGGAGAGGTAGAGATGCAACCCGGCTACCTTACCGATGTCATTACCGATGATGCGTTGAACTTTATCTCAGCGAACAAAGATGGACCGTTCTATCTCAGCGTCAACTACAACGCACCGCATACGCCGTTTACAGGACATCCGCAGGACATTGTTGACTCGTATGACGATTGTCCGTTCAAGACGTGTCCACAAGAGGCGTTGCATCCGTGGGCTGTGCAGGGAGCAGCGGTTCACATGGGTAACCGCGAATCGTTGAAGGGTTACTTCGCAGCAATAACCGCACTTGATCTAAATGTCGGGCGGATTTTGGACAGGCTTTCTGAACTCGGTATCCGTGAGAACACACTGGTCGTTTTTAGCAGCGATAACGGTTACTCGTGTGGACATCACGGATTTTGGCATAAAGGTAACGGCACATTCCCGCTGAATATGTATGAAAACTCTGTCAAGGTCCCGTTCATCGTCAGCCATCCGGGTAGCATTCCAGAGGGACGCGTCAGTGAGGCGATGGTGAGCCAGTACGATTTCATGCCGACACTCCTTGACTATCTCGATTTACCTGATCCAAACGACGATATGTCGCCCGGTAGAAGTTTTACCCCTGCACTCTCCGGAGCGACAAACGATGCGAAAGATGAAATCGTCATTTACGATGAATACGGTCCTGTGCGTATGATTCGGACGCAGGAGTGGAAATATGTCCATCGGTACCCTTACGGTCCGCATGAATTATATGATCTGGTGAACGATCCGGGTGAACGGAAAAACTTGATAGACGATAAATCTCAGAACGCGCGTATCGGCGACATGCGCCAACAGATGGGTGCGTGGTTTGAACGGTACGTCCTACCGGAATTAGACGGTGCGAGATGCTCCGTTACGGGTGGTGGACAAGCGGCAAAAATCGAGGAAGGACAATGTGGTGAGGGAGCGTTCCATCCCCGATACGCTGCACCCCGACAGAATGTTTAGGGACATTCGTTGGGTGTCCAGAAAACTCCGGGAGACCTCTGAACCAACAAGAAAGGAGAGGATTATGACTAAATTGGAATTGGCTTTCGCGGAAGCAACCAAACTACCGCTCAAAGAACAAGATCGTCTTGCAGAGTGGTTGCTTGCCGAACTCGCCTCTGAAAGATGCTGGAATCAACTTTTTGCTAAGTCTGAAGATATTTTAGAAATGCTCGCGAGGGAAGCACTTGATGAGCATCATCAAGGACAAACGCAAGAATTGGACCCGGAGAAAATTTGAATTCAAAAACAGCTTTAGGTAGGTAGGAATTTAAGACTACCAAACTACGATAGAAAGGAACGAAATGGCGAGAGCATTTGCCCCCGGCAACATTTCGTGTGTTTTCAAGGTTATCCCGCACGCCAATCCGGCGCGTATGCACTCGCTCGGTATGGGTTTCACGGTTACAGAAGGCGTAGAGGTCACTGTCTCCGAACATCATGAGACAGAAGTGCTATTTAATGGAAAACGCATCAATTTCCCGACGGTACGTGCTGTTGTCAATAGACTTACAGAAAATAGTAACGTTGTAGGTATAAAGGTAGACATTATTTCTCCGTTGCCGCTCGGTTGCGGTTTTGGACTCAGCGGTGCTGCAGCACTTGCCACTGCATACGCGCTCAATGAATTGCTATCTCTGCACAAAGACCCTGAGGCACTCGCGATGACAGCGCACATCGCAGAAGTTGAGAATAGGACAGGGTTGGGTGACGTCTGTTCACAATATCACGGCGGTTGTCTTGTCAAGTTGAAGGAAGGGTCTCCTTTGGTTGCAGATAGGTTACCTATTGCGGAGCAGCCGATTTATTATCGCTACTTTGGACCGATCCAGACAAGCGAGGTGCTCGGAAACAGAGAAAAGACAATTCGTATCAATCACGCAGCGGATCTTGCATTGAATACCTTACAAACGCTTACCGATGCCAAACCGAGTAACGAACTCTTTAATGCATGTTTTGCGGTCTCAAAACAGTTTTCGGTGGAGAGCGGATTGCTCAGCGATGCACGGGTAATTGATACAATCGCAAGTATCGAGGCAGAAGGTGGTGTGGCCTCAATGATTATGTTAGGGAACGGTGTCTTTAGCACACATCCTTTTGAGAGTTCGGTAGAGACGAGACTTGTTCACAATCCTGCACGTCTCAAGTAGTTTTGACCAACAACTCGTGCCTTAGTAAAAGTATCTGTAGACGAGTTGTTGGTCAAAGTTTGCCTCGCAGTGAGAGTTTTCAGTTAAGAGGATTTTGGTAAGCATTCATCTCTTTCTGAAGACTCCCAATTGGGTGTGGTTCGCAGAGACCTCCGACCAAGAATTGACAACTCAAAACTGATAGATCCGTGGGTGATAATCCTGTGAAGCCTTTAATCTTAATACTTCTGATTCTTTCTACAGTGTCTATTGCTTTTGGTGCAGTTGAGATTGCGGATGTGACGTTTGGGTTTAATGGGGCTTACAAGACAGGCACGTGGGTACCCTTGCGTATCACCGTCCAAAGTCAGGAACAACCGACAACACTCGTTGGAGAATTGGTAGTTGAGGTCCGAAGTTTTTCTTCAGACACACCTATTGCGCGGTATGCTTCTAAGCTGCAGCTCAGCACTATTGAAACGCCACCGAAAGATTTGTATATCTACTGTCCCAAAAATGCGACACAACTCATTGTTCAATTTGTGCCCCAGACATCTGCAGGCAACGCAGCGTTGAATAACACACGAGTGAACGGGATGCAAGAGGTTTCGTTACCGACACCTCTTTCCCGCAAAGATTATTTTGTGCTGGTATTGGCACAGAGTGGCGATAAACTGAAACGATTTATTGACAAAAAACAGTTAGCGGATTTAAACGACAGCACTTCGCTTTTAAACGACAGCACTTCGCTTTCCGATAGTGCACAGGTACATGTTGAATATCTTCCGCACTCGAACCGACTCCCACGCGACTGGATCGGTTACAACGCAGTCGATGTCTTAGTGATTCGCGAGACAGTCTTGACAGAAAGAAGTATCTCTAAAGCGCGACAGACCGCCTTACTTGACTGGGTGCAGCAGGGTGGCACGCTTATTATGTCTGGCGGTAGCAGCTTTAACACACTGCGCGGTAGTTTCATAGAACCTTTTCTTCCGGTCAAATTGAAAGGTTTAAAGCAAATAGACACACGCCTCGATGCCCTACCTGAACAATTCGGTTTTCAGTCTTCGGGTAGTAATAGCACTTTATTTGAATACATTGAATTCGTGCCGAAAGCCGGATGCGAGACACTGATCGGTACAGTGGAACACATTTACGTTGCAAAGCGAAAATTTGGAGATGGACAGATCCTTTGCTTTGCGTTTGATTACAACGCGCCGCCCTTTGGCGAAAACCGAAAAAATATAGAGGAGCCAGAACAGCAGGTAGGCGAAACATTCTGGCGCGAATTCTTGGGCAGACACGGTAAATCGCCTCGACATCTCGCGGATCAGTATGCACTCGCACTCCAACACGAAGAAAAAATCCACAAACAATTTTTACTAAAAATGCCGACACAAGTGCCGCTCATTAAGCTGCTATCTATAGTTCTACCAGTATATCTGTTAAGCTTTGGCGGTTTTTTGTTTTATTTTCGGAAAGCGAAGCGCCGTCGTTTAGAAGCGAAGCGCTGTCGTTTAGAAGCGAAGCAAAATGCGCGTACCTATTGGATAGGCGGATGCCTCTTCGTTCTGATTTCGGTAAGTGTGATTGTAATCACACGAAATGTTTTGCCGAACAGCACCACAGCAGACCGATTGTCGATTTTGTCAGTCTACCCTGAACGGGGTCGCGCACACTTGCAGAGTTATGTTTCCCTGAGAACTACGGCACGCACCGAAATGTCCATTGATTTTCCGAAAGGGACCTTCATACGTCATCAGGAAAGCGAAGCGCTGTCGTTTAAAATAGAGGGTTCAGGAACCGAAACCTCTAAAAAAATTGGAACATTGATTCAAGATTTACGTATACAATTACGAGGTCTACTCGTGGAACCGTGGCACCCGACGACTTATGTGAAAGAGACATTTCTGAATACGCAACAACTTCCGCGTATGCTTGAAAACGCGTGGTATGTTGTAGGTAAAGAGATGACTTACTTAGGAGACATCGCACTTGACGCCAAACCTGAACTGTTCCAAACATCGCTTTGGCTACAAGTGTCACCCGAAATGCCACCGGATGAAAAACTGAGCGGTATACGAGAGAAGTTTGCGCAAATTTTAGGAAGGGAACGGGTGTTACGATATTTGGCGACAGAGACCAATTTACCCCCTTACTTGATCGGATGGACTTCTGAAGGCTTGACTGATATAGCAGTAGATGGAAATGTTAACACAAACGACGAAACTTTAGTGATTTACCCACTATAGGGCTTTAATAGACAACGTTGGCGAAAGATTAGAAGCACCCAGAGAGTGCTTGGCAAAAAGAGGTGAACCATGGATGTGCTATCGCTCGGTATTTATGTCGTTGATGTGCTTGGACGACCGATAGATCAGTTTCCTGAAAAAGGGAAATTAGCACTCTTTGATGAACTCGAAATCCATACTGGGGGCTGTGCAAACAACACGGCTCTTGTGCTGGCGCGCTTGGGTGTTTCTGCTGGCGCGATGGGTAAGATTGGCACAGATGCTTTTGGGGATCTAATCATGCAAACGCTTGTGGACAATAACGTTAATACAGTCGGTATGCAACAGGATCCCAATGTTAGCACCTCGTTTACGTTTGTCGCGATTGCTTCCGATGGCGAACGGACCTTTTATCACTACATTGGCGCGAATGGTGAACTCTGTGAGACAGACATTAATTGGGAAATTATAAAGGCCCCTAAAATCCTGCACATCGCTGGTGCCCTCGTCATGCCAAGTTTTGACGGTGTCCCGATGGCGAACGTCCTTCAAGCGTCAAAAGCGTTGGGGATAACGACCTCGCTCGACACAGCATACGATGCCACAGGCAAGTGGTTGGAGACACTTGAACCGTGTTTGCATCATGTAGATATTTTTATGCCAAGCATCGTTGAAGCCCAACATCTCACCGGCAAGTCTGAGTGTCGTGAAATTGTTCAATTTTTGAGAGGGAACTACAATATCGAGACGATCGCCATTAAAATGGGTGAAAACGGCAGTTACGTCTCCACACCAGAAACAGAACTCTCGGTACCTGCCTACCGCGTCAATGTTGTTGATGCGACAGGTGCGGGTGACGCTTATGCCGCTGGCTTCCTCGCTGGAACGATTATGGGCTGGGATTTGAAAGCGACAGCGGAATTGGCTTCTGCGACAGGTGCAGCGTGCGTCACTGCTATCGGTACAACTGCCGGTATCCAAAATCTTGAAGAGACATTGAAAATTAGTCGTCAGAGGAATTAGTTTTCAGGACGATTTTTTTTTCAAAAATCTTTCAGTCATCGGTTATCGGTTAAGAAGCCGCATTGATGTGTAAAGTCTTTTCTTTACTGAAAACTGAAAACCTCACTGACAACCGACAAATATAAAAATATGAATAACACAGCAATTGTCCACACAGAAAATCTATCTAAATGGTATGGCGAAGTTATGGGAGTGAATGATGTAACGCTCACGATTCATCCGGGAATAACCGGCTTATTGGGTCCAAATGGTGCTGGCAAAACCAGTTTAATCAAACTCATGACGGGGCAACTTAAACCAAATCAAGGTGAGGTAAAGGTTCTGAACCAACCGGTATGGAATAACCCTCTACTGACTCGGCGAGTAGGCTATTGCCCGGATATAGAATTGGCATATCAATTCATGAGCGGTCATGAGTTCGTCACGTTTTTCGCGACTTTAAGCGGATATGACACATCAGAAGTAGAATCCCGGAGTCTACAGGTTCTGGAAGTGGTTGACATGCTATCGGCGAAAGACCGACCCATCGGTTCTTATAGTAAAGGGATGCGGCAACGTATCAAACTCGCGCAGGCGTTGATCCACGAACCCGAACTCCTATTTCTTGACGAACCGCTCACAGGGTTAGACCCGAATGGGAGACGGCACGTCCTTGCGCTGCTGAAAGATCTTGCCGATAAAGGTATTAGCATTGTTGTTTCGAGTCATATTCTTTATGAGATTGAAGCGTTAACGGAGACGATTTTGCTTATTCATCAAGGCCGTATTCTTGCAGAAGGCACCATCTCTGATATTCGCGAACTCATTGACGAACATCCGCATAAGGTTTATTTAAGCACAGATGAACCGCGTCGTCTGGCACAAGTCTGTCTCCCTTTTTCGGATATTCTGAGCGTAACTTTTGTCAATGGTGTTGATACCACACAAGAAGTATCAGCAAACGCAGCAGGCGATATTATTATCGAAACCGCCAAGCCAGAAGCCTTCTATGCTCGGCTCCCTAAACTCCTCATCGAAAACGAATTGAACGTTTCCCAACTCTACTCCCCTGACGACAATCTCTCCTCTGTGTTTAAATACTTGGTTGGATAGACTGCCATCGCGATCGTCATCAATCATTCACGAAAACAAGAGAAATTCATCATGAAAAAGACACTATTTTTCATGTTTCCGACGTTAATTGTTATTTTAACCCTATCTCCATTAACAACCTTAGCTCAGGATTACACGCAGTGGGGTCTACCGGCAGGAGCCGTAGCGCGTCTCGGTAAAGGCGAGATATCTGAGAATCTTGCGTATTCACCAGATGGCATACGTTTGGCAGTAACCAGTTACACGGGAATCTGGATTTATGACGCACAAACGGGTGAAGCGTTAGATTTTCTTAAGTCTCACGGTTCGGGGGTCCGGTGGCGTACCCAGAGAGAAATTGATTTACTCAGAGAACAAGGCCATTCTGGCCGTGTCCTGAGCGTGAGTTTCAGTCCGGATGGAAAAACACTCGCAACTGGAAGTGAAGATGGAACGGTCCTGCTTTGGAACATCGCGTCCTCAACTAACGTTGCAGATTAAGTGAATGCCCCAAATCGTGCAATAAAAAATAAGAACTGCCCTTTTTTGTACAGGTTAAGCCTTTTGTAGTCAGAGGTTTAATAAGGTTAGCTGCTACGGCTGTTAGCGTATGAATGCTGATAAGTGTTTAAATTATGAACACTTATCAGCATTTTTTATAAGATAATCGCCCATTGCATTCATAGAAGTCAATGCAGAGTGATGCCGTCGGTGTTTACTTATAATTGGCATCATATTTGCTACAATGCTAACAGAGGACTTGCTATTGGAAAATCGAATTAGACAGGAGGGTGAAGCGATGAAAAGGATGCAGTTTGAAAACAAACTAACAAGAAGCACCAAAGTTATTTCGTGCCTCATAGGTCTACTCGTTGGAACTCTGATAAAAAGCGCGACTTTAACGATCTTTGCAGTCTCGATCCTATTTCTACCGAACGCTTTTAGCGAAAATTACGCACAATGGGATTTGCCTGAAGGGGCTAAGGCACGTCTTGGTAAGGGCTATGCAGGCGGTTTAAAGTTTTCCGCTGATGGCAATCGCCTGATGGTCGAGAATACTGTTGGGGTTTGGGTCTACGATGCACATAGCGGTGTGGAACTGGATTTAATCACAGGCAATTTATCAGACAGCATCGCTTTGAGTCCGGATGGCAGGACTGTTGCGAATTGGGGACCAGATGACAAGGTATGCCTGTGGGATGTAGCCGATAGTGAAAACAAAGTAACACTTGGAGGAGATACCTCGAAAATCCGCAGAATGACTTTCAGCCCGGATAGTCGCACGGTTGCTGGTGGGACTTCGGACGATAAGGTCATACTCTGGGATGTTGCCTCTGGGGTGCGCAAAGCAACGCTCCTCGGACATACACACTCCATAACTTCGATTGCCTTTAGTCCGGACGGTACTATACTTGCAAGTGGCAGCTGGGATGAGACGGTGCGCTTGTGGGATGTTGCGACTGGCGCGCCCAAACGGACGCTTACCGCACACACCGAAGGCATCTCTAACGTTAGGTTCAGCCCGGATGGCCGCACCTTTGTAAGTTCAAGTTTCAACGAAGATAAGGTGATACTCTGGGACGTCGGCACTTGGGAGCAAAAAGCAGTTCTTGATACGGATATCAATTGTTTCGCTCTGAGCCCGGACAGCAGTACCCTTGCCACTGGAAGTCGGAGAGGCGAATTGCAGCTATGGGATGTCGCGAATGGGACGCATAAAATGGAATTCTTGGGGCATCTGTCAAATATTGTTTCTGTTGCCTTCAGTCCGGATGGTAAAACGCTCGCAAGCGGTGGTGAGGGCAAATTGTATCTATGGGACGTTGCCAGTGGTACGCGCAAATTGTCAATTACTGGTCATACGGACAGTGTTTATTCAATTGCCTTCCGTCCAGATAGCAAAACGCTTGCCAGCGGGAGTTGGGAACAAATCCGTCTGTGGGATATCGCCACAAGTACACACGCAGCGACGCTCTTTGTAGGAGATTGGGCAACTAATGCCAGTTTAGCTTTCAGTCCAGATGGAAATACGCTCGCTAGTGAGAACAGTTCGGGGATCCATCTGTGGGACGTTAGCAGCCGCGCACACCGCGCAACTATCAGAAGATATGATCAGACAATAAGTGGTTATGTCAGATACAGATCAATAGCTTTCAGCCCCGACGGCAGATTTCTTGCCCGTAACGCGAGTAGAAACCTGCTGCTATGGTATGCCGGACGGACATATAAAACGGCACTTACGGGTCATACAGATGATGTCACTTCAGTCGCCTTCAGTCCGGATAGTCGAACCATTGCGAGTGGTAGTGTGGACACCACAGTGCGTCTGTGGGATGTTAATACTAATGCCCACAAAGCGACCTTCACTGGACATACAGATACTGTTGTGAGTGTTGCATTTAGTCCCGATGGTAGCCTCCTTGCGAGCGGTAGCGATGACAACACAATAATTCTATGGGATGTTGTCACCGGTGAACCGAAAATCACCTTTGTCGCACATACGGATGGCATTAATAAGGTCGCGTTCAGTCCAGATGGCAAAACGCTTGCGAGTTGTGGCTATCGGTATGATACCACTGTGAAGCTTTGGGATGTTGAGACAGGTGTGCTTAAAACTATCTTCCTTGGACACACTTACGGTATTACTGAAATTGCGTTCAGTTCGAACGGTCAGACGCTTGCGAGTGGTGGTTGGGATGGCATCATATTTTTGTGGGATTTGGTACCAGAAATATCCGTTGAGACAGAACCTCAACAACTCGCTGCGGATGTGAATCGTGATGATGTAGTAGACCTCCAAGATTTGGTTTTCGTTGCCTCACAATTTGGACAATCTGGTGCAGAAAACGCCGCGGACATCAACGAAGACGGTATTGTTGACATAGCGGATATCTTGTTGGTCGCTGGGGCACTTGCGGTAGATAATCGTGCGCCATCCGCACATTCGCGATCCATAGAATTGCTTACCGCAGCGGAGGTAGGACAGTGGTTAAGGCAAGCACAACACGTTAATGACAAAGCACCTGTCTTCCAAAGAGGTATCGTCGTTCTTCAAAGACTTTTGGCTGTGTTGACTCCGAGAGAGACGGTGCTTCTGTCCAACTATCCGAATCCGTTTAATCCTGAAACGTGGATTCCGTATCAGTTAGCAGCGGCTGCGGATGTGACAGTCCGCGTCTATACAGCAAATGGAGGATTAGTACGAACGCTGACATTGGGGTATCAATCCCCGGGGACCTATCAAAGTCGTAGCCAAGCGGCGTATTGGGATGGTAAAAATGAACTTGGAGAACCTGTTGCAAGTGGTATCTATTTCTATACACTGTCTGCAGGTAGGTTCACAGCGACGCGACGGATGGTCATACAGAAGTAAGAAAATAGTTGTCAGTTATCAGTTAAGAGGTAGATTTGGATCCACTACAACTCCGTTTAACCGACCACTGATTGCTGTTCACCGATGACCATTGAATAGGAGAATGGACCGATGAAAACGATGCGACTTTCAATTCTAATATTACTTCTCATTTCAACCTTCTTTCCACTGCGTGTGCTTGCACAGGATCACACACAATGGGGGTTACCTGACGGTGCCACAATGAGACTGGGAAAAGGCAGGTTACAGGGCAATATAGTCTTTTCACCGGACAGCACTTTGCTTGCCGTTGCGAGTTCCATTGGGATTTGGATTTACGATGGATATACCGGTAAAGCACTCAATCTACTCACAACGCAGACAGGCGGCATTTCAAGTGTAGCGTTCAGCCCAGATGGCAAAACCCTCGCAAGTAGTAGTTCTGCCGAGTTTTATCTGTGGAATATTGAAAGCGGTGAACACAAAGCCACGCTTACCGGACATACAAGGGACATTACAAGTATAGCGTTCAGCCCAGATGGTAAAACCCTCGCAACTGGTGGAGATTGGAAAGACAAAACAGTGCGGCTCTGGGATATTGAGACTGGGACGCTTAGATCCACTCTCATTGGTCATACAGATGGTATCTTAAGTGTAGCGTTCAGTCCAGATGGTAAAACCCTCGCCAGTGGCGCGGAATATGATGACAACACGGTGCGGCTCTGGGATGTTGCTACCGGTACGCTTAAATCGACACTCAGTGGACATGTAGACGGTGTTGAGAGTATTGCGTTTAGCCCGGATGGAAAAACACTTGCCAGTTGCAGTCGTCGGAGGGACAGCGCGGTGTGGCTCTGGGATGTTAGCAACGGTGCATTGAAAACGACCTTGAGCGGACATGTAGATGGTGTCCACAGTGTCGCGTTCAGTCCCGATGGTAGCGTGCTTGCAAGCGGGAGCGAAGATGGCACGGTGTGTTTATGGAACGTTGCGAGTGCTTCTTACAAGACTACGCTCGTGACACATACCGGAAGTGTATCAAGTGTCGCGTTTAGTCCGGATGGTCAAACCTTCGCCAGTAGTAGTAGCGACAGCACAGTGATATTATGGGATACTGCGAATTTTGAGCAGAGAACGACAATCACTGGACATACGTCAGGTTTCTCAAGTATTGCGTTCAGTCCGGATGGTCGCAGACTTGTGAGCGGCAGTTGGGACCGAACCGTACGACTATGGGATACCACCACTGGTAATAACAGCACTACACTTACCGGACACATAGGCCCCATCGAATCCGTTGCGTTCAGTCCGGATGGTCGAACAGTTGCGAGTAGCGGTGGCATAAGTGTCATCAACGGTTGGTTCGTAGATGATTACACGGTAAGGTTGTGGGATGCTGCTACAGGCACACATAAAATGACCCTTATTGGGCATAAAGACCGTATTTTTGATATCGAATTTAGTCCAGATGGCAAGATACTCGCAAGTGGAAGTGAGGATAAAAATGTGTGTCTGTGGGATGTTGGTACAGGTAATCACTTGGCAACACTGTTTGGGCATAAAAACAGTGTATACAATGTAGCGTTTAGTCCAGATGGAAACACACTCGCAAGTGGGGGTCGCGGGGCAATATATTTATGGGATGTTGCCAATAGGCAGCAGAAAGTTAGCCTGACTGGGTATATAGGGGGCACTTGGGCACTTGCATTCAGTCCCGACGGAAGGACACTCGCAAGTAGTGGTACGGATTCGGATGTGCATTTGTGGGATGTCGCGACTGGTGAGCATCAGATCGCTCTCACAGGACATACAGACAGAATTACCAGTGTCGCGTTCAGCCCGGATGGTAAAACGCTCGCGAGTAGTAGCAGTTGGAAAGACAGAACAGTCCGTCTATGGGATCCTGTTAGCGGGGCACACAAATCGACCCTCACGGTGTATGCTAACACGGTTCAAAGCGTCATTTTCAGTCCAGATGGAAGGACACTTGCGACTGCTGGTAGTGGTGGGATAATACTCCTATGGAGGCTTGGAACGACAGAGGAACTACCGTTGTTGGAAGCGGATGTGAACGGTGATGGTGTCGAAGATATTCAGGATTTAGTGCTTGTTGCTGCGAACTTCGGACAGACGGGACCAAACACCGCAGATGTCAATGATGATGGTGTTGTTGATGCTGCTGATCTTATCAAAGTCGCCGCTGCGTTGGATAATGCAGCAGCTGCGCCTTCCGCTGTGATGCTTAACGTAAAAAATGTGCAACAGTGGCTTACGCAAGCGCAGCAATTAGATTTGACAGATGTGACCTTACAGAGAGGTATTCACTTCCTTGAACAGCTGCTGGGCACGTTAGTGCCGACAGAGACGGCATTGTTGCCGAACTACCCGAATCCACTCAACCCAGAAACATGGATTCCGTATCAATTGGCAGCACCTGCGAATGTGGTACTGCGTATCTATTCTACCAATGGGCCATTGGTTCGTACACTCGCATTAGGACATCAATCTGCGGGTATTTATCAGGACCGGAGCCGCGCGGTGTATTGGGATGGTAAAAATGAACTCGGTGAACCTGTTGCGAGTGGTATCTATTTCTATACATTGTCTGCAGGTAAGTTTACAGCGACGCGGCGGATGGTCATACGGAAGTAAGAAGAACGGCTATCAGCAGTCAGCGGTCAGCAATCAGTAGAACAACCGTGTGAACTGTTGGACAGTTTCATTCAGTCCATTGATCTATAGTCAAACCTACAATTAACGAGACATCCATAGCAAGCTGGGTTCCAAACCCTGAAGAAACACCCCAGCAAAAACCCTGCATTGGGGTAGGTTTGTTATTTTTTTAAGTGTTGATTTATTTTTCGGTTTTACTATAAATTGCATCGTCGGTGGACTGCCCCAATTTCACCAAGGTCCCGATATCAGGTCCGTTGTCTGCTAATGCTGCGAAATCCCCATTATAAATAGCACATCGGATGCCACGCATGAGACTGATATAAAAATGCAAGTTGTGCAACGTGTGTAGCTGCGAACCGAGGATTTCATTCTCAATGTGTAGGTGTCGGAGATACGTTCGTGTGAAGTTTTGACAGGTATAACAGGTACATTCTGGATCTAATGGACTGAAATCACGTCTGTATTTCGAGTTGCGGATGCGGATGATACCGTTCGTTGTGAAAAGTGATCCGTTGCGGGCGTTTCGGGTCGGCATCACGCAATCGAACATGTCAACGCCACAGCGGACACCGTAGACCAAATCTTCAGGCGTGCCGACTCCCATCAGGTAGCGTGGTTTATCTTCTGGTAAGAGTGGTGCAACATAAGCAAGCGTTTCATACATCAAATCCTTTTCTTCACCAACACTCAAACCACCGATAGCATATCCGGGAAAACCGATTGATACTGTGCCGTCTACGCTCGCCTGACGTAGGTCGCGTTCCATACCGCCTTGCACAATGCCAAAGAGCAACTGATCCGGATTTAAACGACAGTGCTTCGCTTTCTGATGTACCTCTTTACACCGTGCTGCCCACCGCAAGGTCATCTCCATCGAATCTTTAAGATACGTATAGTCGTTTGGTAATGCCGGGCACTCGTCAAACGCCATGATAATATCTGCACCGAGCGCATTCTGGATCTCGATCGAACGTTCGGGAGAGATAAAGTGTTCAGTGCCGTCTATTGTAGAGCGGAACGCTACGCCTTCTTCCGAGATTGTGCGTAAGGGACCCAGGCTAAAAACCTGAA
This sequence comes from Candidatus Poribacteria bacterium, assembly GCA_022394775.1. Classification (GTDB taxonomy): domain Bacteria; phylum Poribacteria; class WGA-4E; order WGA-4E; family WGA-3G; genus WGA-3G. Next base: position 29,343 of record JAGFCB010000135.1, read on the forward strand.
ATCCGCCGCTATCGGTCAGGATAGGATGCTGCCATCCCATAAACGCATGCAATCCGCCTGATTCTTGGACGATTTCGTGTCCCGGACGTAGATAGAGGTGATAGGTGTTCGCGAGAATAATTTCCCCCTGAATCTGGTCGGATAGCATTTGCGGTGTGCAGGCTTTTACCGTCCCGCGCGTCCCGACAGGCATAAATATCGGCGTATTCACAACACCGTGTGCTGTGTGGAGTTTACCGATTCGAGCAGCAGTGGATTTATCTTGATGGATAAGTGTATAGGGGGACTGGGGCATATAGTTATAAGTTATAAGTTATAAGTTATAAGTTATAAGCTAAGAGGTTTCCGATTATTGAAGCCTCTTTTGATAACGGTCAGTACTTCAATTGGGTAACAACCTTTACAAAGCACCATCAAACATCAGAAACAAAACTTATAACTTATAACCAACAACTAAAAACTAATCAATGGATGATCTTTGCGTTGAGGATAGGACTATCCTGTTCAAAGACTTTACCGTTGATTGTTGCTGAACCTCGGAATTTGAACTGATACGTCTTATCTTCTAAGGAGCCAAGTGCCTTTAGCGGTACTTTTATCTCAGTTTCATTCACAGGGATAGTAACGGCTTCCGTGGTGAACCCTTCCGGTAAATCGAGGGGTGTCAGCGTAACTTCATCCGTAAAACCGCCCTGCCGAACGATTGTTAGCGTGAGTATCGCTTCCTTTGTTGCATCGCTTTCCCCTCGAAGAGAAGACTCGGAAAACGATGCGCTGTCGTTTAAATCTGCAGAGGGATTTGCTGCAATCGCCACGGTGCCTGTTTGTGCGATAGTGTCCGCGTCTGAAAGCGAAGCACTGTCGTTTAAATTTGCGGCTACCGTTGCAGGGAAGACAATACTAAAACGTAAAGGCTCCACCGTTACAATGAAAGGTGCTTCAAGAATTGTCAACGGAATGGCAGGCGTTGATTGGCTAACTGTCTCCCTGCCGACCTTCGCTGTACCAACAACGGAGATATAGTTGATACCCGGCACGGGTACGACAGAAAATTGTTCTCTTCGTTCAAAACTTCCGGCTTTCACTGAGAGCACGGCTTCGTTTTGACCTTCGGCAATATTGACAGATGCTGCAGTCACTCGTGGGGGTAAGCCTACGACCGAGAGCGTGATGGGACCTGTGAAGTCAGCACGCCGATTCGCCGTCACATGCAGGCTGACCGATTTGTTATGTGTGACACTTGTGCTAATTTCGGCAAGCGTCAGTGTAAATTCGGGTGCCTCCATCACTGTTAGCAGCATTGGAGAGGGTGTAGCGGTCCGTTCTACCTGCCGGTTGCCAACTGCTGAGATGCCAGCGACAGTAAAAGGCATCAGACCAAGCGGAGCATCCCACGGTGCTGTTACTGTCAGCAGTGCCTTGTTTTGGCCGACTTCAACGACAGCAGGACTCACCTCAAATGTTTTCGGCAGCGTAGGACAGTATAAACGGATGGGACCGGTGTGTCTATCAAGCCTACCAACGTTCACTTGCATTGTGAAAGTGCCGCCTCGACTCACGCGCGGGCTATCTAAACCCGACGGTCGGTTCTGACTGTCAAGGACAACTGCGCTGAGTGTGAAGTTCGGTTCCAACGGACGGATGTTTAGACGATAAGGATAGGTTTCACCGCCTTGGTTGTTCAGGTCGCGGATAGCGACAGAATACTTTCCAGCTTCCGTGAAATTCCATTCAACGCGTGCGTCGGTACCGCTGGCATCATCGTTCACCATCAAGACCTGTTCTTCCGCTGCATTGTAGGTTTCCATGTCGGTCCCGGCTTCCATCTGTTTCTTTGCACCATAGAGCGTGAGGAGTGCATCAAGTTTTGATGATAGTCTGAGAGCTTCCACCTCAAAAACGAGCAGTTGCGGTTCTTTTATCTCAAATGAAAACCGATCGATATCCCCTGAAAGCGAAGTGCTGTCGTTTAAATCGTCAATTTTTCCGTTGATTGTTATCGGTACGTTTACAGCATTTGCTTTTTCAGCCGTATTATTGGGTTCAGTTTCTCCCATTTCCGCCAGACTGCCAATAGAGAAAGGGTGCGAGTTGCTTGCCAATCCAGAAGGTGTCTGTACCCTGAGCGTCTGTTGACCTTTAGGTGTTTCGGGATCTATTGCAACCTGTATAGCGTTCACGGTTCCAAGGTTCGCGCCGGTAACAGCAATCGCATTATCCGTTCCGCGTTGCGCACCAAGTGGGAAAATTGTTTCAAGGTAAGGTAATTCACCGACACTCAACCGATAGCGAAATCCGCTGCCACCTTTGTAGCGGATATCTCGGATATGAAGCGTGTATTTACCCGTTTCAAGAGCGGTGTAATCTAAGAGGGAGTCCAACCCGTTGCCCTGTCCACTGTTAGCGACTTCAGCACCATTAGCATCTTGGAGGACGAGATATGAATCAAGTGGCGATCCTAACCGTTGCGCCGTCACTTCACAGATAAGTCTTGCATCTTTTTTCAGGTCAAAACTGAAACGATCCTCATCATCAATAGATGCGATCTCACCGTTCACGGTGACTGGCAACTCCAACCAGTTTGACATTTCAGTCTTTTCGATTGCCTCATCTTCGGATATTTCCGGCAGGCTGCCGACAACGAAGTTCAGTGCATTGGAAACACCATAAGGTGTAACAATACGCATCTGTTGTATTCCGAGTGGTGCGTTGGGGGCAATTGTTAGCGAAGCCGTTAACTGTGCGTCGGTAGCTATACGTCCAGAGACACCCGCACCGTTGAAGAGTACTGCCGCTTGCTGCGTGCCATGTTTAATTTCGGCAGTGATACCCTTGCCACTGAACCAAACTGCTGTTACTGTATCAAGATTTTTGCCTGTAAGGGTAATTTCTATATTTTGCCCTTGTTGTGCGCCTTGGGGAGAAACAGTTGAGAGTGCTGGTACAACCTGGGCATAAGCGACGCTAATGGTTAGCAGAAAAATAGAGAGCGGGAGAAGGCAATGTTTGATAGGCATTTTGATTACCTTTGTATCAGTTACCAGTTACCAGTTACCAGAAAAGAGACTTCGGTTTAACCCAACAACTCTTAACTGGTTACTGGCCACTGGTAACTGGTAACTATAAACCACTTTAAAAAATTCCGGCAATTGGTTCGCCTTTGACCAATTCGCGGGGTTGATCTAAATGGTTGTAGACAGTGGTGTGTGGGTCGATACCGAGTGTGTGGTACACCGTAGCGAGGATGTCGCGTGGATGCACCGGCTTCTCAAGCGGTGTTGAGCCAGTTGCATCGGACTTCCCGTAAACCTGTCCACCTTGGACACCTGCACCAGCAATCAAGCCTGTATAACAATAAGGCCAGTGATCGCGTCCATCAGGTGCGTTGCTATTACCGGAGGTACTAATACCCATCCGCGGCGAGCGTCCGAATTCACCGATCGCTAAGACGAGCGTGTCCTCCAACATACCGCGCTGATCCAAGTCTTCCAACAGTGAGGAGACGGCGCTGTCCAATTTCGGGCAGTGAAGGTTTTTCAATGGACCGAAGTTGGTAGCATGTGTATCCCACGCTGTTGTGTTTGGATCGCCGTTGGCGACAGAGGGCCAGTTCACCTGAACGAACCGTGTGCCGGCTTCCACCAATCGCCGTGCGAGGAGTGCGCTTTGTCCGAAGGTGTGTCGACCGTACTTATCTCTCATCTCATCTGGTTCTTGAGACAAATCGAATGCGTTGCGTGCCCGCTGGGACAAGATGAGGTTGTACGCCTTTTCATAATACTCGTTCAATGCGTAGGAATCCGCCACCTTATCAATTTCGGGCATCCCGGCATTAATCGTTTCAAGGAGATTTTTCCGGCGTTTCAAGCGCACAGGTGGTACCTCTGGACGCAAGCTTAAGTCGTCAAGGTTAATCTCCTGATTCGGGTCCTGGAAGAGGAAGTACGGATCGTAGGCTCTGCCAAGGAACCCTGCGTTTCCACCTTTGCCGATGATGTTACTTTCCTGCATCGGACGCGGGAGCTGGACTGCCGCGAGCATCGGTTCATCGGGTGGTCGGTAATTCGAGATATGCGCTGCGGCATTCGGATGGTCTGCTGGTGAAGGTGGATCGAGCTGCCCTGACGGTGCGACCTTGTCCGGCGTTTCGCCAGTAACCATCTGGTACATTGCAGCAGTGTGATTGAAGAGTCCTGCGGGTGTGTAGCTTACCGAACGGATCAAGCAGGCTTTGTCCATCTGCTGCGCTAAACGCGGCATCGTTTCAGATAGCTGAATGCCTGGCACGTTGGTAGGAATCGGATTGAATTCACCACGAATGTTTGAGGGTGCATCGGGTTTCGGATCCCAAATATCAAGATGACTCGGACCGCCTTGTAAAAAGAGAAGGATGACGGAGTTGGCTTTCCCCCATCCGTTTAGCGGCTTCGCGAGGTCAACTGCCGTATTTGCGTTCGCTTGGAGTGACAATACCTGCGGCAGACTAATGCCGAGCATCGCCGCACCACCGACACGTAGAAATTCACGACGTGAGAACCCGTCACATAAGCGTCCGGGCAATTGTGGTAACGATAACATCTATTGTTTCCTCCATTTTTTACAGTTATAAGTTGTAGGTTATAGGTTATAAGTTAAAGAGGTTTGCTTGAGAAAGTTCCAAAGCCTCTTAACTTATAACTAACCACTTATAACTAATAACCATTTAGCGATTGAATAAGAAGGCTGGGCTGTTAATCAACGCCCATAAAAGATCTTGTGCACCTTCTTCCTTAGATTCAGCGTTCGCGAGGTGTTCAACCGCTACTGCATATTCGTTCTTCTCTGGTAACCGAGAAAACGTTGCGAGATACAACTCTTCAACGAGAACTCGATCATCCTGATTCGTTTTGATGAGTTGTGCGATACGTCCTTCCGGATCAATGAGTGCCTCAGCGACTGTTGGTCCGTTAATAAGGTTCATTGCATGCGCGAGGCTCACCTCGGTTGTACGTTCACATTCACATGAGGTTTCGCGTTCAGGTCTGCCAAACAGCTTTAAAAATCCGTCATCTTTGACCTTGCTATCAGGCAACTGGACAGCCCGGAAGTTTTTGGGTACCTCTTGGAACCGCGGTCTACTTCCTGTAGCGACGCCAATAGCATCCAGCAACTGTTCAGCTGTCAAACGTCTTGCGACGGCGTGTGAGAAGTTAATTGTATCTGATTTGTTCCACTTGTTAGTCTTGATACTCTGTTGATAGGTTCGCGAACGAGTGATTGTTTTCATAACATGCTTTATGTCAAATCCACTCTCCACGAAATCCTTCGTTAATGCATCGAGCAATTCAGGGTTACTTGGTGGATTACTTGTGCGAATATCGTCTACGGGTTCAATAATCCCGCGTCCCATGAAGTAGCTCCAAATACGGTTGACCCCGGCACGCGCAAACATTGGGTTATCCTTGGAAGTGAGCCACGTTGCGAGCGTTTGCTGTTTATTTTGACCAAGAACTCGCGCCTTAGCAAAATTATCGGTAGACGAGTTCTTGGTCAAAGTTTCTGCCGCAACTTCCCCGAACGGGACAGAGGGATTAACCACCGCCAATGTTCGTGGATGCTTCACAGGTTCAGTGGTGTAACTGGCGTAGACGACTTCATCGCCAGGAAGCTGCCCTTGTTTCACTTTAACATCCGCGAAGAATGCCCCGAGTTCATAGTACTGGTTTTGGGTCCATTTTTCAAATGGATGGTCGTGGCACTTGTTGCATGAAAAACGGACACCTAAGAAAAGTTGGGTCGTATTTTCGACTGCAGCCGTATATTCACGGGATACACGAAAGTAACTCGCTGCAGGATTGGCATAGGTGCTACCAGTCGCTGTAATTAGATCTCGCACAAACTGGTCATACGGACGGTTCTGAGCGATAGCCTGATGAATCCACTGTTGGAAAAGCCAGACACCGCGTTCACCGAGGAACTTACGATTAGACTGCAGCAGGTCTGCCCATTTGTGTGTCCAGTGGTCAATAAACTCTGGTGTTTCGACGAGTGTGTCAATCAGTTTTTCGCGCTTGGTTTTAGAAGCAGTCGTATCAGCAAGGAAACTCCGGGTTTGTTCGGGGGTCGGTGGGAGCCCTGTGAGATCAAAATAGATACGCCGTACAAACTCTTCATCTGTGCAAAGATCTGAAGGCAGGATTTTCATCCGCTTCAATTTATTGTGGACGTGGGTATCAATGTAGTTGTATTGAGGCGTTTTAACCCACTTATACCCGCTTCTGTCGCCCATGACGATAATGCCGTTTGTGCTATAGGCACCTTCGTATCGGGTGAGGATCGCGGTTTCGCCACGGCGTTCTGCGGTTACAATGCCGTCATCTGTGATTTTTGCGACCTCGTTGAGGCTGCTCGTGAATTTCGCTTCACGGGTGACATCTCGCGTTGTGCCATCGGGATAGTGTGCAATCACTACAAGTTGCTGCTTCATTCCGGGCATAGCAAGCTCAGCAGAATCGGGTAAGACCTCTAACCTTTCCACACGTTGTGTGGTTTTGACATCAGAATTAGCCCCTTCAGCAATCCATTGGCGGATGAGTTGGTAATCGCGTGAACCTGGAACAACGACTTGTCCACCTTTGTGTGGCACTTCGGATGTTGGCTTTAGCAGCATGAGGCTCTGTTCAGGAAAAGCCCGGTTAAACCGCCTACCGGATATATCTTCAATCAAGAGTTCGTAATCAAAGTCGGGATCGTAGCCGCGGAGAGAGAGTTTGAATCCATTTTTACCTTTGGCTGCCCCGTGGCATGTGCCGTTATTACATCCAGCATGGCTTAGAAGGGGCATGACATCCCGTACAAAACTAACGGGTGGTGCGTCTATGCTCTTGACGTTTATAGGCAATTCAGTGCTTACCCCATTGACAGTAGCGACAATTTTCGTTGAGCCAACTGCCATTGGGAATATATAACCGTCTTCATGAATTTTCACCGCGTCAGTAGCCGGTGTCAGTACAGCCCACGGTGTTACATCTACCCATGTGCCATCTTTTGTCTTACCTGACACGAGCACGCGTCTGCCATCTCGGGCATGCTCCAATGTCAAAGACTCTGGATGAACCTTCAACTCCGTTATACTGATGCTTGCAAGCCACTCTTCCGCCATTAGCATTTTTGTATTTGCAGGTTGCGCCATCTCACTTTGTGCTGTTCCCTGAAACGCAAAGCAGATAGAGAATGCGAGAAGAAGTGTTGTTACAAAGTTAAACCTGGGTTTCATCAAAAATCCGGCGTGGCAACCTCCGACGATAACCGACGGAGAAGGCGCCGTCCTCCTTATTTTTAACTATCGGGTTTTCGCTCCGTTTTTCTTCATTGTCGAAAAACGGATTTCTGACTAATACATAACTAAACTTTGGACAATTTTTTAAGAATCCTTGCACGAAATAATTATGTAAGATCCCAGAGCAGCACGGTGTTGTCTTCACTTCCACTTGCGAGTAAACCCCCATTAGGCGCGTATACAACATTCCTGACACTACCGGTATGCCCTGTAAGCGTGTCTTTCAGTTTGCCTCTCTTGGTATCCCATAAACGGACTGTACCGTCACTACTACTGCTTGCGAGTGTTGCACCGTCGGGTGAAAATGCGACACTCCAGACATAGCCTCTATGTCCTGTGAGTGTTGCTGTCGCTTCACCTGTTATCGCATCCCATAAACGCACTGTGCGGTCAGTACTTCCACTGGCAATGGCTTCGCCATCTGGTGAATAGACAGCAGAATTAACAATATGTTTATGCCCTTCAAATGTCGCCTTGTGCTGTCCAGTGGCAGCGTCCCACAAGAGTACAGTATCACCGCCACTGCCAGCAGCAATGATGCTTCCATCCGGTGAATATGTAACAGATCGAATAGAGAATTGCTCAACTGTGAGTGTGTTTTTAATTTCTCCTGTGCTTGTATCCCACAAACGTACCGTGTTGTCAGGACTTCCACTTGCGAGTGTTGCACCGTCAGGCGAAAAAGCAACGCTTCTCACAGCGTCTGTATGCCCGGTGAGTGTTGCTGTCGGAGCCCCGCTGGTTGCGTCCCATAAAACGACTGTGTTGTCTATACTTCCACTCGCGATTGCATTACCATCAGATGAAAACGCAACACATCTGACGTATTCTTTGTGTTCTACGAGTAGGTTGAGTCCTATGCCGCTATCTACATCATAGACCCAGACGCCGATGTCACATGCGACAGCGAGTTGCGTGCCATCGGGTGAGAAGGCAATATCTCCAGTTAGGTTTCCTTGATCGAGTCGTGCGTTAACCCTTTCAGGTAGATTCGCTTGTGGGTCATTTTGCGCGTTTAAAGTTTTCAATGCGTAAAGTATTCCTCTTTGGCTTAGTTTGCGGGCCAAAATTCGTCGTTATTATTGAGAGGTACCTCTTTGTCCCCGTGTGACATTTTGTGTGACGTGCAGAACCCTGTCGTTACGCGGAATGTGACGTGACTTTCATTTTTTTTATTCTTAGATTTAAACGACAGCACTTCGCTTTCCTGAGCGAGTTTTCCGCGCTATTCCTGATTTTTCAAGTGTCCCCAGACTACTGGCAATTTATCACTGGCGGAAACATCTGCGAATTCGGACTCACTCGCTAACCAGTTAATAACGTTTTCTGTGAGTTTCTCTATATGATCAATACTCTCGTTGTTCTTATGGAAATTCGGGAGCCGCCAGTTCATATTGAAAACTTTACCGTCCCCAACTTCCCAATAACCGAACGCTGCGATTCTATCTGTGTAATTGGTACCGCCCTCCCAAGCATGCGCGAGCGTCGTAAAATTCTTCCAAATTTTGTCGAAATAGTCACCACTGACTGGAAATCCCGATGAATTGACCTGAATCCAATCCTCGACTTTCGGGGTCTTTCCATCAACATTCTCGAGTCCTTCCACCAATCCGAGTTCCAATGTTTCCTTGAGGACGATAATCCCGACCTTGCTCCCATCGGCTGGAACGGGTCCAAATTTCCGTGGCTCCGCGTCTTCTAAACCCAACGGTGTCGCATAGCGGATCGCTGCGCCAGTCAGCAGCACTGCGCCCCCGCTTTCAGCGTAGTCTATGAACGCATCAATCTCTGCGTTGGATAACCCGCCCGGATCGGCATCGCCATCATGCCACCAGACGACACCGAACCGCTTGAATGTGTCGCTCTTCAAATCTGCTTTCGCGAGTTGCGTTGTTTTGAACGTTTTTTCAGCGAATTTCAATGCGGGTTCAGTAAAGTCGCCTCTATCACCGAGATAGACAAACCCAACTTCCACCGCCGCATCACCAATACTTATACCAAAACAGAGAAGAAATGTCAAAGAAAATATAACTATCCGTTGCATGGTTTCTCCTTATGCAATTACGCAAGTTTCATTAAAGATAGTATCATGCATTAACGTTTTTGTCAAATGCTATAAATACCGTATACAGGGTTATTTATAGTAAAACCTACAATTAACGAGACATCCATAGCAGACTGGGTTCCAAACCCAGTCTGCATTAGGGGTAGGTTTGTTATTTTTTAAAGTGTTGATTTATTTTTCGGTTTTACTATAGTTCTCAGTTTTTTCGTCCAATTTTCGACCCCCAGGCCACGCAGGTGCGGTTTGGAACCGCACCGGACTTGAATTGGATTCGTCTATAGCGGCAAGTCCGGGTTGTTATGGTACTCGCGAAGCCGTTGATTTCCCATTTTTACGAAACTGGGATTAATTTCAAACCCTATGAAATCCCGTTGATGCCGCTTACATACCATAGGGCAGGTGCCTACACCAGCAAAGGGATCCAAGACTAAATCCCCAGGCGATGAACTTGCTAACACGATTCGCTCAATTAACCTCTCTGGTTTCTGGATTGTGTTAAGGACTTCTCTACAGATTAACTCTTTTGATTTATATGTCAACTGTTTTATGTCGCCCCAGACATCACCCGGATTTTTCCCTTTTGGATTAAACTTGGTTTTTCCGAATTTGCCGTTGGTTACAGATGGCACGTTTTCACAGCGGCGTCGATGTTCTAACTCGACAAGTTGAGCGACTCTGATAGCATCGAGATTATAGCACTTCGGCTTTTTGCCCTTGATGAAATAGCAGATAATGTCGTAGTTATTGGTGTAATTGATGCGCCCCTGCGCGAGCCGAGACGGTTGATACCATACAATTTTTGAGCGGAGATTTAGGAACGCCCGATAGTCAATAAAGTCGATGCAGTCAGGTTTTCCGAACAGATAGAGTGTCCCACCATCTTTAAGTTTTGGTGCGAATTTTTTAATCAGTTCGAGGTTAAATTCCTGAATTGAGGGGATCTGGTCCCACGATTCAGTTGTTACACCATAGGGTCCATCGCAGACGATTAGATCTACTGAGGCATCTTGGACATCTTTCAGTAGCGCAAACGTGTCGCCACAATAGATAGTATTGCGTTCAAGCATAATATGGCAAACCGCCTCTATAAGACTACATCGGTCCCACCCGTCTCGGTCCTATATCCATAGCGAACATAGATGCGTCAAAATTCTGTTTCAACAGCTCCATTTTAATCCCCTGCTTTTCGGGTGCATGCCAGAGATTGTCAAACTCGTCTGGGTCCTCAATCAGATCGTAGAGTTCACCCTCCTCGTGTCCGTGGTAGACTGCCAATTTATAACGTCTATCGCGATACATTGTTGCATAAGAGTGGTCGCGGCCATTGACAGCATCATAGTACTCACATCGGACGAAGTCGCGGTGATGGTTTGGATCCGCCTCACCTTGGAGGATCGGCAGTAGCGAGCGTCCATGCATGCCTTCCGGTGGTGTTAAGCCTGCCAATTCCAATAGTGTCGGTGTCTTGTCAACGAGTTCAACGAGAGCTTTGCTCTCGAGACCGCTTACAAACTGATCCTGCCATACGAAAATCAGAGGCACCCTGACTAAGCCTTCATAAAAGCGACATCCTTTTTGAATGAGTCCATGATCGCCGAGCGTTTCGCCGTGGTCGCTGGTAAAGATAATGATCGTGTTTTCCCGTTGTCCTGTCTCGTCAAGCGTTTCGAGAATCCTGCCGAGCTGCTCATCAATGAGTTGGATCATAGCGTAATAGGCGGCTTTGAGGGTCTTGGCATCTCTGGCACCGACTGGGTTCGTCTCTTGGCGCGGTGTCTCTGATGTTTGTCCGTTCGTAGTAACGAGCGCGGACCCCGGCAAGATCGGATTCCGGATGTCCAATTCATCTGGTGTGCGGACTTTGGACTGAAAATCGACGGCTTGTAACCGGGTCTGCTGTTCGAGATCACTATCTCGGAAGAGCGGTTCCGGCATCTCCACTGGATTAAACTGCTCTCGATGTGTCTGTGGCGGATTGAACGGCGGATGTGGATCGTAGATATTAACGCTCGCGAGCCACGGGCAATCCCGTTCTTCACGGATGAACTCAATCGTCTTTTCAGCACACCATGTGGTCTGATGTAACTCCGCTGGCACGCCTTCAGGGTTTCGATTCAATTCACCCAAAATATAACCTTTCGAGCGCACCCAATCTGCGTAGTCGTGTCCCTGTTCCCAGTCGTCGCGTGGTGCGTGGCTGTATTGCCAATATCGGTATCCGTCGTTTGTACGTGGTTCTATTCGGCGGTAAGCACTCGCGAGATGGAGTTTGCCAATCAGTCCGCAATCATAGCCGATGTCTGCAAGGGTACGCGTTACAAGCGGGTACGCGTCTGGAAAGAAATCATTTCCGTTGCGATTTGCGTGTGTTGCGTTCGGATACATACCTGTAAGAAAACTTGCCCGACTCGGGGTGCAAATAGGGCTTTGACAATAGGCATGCGTGAACGCGACCCCGTCTTCTACGAGGCTATCAATATTCGGCGTTGACACGAACGGGTTGCCCAGCGCGCCGATTGTGTCGTAACGTTGCTGATCCGTGCAAACCCAGAGAATATTGGGTGCTTTAACAGCCATCCATGAGCCTCTTTGTGCGTGCTATTTAGTGGTCGCTTTAAACCCAGTCTCTTTAACAATGTTGGCGAGGTCATCGGCAGTTGCCGTATCTTTTCGGACTTTGATGACTGCCTGGTCGGGTAGAGAAACTTCGACGCTGATAACGCTCTGGTGTTGTGTAAGTGCAGCCTGCACTTTTGCGACGCAAGCCCCTCATGTCATACCTGACACGACCAAAGCGACATCTTCGCTTCCGGCAGATTCAATCGGTACCGACATAAAAGCGTTCAGGAGTTTCCCAGAAGCGGTATCGAATACTCGAATCTTTCCATCGAAACCACCTGTAGCGAGTTGTTTGCCATCAGGATGGAACGAAACTGTGAATACACCAACTGCATCGCCTTGCATTGATGCTAAACGTGTCCCATCGGCAACGTTATAGATACGCGCTTCGCCGCCGGCACAACCGGTAGCAAACTGGGTGCCATCTGCGGAAAACGCTAAGCCTTCAATTGAACCGGATTGTGCCTCATAGGCTTGGATGAGGTTAAAGTCGGTATTGCCCACATCTCTTCGTATTTCGCGGAAAATTTTGTAGAGTCGTGGTATCCGATCTTCACCGCCATTGAGAACTTGGTCTTCAGCTGGATGCCGTGCGATGGTATTAATCTCGCCGTAGCCTTTGTTGCTGGAGTTAATGTCATCAACGAAAGAGCCAGTATCTACTTCAACCAATTTGAGGGCAGTATCCCGTCCAGCACTCACGAAATGGGAGCCGTCAACAGAGAAAATGGTACCGAAAACCCAGTCACTGTGGTTATCGAATTTAATGAGTTCTTTTTCATCTTCAACGGATAGGACACGGACTGTTTGATCTGAACACCCGAAAGCGACACGACTTGCGTCTGGTGAGAAAGAGAGTCCGTAAATTGTATCATAACTGGAACGCATGGCTTTGATGAGTGTGTTGGTTGCGGCATCCCAGAGCTGGACTTCACCAAATTGTGCAGCGGATCCGCCTGCCATGCCCAAGATTTTGCCGTCTGCTGTATATGTCAGCGATTCAATACGATGCGCTTTGCCGACCAATCGTGCCTTGAGTTCATAAGTCGTCGCGTCATACAACAAGATTTCACGAAAACCGGAGACGGCGAGCGTGCTGCCATCGGGTGAATATGCCAACGCGGTAACCACCGGAGGTACGAGGTAAGTCGGATAGTCTCCGTCCGCCATATCATCGACTTCGGCGGGCGTATCGTCGGTCGCACCTTCAAGAATCCAACGCCGGAAGAGTTCAACCTCTTCAGCAGAGAGCGGTTCCATGTTTTGTGGCATTGCGGGTTCATCGCCGGAGATGAGTTCAATAATGAGACTGTCATCGGGTTTTCCGGGGATGATCGCTTCACCTGCCATTCCGCCGCGCTTGAGATCTGCGTAGGTTGTTACAATCAGGTCAGCGTTTGGATCGCCTGGATGATGGCATCCTTGGCAACTCCGTTTGAGAATTGGGACGATCTGTGAGTGGTAGCTGACGGGTGGCTCTGCGCCATGATTATCCGCTGTTACAAACGGAGCCCACCCTACAAGGCAGAGTAAATACACCGTCAAATGGATCGTAAACCTTGATCGCGATATTTTCATGTTAGTAAAAACCCTCCGTCTCATTACACCATTATTTCATTGTAAGCTGTGCCAAACGTGTTGTCATTAGTATACAATTTTAATAATTATATCACAATTTCATAACGAAATTCAAGAAAAACTTTGAAGCGTCACTCACCTCCATTTTTCGTTGACGCATTTTGAAAAATAGGATATACTTTTCATGTCTAATAGACGCATATTTTCTAATGAAACTACAAATAAATGAGGAGATCTTTTTCAATGAAAATGGACTTAGGACGGAACTTGCATATTGTCTATATTGGCAGTCTTGCGCTCTTATTACTCATCGGTTTTGCAGGAATTACGCAATCTATGGGTATAGCAGCCTATGAAATCGACACTGCACATTCAATGATAATTTTCCGCGCAAAACATAATGGCGTTAGTTACAATTACGGCAGGTTCAACGAATTCACTGGTAAAATCGGGATGGCAGACCCAATGCATATATCTACGAGCACTGTGGAATTTGAGGTGAAGGCAGCGAGCGTTGATACTGGCAACGAAAAACGCGATCAACATCTCAGAAGTTCGGACTTCTTCAGTGCGAAGCAGTTTCCCGTGATTACCTTCAAAAGCACGGAAGTCAAGGCAAAGAAAGACAAAAAAGACGTGCTGGAGGTCACGGGTGACCTTGAGTTACACGGTGTTAAGAAATCAATCACAGTGGATGTTGAAATTACAGGGCGCGCTAAAGGAAGAGACGGTGAATCGCTTATCGGATTTGAGAGCACCTTCACGATTAAGCGGAGTGAATTCGGTATGACTTACGGCATGGGCGGAATCAGTGACGACATCCGAATTACCGTTAGTATTGAAGCGGTGCGCAAATAGGTACATCCTTCTGACGAAACACAATCCGATACCTAATGCCCCGTTGCCATAAGCACATAGAGGAATATCGGCGGTGTTAATACTCAAACAACTCATTCTCGGCTTACTTTTACCGGCTGCTGTTGGCGGTGGAATTCTTATACTCGCAAAATCCATCACCTCGAAAAAAGAGAGTACGCCCAAGGAAGGCTTGGCTCCGGAGTGGCTGGTTGCCGTTGCGCTAAGTGCGGGATACATCGTTGGATATCTCGGTTTGGAGGGTTTGCCTCCATTTCCGCCACGGGAGGGTGTCCATTGGCTTTGCTATCTCGCCATCATTGGCCTTACCTCAGGTGCTTTTTGCTATTCTTCGCTTTTGGGACGTCTGATCGCCCAGATAGGGTTGTCAATCGTTATACCGAGGCTGCTTCTGAATTCAGCGTTTAAGTATACGTGGGGACCGCTTGAAGGGATCATCTGGTGGGCGTGCATCGCCGTTGCGATTTTTATTTTTTGGCATATAGTCCAGCAGAATTTTACGATCCTGCCGACTGACGCTTCGAGTCTGTTTGTATATTTTGGACTCTCTGGTGGCACTGCGTTAATCCTTGCGCTTTCGGGGAGCTTGCGGTTGGCGCAGCATGCTGGCATTCTGGTAGCAATTTTTGCTGCGAGTTGGATTATTACGCTTGTTGGACAGCATTCTGAGAGCAAAAAGCAGGTTTTTTCGATCAGTGCATCACCGGTTGTTGCGCTTATATTTGCTGGTATCTGGATGAACGGTTATTTCTATGAAGAGGTCCCTGCGGCGAGTGCTATTCTGTTAACCATCGCGTTGTTCTTAGCACCTATCGGGCGGATAGAAAGAATTCAACAACTCGGTGCCCGGCGTTCTACAATCATTCAGATAGGCATCATTGCGCTGCCAGTTGTCATCGCGATAGGCATCGCCGTTGCGCGTTCTGGGCTTTTTGGTGAAAATAGTGGTTATTAGGTAATAAAATGAACAAATAACTGGAGAAATCTGTCTAAATTCTTCGGGAAATTTTAGCACTAAACTGTTACCCAATTTGCCCCATTTCGTGCAATTAGATATAGGCATGCCCAATATTGGGCATTTTTCCGTATATTTCGCAAAGGATACCCCCAATCCAGTGGCACCAAATTTGCTTCAGTATAAATAGCATCATCTCGCGGAGAAAGAAACCCAATGATCTACCCTCTCCAGTACTGGACGGAGACTTCGGAGGTAAAAATGAGTTCGACACGTAATATAAATTTAAAACCGAAACATCTTGTTAATAGTCTTTTCATAGTGTCTATGCTTGGCATCCTTCTGCTTATTAACGGTTGTGTCAAGATGGAGGCGACGCGGAAAGCGGATTGGGAGACGCATTTTACGGACCTCCACTTTGTCAACCATAAACAGGGATGGATTGTCGGCGAGGGGGGTCTGATAGTCCATACGGCAGATGGTGGTAAAACCTGGAAGCAACAGGAAGTCGATACAACAGGTCCAGGGTTTCGCATAGATGATCTGAAGTTAGATTTCAAGGCGGTTTACTTTACGAACACGAACTACGGCTGGGCAGTCGGCGATGAAGGTTTAGTTGCGACAACTGATGATGGTGGTAAACACTGGACGCTGCAAAGGAGCGGTACCTCCGCGATGCTCCTTGATGTCTATTTTGATAATTCAAAAGAGGGTTGGATTGTTGGCGAAGATTCGGATGTCCTCTACACCGAGAACGGCGGCAAAACGTGGAACCGCTATGAGTATGTTAGCGAATTTATGCTGAACGGGGTCTGGTTCGTTGATGATTCAAAGGGTTGGGTTGTCGGGACACACGATAAAATTTTTCATACCAAGGACAGTGGCAAATCATGGCGAGAGCAGAGCAACCGTTTTGAAGGCGAACGCGATCGGATGATCAACGATAATAAACAGGTCTTTTTCATTAGTGACAATGAAGGTTGGATCGTCGGCAGTGATGGTTCTATCTTTCATACGATGAGCGGTGGTGTCAACTGGGAACGCCAAGATAGCCGTATCCCACTGATTAACGGACACGTCCGAGATACTATCAATAGTATCCATTTCACAGATGAGAACTACGGGATCGCCGTGGCGGATGTCGGTTTCATCACGCGTACCCAAGACGGTGGCGACAATTGGCAATTGATGGATAGCGGCACCGAAAACAATTTAACAGGCATCCAGTTTACGACCCCGACAGAGGCGTGGGCAGTTGGCTGGTACGGTACAATTCTACACACGATGGATGCCGGGGCAACATGGGAGATGACGAGCGGTACGACAGCGAACGATCTCCAGAACGTCCAGTTTACGGATGCCAATCGTGCAATCGCAGTCGGCAGGCGGGGCACGATGGCGATGAGCAACGATGGTGGACAGACATGGAACGAGATTGAAACGGATATCTGGGATGGTATTTGGAACATCTATTTCGCGACCGATAAACACGGCTGGGCGGTTGGTGAACGCGGACTTATCGTTCATACCAACGATGGAGGCGCGAATTGGGAACGTCAGCGCGGTCCTTCCGCTTTTACGCTGCGTGCTGTCCATTTTGTGAGTCCTCAGGTCGGCTGGATTGTAGGCGATATGGGCAGTATCATACACACAATTGACGGTGGAAAAACATGGCTTCCACAAGCTGCGACAGGCGATTTTCTCTCTTTGATGCTAACGGGTGTATTCTTTCTTGACGACAAGCGAGGCTGGGCTATCGGGTGGTACGGGGTCTGCCTCGCTACCGAAGACGGGGGCTTGACCTGGAACCAACAGACGACGGGTACCTTCAATGAACTCTACGCTGTCTATTTCGCAGATGAAAACACTGGCTGGATTGTTGGACAGTTCGGTGAGATTTTACATACGAAAAACGGTGGAAAACGGTGGAATTTCCAACGGAGTGGGACACAAAAAAACCTGAATAAACTCTATTTCGCGGACACACAGCACGGCTTAATCGTTGGTGATGACGGCGCGATGCTTACCACTGTGAATGGCGGAAAAAAATGGGAAATGCAGGAGAGCGGAACCGATAACGATCTTTACGGTCTGGCACTCTCGCCTGACGGCGTTGTCGCCGTGGGTAAAGGTGGGATTGCGATGCGGTATTCGGTTGAAGAGGCGCAATTGCCAGCCAAATTGCCGCCTGTTGCTGAAGAACCAGAGATCGTCATTGCCGAGGAGGAGGCTCCGGTTGAACCCGTTGCTCACCATTGGGATATTATCCGTCAGGCGGCTTGGAGAACAGACTTTGCCGATACGCATTTTGTAGATACCGAAAACGGTTGGGCTGTCGGTTCTAAGGGAGTCATCGCGCAGACCACAGACGGTGGGAAAACGTGGCTACCGCAGCACAGCGGTGTCAGCGAAAACTTACGCGAAGTGGAATTCGTTGACGCACAGCACGGCAGAGTTCTTGGGTCGGGTATCGTACTTCAGACCGAAAACGGTGGTGAAACATGGCAGCCGATCCTTCAAGCGACGAAACAAAATCTGCCTCGCGTTAGCAACATGCACTTCCTGAACGCCGAAGAGGGATGGCTTGGTGCCAGCATCGGGCAGATATTGCACACGACTGATGGCGGCAAGACGTGGGAAATCCAGAAGACGGGGACGACAACGGGGAACATTACCGATATTCATTTTGTCAACAGTCAAGTCGGTTGGGCAGTAACGCCTCAACGTCGAGATGGTGGGTTTATCCTGCACACTGTTGACGGTGGTGCCTACTGGAAGATCCAGGCGAAAACGAATCAACCGGGTGTTGCTATCTACTTTGCCGATGAGACCCATGGATGGGTGATTCTCGGTAACGGGAACTCCTTATTAACTGAAGATGGCGGCGAGACGTGGAAATTGCAAACCACGTCACAAAGCACACGCGGCTTGCGACGTGTTACCTTCCGTTCTCATGCGCAGGCGTGGGGGATCGGTGGTGGTGGTGCGTATATCACAGCGGACCAAGGGATGAATTGGGCACCAGTTTCTGTTGCCACAACCGCGGATATGCTCGCCATGCGAGAAACCGATCCAGAGATACCGGAAACGTCCGAGTCAGAATCGGAGGAAGCAGAAGCGTCAGGAGAAGCAGTTGTAGAGGCACCGACGTTGACCTACGACGAAACACCGGAAGAGATACAAAATCGGCTTCGCGCAGAGAGCCAACGTGCAGGTCGTTTTGCGCCTGAGGGTGAACTTCCACGGAATGCCGAACGCGCGACACCGACACAGCAACAACAGCCACAACCGCCCCCTGAACCTCAGAGACGGCGACGACGCGGTGGGCAGCGAGTCGCCAGTGTGTATTTCCTCGATGTGGAACACGCTTGGGCGGTTGGCAGTGCAGGCAGTATTTACTACTCCGCGAATGGTGGAAAAACGTGGGAACGTCAACTCGGTGAACAGGAGCGCAACGACTTCCGCGAAGTTCTTTTCTACGATGACAAAATCGGTTGGATAGCAGGTGAGGGGGGTGCCCTATTGGAAACGCAAGACAGTGGTCAGACGTGGCGGAAACTTCCGAGTCAAACGCGTCAACGTCTCATCGGTGTACACTTTGCGAGTTTGGAACCGAAATGGGGCTGGGCAATGCAACGCGATGGCACGGTGCTTTATACCACAGACGGCAACATTTGGACGGCAGGCGACACCCCTGAACGCCCGCCGTTTATGGAAGGCGATGCTCCGGGTTCATTCTCGCTGAACGATGTGAGTTTCGGGAAATTTTCTGAAGGCTGGGCGGTCGGTCAATTTGGCGATATTATCCACAACAAAGATGGTGGTCCTACATGGACACTGCAGCGGACGACAGCTAACGACAGACTCACAAGTATAGACATGAAGTTTGCACCGCTCGGTTGGGCGGTCGGGCAAGGTGGTGCCACGCAACGGACTATCAACGGTGGTCAATATTGGCGGATGCACGAAACCAAGACGAACTACGATCTTAACGCCGTCTCGTTTATTACCAAGCGGAAAGGTTGGGCAGCTGGTGAGGCTGGTATTGTACTAAAGACAATCGACGGTGGTTTTACATGGGAACCGAAATTGACCGGTATTCCGAAGAATTTGCACGGTATCCTTGCGCATTCCGAACAGGAAATCTATGCTGTTGGTGAGGAGGGGACAATTGTCCGTTCAACCGATGGCGGCGAAACTTGGGAGCAAGAACATACCGACATTGATAACAACCTGTATGTTATCAGCCGTTCCAAGGACGGTAAAGCGTTGTGGGTTGTTGGGCAGTGGGGCGTTGTCCTGCGTCGGAACTTAGAGACGCAGGAACGGATGTCAATGCGGTAAGTTATGCCGTTTGGATGTATAGGGACAGGTCTTGCCCCTGTCCTTTTTTCAGAGAAAAAGATGCGTAAACGTAAATCTATAGACGAGATTTGGACCCAGATTGCTGCAGACATAGGCGGTGAGTTTATTGACGGTGGCTTCTGGGGCAAAGATGTTATCATTTATACACACGGCGAATGGCAAATCCTACTCGATACTTACGTCGTTTCAACCGGAGAATCATCACATAAACTCACTCGGATGCGTGCGCCATTTATGAGCAGAGACGATCTCTATTTTAAGATCTCTCGTGAAGGCTTCCTCAGTTCCATCGGTAAATTCTTCGGCATGCAAGACATCGAAATAGGGGATCCGTTCTTTGATAAGCAGTTTGTCATCAAAGGCAACAATCCAGAAAAAATCAAACGCCTACTTGCTGACAATCGGATAAAGGAACTGTGCCAACTACAACCCAGAATTCACCTCAGAATTAAAGACGATGAAGGCAGGTTCGGCACTGATTTTCCTGAAGGTGTTGACGAATTATATTTTGAATGCATCGGTGTTATCAAAGAGACAGCGTTGCTAAAAGCACTGTTCGGGTTGTTCTGTCTGGTCTTAGAACGTCTGGTTCAAATAGATTCGGCGTATGCAGATGATCCGCAAATTACGTTGAAGTAGCCGGGTAGTCCCTGTTGAAAAGGGTGCCTATCGCGACTGTGTCGGCTTTAAATGTTGCGCAAGGAATGCCTTCGTTAATTCCGGGACTTTGGGATCCCTGAACCAACCGTGCCCGCCGCCTTCTACCCGATAAAATGTAACCCGCACCCCTGCTTCTTCTAAAGCGTCCTTCAGCAACACACTCTGGTGAAACGGGACAAGTTTGTCTTGATCTCCGTGGATAATCAGAAAAGGCGGATCGTCTTTGGACACATAAGTGATAGGGTTCGCTTTCGCCACACGGTCTTTATGCTCCTGAATCGGTCCGCCGACCAATTGAGACTCCGGCGAATCAGGGGCATCATGCACGAGTCCGTCCGGAAAGCGATGAGCGTCCATCTGCAGAAAATCCGTGGGACCGAAGTAATCAACGACGGCTTGTACTTGACTGGAGACTTCCAAGTTTTCTCCCACCTCAAATTCGGTTACATCGCCTGCTGTGCCGAGCATCGCAACGAGATGTCCACCGGCGGATGAACCCCACACTGCAAAGCGGTTTGGATCGAGATGATATGTTTCGGCATTAGCGCGCAGCCACCGGACAGCGGCTTTCACATCCTCGATTTGTGCCGGAAAGATGGCGTGCTGGCTCAAGCGATAGTTAATACTCGCGCCTGCATAGCCAGCATTGAGATATGCCATTGGGGTATAGTGTGTCTTGTCTCCGCCGCGCCAAGCACCTCCGTGTATCCAGATAATAAGCGGTAGGTTCTCTCCTGTGTCTGCTGGTACATAGAGGTCGAGTTTCTGGCGTTCGTGCCCATCTTTAGCATAAACCAGATCGCGATGGGCTGTTACGCCGTCGGGAATCTTAGGGGAAGCCTCTCGGTTTCGACGTTGTGCCAATACCGCAATAGTGCCAAGGAAAAATAGGATTAATACGAGCGTGAGGATGATTCGCATTATTGATTATCTCCCGCGTTCTTAACGGTTTGCCTTGCGTCCTCGGCAATCATTGCTTCAAGTTCATCTCTCAAGCCTTGGATCTGCGCTATCTTCTCTGCCATCTTATCGAACATCTGCTGTTTAGATTTGATGCCTTCATCAATAAGAAACGCCGTCGCTTCGGAACGGCTGCTAAATTGTCCCGATTCCACGAGCTCATCAATCCGACTGAGATTTTCCTCATCGACCCTGACCATTACCACATTATCTCTTCTCCGCGTTCCTTTTTCGTGCCGCGCGCCTCGTCTGCCACGCGGCCCCCTGCCTTGTTGTCTTGCATTTAATTTTGGCATTGTCAATCTCCTTTTTGTAAAACACAGTTAATTTAATTACGCGTAATTATTATACAATATTACATAGAATATATTCAAGTCAAAATGGTATCAATAGCAGGACTTACGCAGCCCCACTGCAGGGTTTTGCTTGGGTATTTCTTCAGGGTTTGAAACCCCGCCTGCAGAGTGCGTCGGATGTCCGTTATCATGGAAAAATGCGTAAGTCCTAAATAGCCTTATTTCTTTCCGATGAGAAGATTGACATCGACTGAAATTTACGGTATAATAGTTGATGTAGGTCAACCAACGAAAGCAGAATACCAAATAAGGAGATCCACAATGAAGTGCGGGAGATGCGGTTCTGAGAAAGTTATGCCCAACTTGCGGATTCGGGATCGCTACGAGGCAGGAATGGGACAAGACTTAGAAGTCGAGGTACAGGGTAATCCTGATGCCTTAATCTTTAAGCAGGCTTATAGGGAATCTCTACGAGCAACTGTTTGTGGTGAATGTGGTAACGTTGGTCTCTCTGTGGAGAATCCGCATCGGTTATGGAAAGTCTATACCGAACGAGAAAATTCGTAGGATGGACTTCTGGATCGGTTTTACGATTGATGTTTCAACACGGTCAGAAAATGCGCGTACATATTTAGGGAGTAGTGATGACATCAAGCGAACCGGACTTCAAACGTCTTGTTTTTATCATAGTTGATGGGGCACCCTACAAAATTTTTAGAGCGTTGGTTGAAAACGGTGACCTGCCGCATATAAAAAGACATGTGGTAGATCGGGGTAGCCTGAACAAAGCGGTCTCGGCGTTCCCCTCAACAACAGGACCTGCCTTTATCCCTTTTTTCATTGGGTTGTATCCGGGCACAGCAAATATTCCGGGGATTCGGTGGTTATCTAAATCAAATTTCCAACGACCACACCGCTTCAACCGCCCCGGCATCTGCAGTTACATGGGACTTGATGGACTCAGTTTTGAAGCCGATTTACCGTCAGATGCCCCGACGCTATTTAATTTTTTCTCCCCTGTCAGCAACATTTACAATCTGCTCGCCCTTGGATGTCCGCCCGCCAAAAATCTGACGCGCTGGATTAAACCGTTTGTCTATACTCACGCGCATTTTTCGCATCGCTGGCGGTTCGTTAATCGGATTGCAATTCGTCGGTTACACGAAGCCGCTGAAGCAGGCGACCAATTCATCACGTGCCTCTTTCCGGCAATTGATACTTTTTCACACCTCACAGCGATACAATCGCCAGCGGTACTCCAGACCTACCGAGAGATAGACGCTGCGATCGGTAAGCTTGTTAACATTTTACAAAAGGCGAATACTTTTGAAGAGACGCTTATCCTGATTACCAGCGACCACGGGATGAGTGATACACACACACATATTGACATTCCACAGCATTTAGACAACAAGGGTTGGCGATGCCTACATTATCCGAAGGTTTGGCGGCAAGACGCAGTATCTGCCAGTATGGTATCGGGAAACGGGATGACGCATCTCTATTTTAAAGACAGTTCGGCTGAAAAAGGGTGGGGTGCGCGCACGCCTTTCGAGAAACTCTGTCAAATGGGTGTTGTTAACCCCCTTATTGAATTGGAAGGATTGGGATTCATCGCCGGGCAAAGCGAGACAGGAGACATTATGGTCCAAAGCCGAGGTGGACAGGGAAAAATTTCTTGCCACTCACTGGAAGTGGATCACGGAAACTCACAAAATGTAGAGTATTCCATGAAATGTGCAGACTCGCTACGTTTCTCTTACGAGTTTATAGGAACAGACCCGCTCGGATACGGTGTCTTCTACAAAAATCTGTCCTCACGCGACGCACTTCGTGAAACCTACGACAGTCCATATCCAGATGGAATTGTTCAGTTGTGGCAAATTTTCAAGAGCGAAAGGACAGGCGATCTGGTTCTAAGTGCAGCGAATGGTTATGATTTGCGCGCCCGTTATGAGATACCGAAACATCACGCGACACACGGTGCTTTAACTGCGGAGCACATGCACATCCCGCTTGCGACGAATTACCCAATCGCAGAGCAGTGTATCCGGTCTGTTGATGTCTTTCCGACGGTGCTAAGCCTCTGTGGTCACAATGTTTCGGGGTATCCGATTGATGGTCGGATCGTCCAGTGATCCGTGTTTTAGACAAACCTACCGACTAATATTTTTCATAAGCATTCCACTTTTTTGCAGAATTATGTACGCTTTCACCCCCAAGTCGCGTCACTATATGTCATATAAAGCACTTTCTTTTTAGAGGCATTTGATGAGCAACGACAATATTGAACTGATTCAACGTATCCTTAAAGGTGATGACGCTGCCTTCACGTGTTTGGTGAGAAAGTACCAGAAACAGGTTCACGCGCACGCATGGCGGAAAACAGGGGATTTCCATATCGCCGAAGATATTACGCAGGAGACGTTCCTACAAGTCTATCGGAAATTGGCGATGCTGAAAGATCCGAGCCAATTTCCGGCATGGCTTCATGTCATTACCAACCGTCGCTGCCTCGCGTGGCTTCGCAAGAAACGGATCCAGACACATCCGTTGGAGGAAATGGCTATAGAAATAGGAGAAAAAACTTCCTATTCAAGTCACGTTGCTGCAGCCCAGGCGGAAAGTGCAGCGGAAGCAAAACGCGAACTCGTCCGAAATTTGCTGGTAAGGTTGAAGGAAAGCGATCAGACAGTGATCAAGCTCTATTACCTGAGCGAGATGACTTATGCCGAGATAGGTGAATTATTAGGTGTGTCAGCAGATACTATTCGGATACGGATTCGCCGTGCCCGGGAACGCCTAAAAAAACACACACCGATGATTCAAGAGGCATTGGACATCACAATTGAACAGACAGATCACTTTCACAAATATTTGCATGGGGGTTTTGGAATGAAATTAACTTTTGAAAAAGATGATCTTTTGTCGTCCTTACAAGTGTTGGAGCGTGTTACGAGTCACCCGAATACCACGCCTATTCTCTCAAATGTTCTTATCCAAGCGGAGGGTAGCACGATTGAGTGCATGGCGACAGACACCGAAATTGGTGTTAGAATGAAAGTTGACGGGACAGTGAAAGAGAAAGGCACGATCCTTGTCTCTGCCGAAAAATTGGTGGATATCGTTAAAGCGTGGCCCGCTGAGCAACCGATAGACTTAGCAACAACAATAGATGACCAAGTCGAAATTACTTGTGGCGATAGCGTCCGAAAAATCGTTGGGTTTCCCGATAAAGCGTTCCCACAATTCCCTTCAGTTGATTCGGAAGCACCCATTATTGATGGAGAAGTCCTACGGTCTGTCCTCCACAAAACTGGATTTGCTGCATCCACAAAGGAAGAGCGTCGATTTCTAAACGGGCTCTATTTTAACCTGCTTGAAGATAGAACAGAAGTCGTTGCAACCGATGGAATCCAAATTGCGCTTGCCCATTGTGAACCGCTCAAGTTACCTGACGGTAATGGTGGATTCATCGTACCCCTCAAAGCGGTCAAAGAAATTGAGCGAACCTTTGCCAATTCTCCAGAGATAAAGATTTCACGCCTTGAGAATCAGATTCTCTTTGCAGACGATCACGCCACGTTGACATCGCGACTGGTAGCTGCTGAGTATCCAGAATATAATAGCATCATTCCAGAATCTTTTGTAGGGCGTGTCGTTGTGTCGAAAGCATCCATTGTGGACACGACGCGTGAAATTTTCTCGCGCGCAAATCCAAAAAACGCCTTGGTCTGTTTAGAAATCAATCCGCAACAGATTCGGATCTCGGCGAAGCCCTCTAAGACAGACGACGAAATACATGAGACGTTAGCAGTCGAGTCCGGCACTGGAAGCATCCGCATCGGTATGAACGCTCAGTTGCTGATAGAGACACTCTCACACATTGAAACAAAATCTGTATCACTGGAGTTCTCAAGTGCGTTGAAGCCTCTCGCCGTTAAACCTATCGGTCAGGAAGGACATATCTGCCTTATTATGCCAATGAGCATGGATTTCTAAGCACTTCCTTCCTTATAGCAGTCAATGATCCGCCGTCGAGAAATGCCCACACGGCTTAGAAGGATACCATAAACTATATGGAGAACTTTAATGACCCCTGAAGTCGCTTTACAAAAACGCGAGCAAATGATTCGCGACGGTTTCTGTGTCATCGACAACATTCTTACAGATGCATTCTTGCAGGAACTCCGGGACGAATCGGAACAACTTCTCGCTAATTACGCGCCACCAGACCACACCAGATACCATGGGCATCATCTGCAAGTTACAAGCAAAGACAATACGCTTGTTCAGAAACTATTAGAATGGCAACCGACTCTCAATGCATTAGAGGAAATGGGGTTTGGCGATTTCCCAGTCTCCGTAGGCATCACGATTCTGACGAAAGATCCAGGAGCACCTCCACTCTATTGGCATCAAGATTGGTACCATTGGAACGATCCAATTAGTTGCGCGCCTTGGCCGCAAGATATTTTTATGAAGTATTATCTCACTGATACAACACCAGAAAACGGCTGTTTAAAGATTATTCCCGGTACACATCGCAAGCGCATTGATTTGCACGATAAACTTCTCTATGCAAGCAAACTCGGTCAACTACCCAAGCCTAAAGACTTGGGCTTGTTAAGAGATCATTGAACAACAGAAGTTGTTTAGCGGTCTCAAAGCCCGTGTCTCGTACTTCGTTTGTGTTTCTCGCTTCATAGAGGGTGGTAACCCACCGCTCTCCACGAAAGGCAGCAGCTGCCTTAAAAAGTATGTTTCGTGCAGCGTTGTGGTCTCGGTCTAAAGATGTCCCACAAAACTGACAGTCAAAAGTGCGTATCGCTAAAGAGAGTTGCTTTGCCGATTTCTCACCACAACCGGAGCAAGTTTGAGATGTGTTCTTGGGATCGACTTGGTGGAAATGGAAACCGTCTCTTTCGGCTATGTTTCCAGCCCACTCAAAGAACTTTCCCCAAGACGCATCGGATATGCTCTTGCTAAGGTGTTTGTTCTGAACCATATTAGAAACGCTGAGGTCTTCAGCAATAAGAACGTTGTTTTCTTGATGATGATAGAGTTTGTAAACTATTTTTCCGATAAAGTCTTTGCGTTTGTTTGTGGTCCGTTCTTGGTGCAAAGCAGACATAAGCACGGCTTTATACCAACGTTTAGACCCTTTTTTACGGCGCGCCATCGTCTGATTGTGTTTGTGGAGTAGTCCTTCAGCCTGGCGATACCAGCGAGGGTTATCTTCCTTTTCGCCTTCGGAAGTCGTTAGGTAGTGTGTGGTGCCAACGTCAACAGCGATCGCATGCGTCGGCTCAACTTTCGGAGTCTCTGGCAACTCGCAGGTAATATGAGCATACCAACCAGATGCTTTTTTCACGAGTGTGATTTGTGTTGGATCCCCTTGAAGGGGGCGGTGCATGTATATTTTCACTTCCCCAAGTTTCGGCACTTTCAAACGGTCATGTTTCCATGCTGTTTCGAGGATCGGGTTTTCGCGAACACGTATGGTTTGTTTTTCAGTGTCTTTT
Source organism: Candidatus Poribacteria bacterium (assembly GCA_022394775.1). GTDB lineage: Bacteria > Poribacteria > WGA-4E > WGA-4E > WGA-3G > WGA-3G. The sequence goes on from JAGFCB010000135.1 coordinate 56,560, forward strand.
GTTTTCCGACGAACAACTTTGGTATATTTGCGAAGTTTCCACGTCATAGATCTAATCCGTTTGCGGTGTCTTGGATAGCCTTTTTTCGCAGTGCCGTTTTTACAACGTCGATAAAAACCATCAAAGGCTTTATCCATGCGTTCTAATGCACATACTTGCATATCTTGTGGCACTTCGCGAAAGTCCGAGTATTTTTCACGCGCAATCGTCAACTTCTTTTGTTGCTCATTGCAAGAAATAGATTCACCTTCAGTCTCCCAAGCAACTTTGCGATCGTGGCGCGCAGAGTTCTGAAGTTCACAGAGGTGGTTAAGCCATGTTAATAATGTTGTTTCTTGTGTCCGTGTCGGATACACAGGATATCTAAAAGTCAGTTTCATGGTATATCGTGTGTCGTGCGTTTATCCCCTTCTTAGTGGGAGGCAGACACATTACCAAGAGGTAACGCTAAGAATGTCTGCCAACACGATACTATAAGTATACTACAATTTCAGACCAAAGTCAACTGTTTTTTTTAGGCGTTGGTCTAATTCACGAGGGCGGATTTTCCTCCCAAAGATAAATCTTTGGGCTTCCAATCCGTAAATCAGGTGAGTATGACAATTGTCCATCTCGGACACATCAAACCTGAGAATTAAGTTCGGTTTGCGCTGGCGAGGGTGTTAGAATAACTGGAACGCGGTTTTTTCTAACCTTCGCCAAGCGCAACACTATATTTTTGACAACTCCTGATAAATATTCCCTTTCAAACCTATTTTTTTCAAAATTATGCACCCTTTTCTGTCTGTTCGCGTCATTATATAGTGAAGCGAACGGATAGGATGTCGTTTCGCGCTTTGTAAGTATCGCGAGCGACAAGAAACACCCCAGCAAAAACACTCGCTCCTACAGAAGAATCCTTAGGCAGAAAATCAAGACTATTGAAGAATTGAATACCTCTATCAAAGAAATGTGTAATATGCTTAGTGAAAATAGCCTTTCTGGAGATGTCCGATGAAAAGTGACGACGTTGAATTGATCCAGCGCATCCTTGTGGGTGATGAGAACGCCTTCGCGACCTTGATTGAAAAGTATCAACGGCAGGTTCACGCGCTCGCTTTTCGGAAAGTAAGGGACTTCCAGACCGCTGAGGATATTACACAGGAGACTTTCCTACGAGTCCATCAGAAACTCGCAACGTTAAACGATCCAGCAAAGTTTTCAGGGTGGCTATACGCGATTGTGAACCATCTGTGTATCGCATGGTACAGAGAAAATCGGTTACAAACAGCGTCGCTACAAGAGATCTATATCTCTGAAATAGAGACAGATGTGTACTCCCGATATATCGCGACGGAACACGCCAAAACGACTGATGTAGTGCAACAGGATTTGGTCAAAAGACTCCTTACGAAGCTGAAAGAGAGCGACCGTGAGGTTATCACGCTCCACTATTTTGAAGAGATGACATCTTCAGAAATAGGCGAACTTTTAGGCGTATCTGAAAATACGATTAAGAGCCGCCTCTATCGTGCAAGACAGCAACTCAAGAAGTACGAATCTATGATTCAAGAGGTATTAGATATTACCACTGAAGGGAAACACTGTTCCCAACACCAGTTAAAAGGAGAAATCAACATGGCAGACGAAGTGAGAAATCAATCTGAGGTTGATACGAAGTTAGAAGAAATGCAACGTCAGATTACCGATCTACAGGAGCAGGTTAGCGGCATCGCAGCGAACTTGGATAATTCTATTCGCGACGATAAAAGCGCAGCACTTAATGCATTACTTCAACTCCCTAATGATACAAAGGATCCGATGACGTGGTGCTACGCAGGTGCCTATCGTGCCGCTTCCGGACAGCGGTCAAGCCGCGGCTCCATCTGGACGACCAGCACCGATAGTTTCATATCCAAAGCACCGGATGCTGAAATTGTGAAGCTTGCGACATTCTTCACGAACCCCACTGTCGTCGCAGTTTTAAGACAGTTAGTGGAAGGCAAGAAGTCCGTTGCGGATTTGGCAAACGGTTGTGGTATCCCTGAAAATGAAATGGAGAAAACCGTGGCGTTGCTAATAGATGGGTCGTTAGTGGATCGGACAGAAGATGATCTCATCAAACCCAAAAACGATGCCGTTTTTTATTTTTTGAACTTCGTCGGTATGGTAACCGTCTATCTGGATCCTGAAGAATATCATTCTCAGGATTAATTAAAAGTGCGTCATAAATCACTGCGACCACAATAATAGCAACCAGTGCTTCAATTCATCAAAGTAATGTAGGGGCAGGCGCAAAACCTGCCCCTACAATCTTTTTTCGGTTACATTACCGAAATATTTTTTTAAACTTCATCAAACCGCGCTTACCAAGAGGAATCTACTTATTTTTTTCATTTCACTATAAGCACAATCTTTAAATCTTGGACAAAAATGCACATTAGTTTATAATTATCCCGAATTGACGACACTTACCTAAACCGACACAAAGGAATTGTTTAATGTTTTGGGTGCTACTGCGGCGCGAGATTCTCGCGCATCTGATCACGTTTCGTTTTGCGATTACGGTGATTACCTGCTTGCTGCTCGTTGCCACAACCATGTTCATCAGAATCAATGATTATGAACAACGGTTAGCGAGCTACAATGCCGCCAGAGATGCGCACCGTGATGAGCTTTTATCGACCCGCACCTATTCCTTTTTAATGCCAAAGATCGATCGACCGCCGAATCCGCTGAGCATTTTTAACGCGGGTATGGATAGCCGACTCGGCAATACATTGCGGATTTATTATACTCATGTCCCTGTCCTCTGGGATGCACATTCCCACAGTTCCGGCAACCTTTTCATCGATCATTTCTACCGAATCGACCTTGTCTTTGTTTTCCAGTTCGTGCTTTCACTACTGGCACTGCTGTTTGCCTACGATGCGATTGCAGGCGAACGTGAAAGCGGCACAATGCGGGTGACAATGAGCAACCCGGTCCGACGGGGAAGCATCTTGGGTGCGAAGTACGTTGGGGCAATGACATGTCTAATCCTGCCGCTCATCATCAGTTTTATCATCGCTTTGATTTGGATCGTATCAACGGGTTCAATCGTCTTTAGTGAAGCGGATTTTCTACGAATTGCGGGTATCCTGCTAACTTCGATTATCTATCTTTCGGCTATCTACCTGATAGGATTTTTTATTTCTGCCTCGGTGCACCGCACTGCAACGGCACTCATGCTCTCCCTATTTGTCTGGGTGGTACTGGTGTTGATCTATCCCTCTGTCAGCGTGTCAGTGGTCGATCAACTGATAAAACCACAAAGGCATCGGTTAGATTCGAGTTACGATGCGATGTGGCAAATACGAGAGGCAGCCAATGAAGAGGTGATGGAATATCTTCAGAACGATGGCGTTGAAGGTGAAAGCGAACATTTTAATGTAGAGGGTTCTCGCGGTGGATTAAACGTGGGTCTCAGTAACCAAAGAACACTGATGCGTATAGACTTCAGAGCATACGATTGGCAATTTATCAGTCCGGAATCTGAAAAACGCGTGCCACATGTCATCCGTTACCATCAATTCTTAGCACCTTTACGCATTGATGCAGCAGAAAAAATGGGATTGATACGTCTGCCTGCCTTAGATCAAATTCGGTTTCGGAGAGCCAGAATTGCGCAGCATCTACTTCGACTCTCCCCGGCAGCGATGTATAATCTCGCGACACAAGCATGGTTGGGAACAGACCTTGATGGTGTCGTAGATTTCTTTGAGGCGGCGCGCCACTACCGACAGACGCTGATTAATTACTTTTACGATGAAGATGCTTTTTCGAGTCGACAGTGGTTTGCGAGCGATAAAGGAGCCATCAACTTAGACGATCTGCCGAGATTTGTTTATCAACGCGCCAGTCTCTGGATAAATGCTACACGGGCACTTCCCGACCTGCAGTTGTTGCTGTTACTCAATGTTGGGTTGTTCTTGGCGACCTTTGCCATTTTTGTCAGGCAGGAAATTTAGAGAAAGAAAAAAATGATTTTTCACCTCGTCATACGGGAACTTTACGATCACCTAAGTAGTCTCCGTTTCGCACTCACAACACTATTAATTCTAATACTGATGATTGTCAATGCCGTTGTGTATCTTGGAGAACACAAGCAGCGAATAAGCATCTACCGAGGGCGGACTATTGC
>JAGFCB010000309.1 GCA_022394775.1 Candidatus Poribacteria bacterium
CCGACTACAACCCGATTGAACACGACTTTGCGAACATCAAACGTCTCAGAGAATACAATCCTGATATAACCATTGATGAAGTTATAAACTTGTATCTTTAATTCTAAAGTTTACTATAAATTAATGCCATTACCCCATGGATAGTCTTTTTTCTTTAATCCGCCGCGTGCTGCTTTCTCCCATTCTGCTTCCGTTGGTAGACGTTTATCTACCCAGACAGCGTACGCCATCGCTGCATACCAACTCACATAGCGTACGGGGTGATCCCGTTCACCGAGGGGGAAATTATTCCCATGCCAGTCCTGTAGGTAATTCCCGTCGTGGAATTTTTCAATGATGCGTTCTTTCTGCCATTTTGGGTTCGCGAGGACGAAATCCTTAAACTCACCGTTGGTTATCTCGTTCGCGTCTATGTAAAACGCGTCAAGATGAACGGTATGTACGGGTTGCTCATCGTTGTCAGCATTTCCATCATTGCTGCCCATCTCAAACTCCCCTTCTGGAATCAGTACCATCCCATCCGGAATAATCGGTTCGGCGGCGAGTTCCGGTTCAGGTTCAAGGGTTGATGTGCTATCGGTGATTGGATCTGCACGCATCAATTCCGTGGGACCAACCTCCTCGTCTTCTTCACGCTGCCCGCAACTGACTATGTAAAGAGTTAAAAAACATATAAATGCTAAACCGAACAGTTTCAATAGGGTTTTCATCAAAGGTGTTTCCTTAATACCCGTGTTATGCTCTCAGTGTAAGAGCGAGCTGTGCTCGCGAACTCAGTATCAATAAACTTCCAAATAATTGTCAGTCTCCCACTGGCTGACACTCAAGTGATAATCGCGCCACTCCTCGCGTTTTACCTGAATATAATAATCGGCGTACACTGTTCCAAGTGCTTCTTTGATCACTTCGTCTGCTTCAAGTGCAGTTGCCGCTTCGCCGAGTGTCGCCGGTAGAGAGTAAATCCCGCGCTGTTGCAGTTCAGCTTCTGATACTTCATAAAGGTTATCTTCGTTTTGCACGCCAGGGTCAATCTGGTTTTCGATACCGTCCAGACCCGCTGCAAGTAGGACTGTCTCCGCGAGATACGGGTTCGCTGCACCGTCACTTAAACGGTTCTCAATACGTCCGGGCGCAGGAATCCGAATCATCTGCGTCCGATTGTTCGCACCGTAAGTGACATAAACAGGTGCCCACGATGAACCTGAGCGCGGGGGCCTACGCACTAAACGTTTGTAGCTATTCACAAGCGGATTCGTGACTGCAGTAACCGCTTGCGCATGTTTCAGGATACCGCCGGTGAACCAGTAGGCAAGTTCGGATAAGCCGTTTCTGTCGTTCTCATCAAGGAACAGATTCGTCTGGTTCTCCGCATCCCAAAGGCTCATGTGGAAGTGTGCACCATTGCCTGTCAAGTTCGTGAAGGGTTTTGGCATAAAGGTTGCCAGCAATCCTTGTTCTTCAGCCAGTGTTTTGACCATCCATTTAAAGAAAGTATGCCGATCGGCTGATGTGAGCGCGTCCGAATAGGTCCAGTTCGTCTCAAACTGACAGGTCCCGTCTTCGTGATCGTTTGCGTAGGGTTCCCATCCCAATTCTTGCATGTATTTAATGAGAGTTGTCATCATATCAAGATTGCGGTGTAATGCCCTGAGATCATAACACGGTTTGGCTAAAGTATCGAGTTTATCCCATGGTGAGTATTGCCCTGTCTCATCTTGCTTCAAAAGCATAAATTCCGCCTCAATGCCAACATTGAAGATATAGCCTCTCTCCTTTGCCACGTCTAATTGCTGGCGCAGGATCGTCCTCGGACAGTAATGCCACGCTTTACCTTCAACGTACATATCCCCTGCCACCCAAGCAAGATTTTTTCGCCACGGCACAATTGTCAACGAGTCAAAGTCAGGGATACTCGCCATTTCTGGATCGTGTGGGGATTGCCCGATTTCGCCCGCAGCAAAGCCTCCGAACCCCGCACCTTCTTCTGCCATATCCTCAAGATGCGTGGAAGGGATAACCTTCGCCTTCGGGGTCCCACTCATCTCTACGAAGGAACAGAGAAAAAACTCGATACCTTTCTCTTCAACTAAACGTTTGACCTGTTCTTGGGTCATGAAACTGTTCTCCAATGCTTTGTGTAGAAAATTATGCCTTAAAAATAGAAGTGAAATACCCCTATAACGCTACTTCTACGATTTTATAATATAAAAATGCTAACTCCAAAATCCAAAGACATGATAACATTATAACTGAAGTCCTGAAAATTTCAACGTCTAAAGTTTGAGATGAGAGGTAAACAATGGGATTCTTCTCGCGCTTCTATACAAAATGGTCGCTTTTGTTGGGTGTGTTAACTGTTGCTTATCTGCTACCGATATGGTTGTTCCCCTATTTTCCAACGCAAGATGGTGTGAGCCACGTCTATAATTCTCAGATTCTGACAGAATATAACAACCCGGAATTTCAGTTTCGTGACTATTACGAGATTAACTGGTACCCCTTTCCTAACTGGCTCTCTCACTTTTCGTTAGCAGTATTGATGTTCGTCTTTCCCGCGCTCATTGCCGAGAAAATCTTCTTAAGCCTCTATGTTATTCTATTCCCACTCGCAATCTACTATTTCCTCAACGCCGTACAGCGCGGACGGCATACGCTCGTCATACTGAGTTTTACTTTTGTTTACAATTACCTATTTTTGATGGGTTTTTACAACTTTGCTGTCAGTGTACCGCTCTTTTTCTTTGCACTCGGTTATTGGTGGAAACACAAAGATGGGATGAACAGGAACCGTATCATCCTGCTCAACCTACTTATTGTTATTACCTATTTTGCACATCTCATCTCTTATGCCTTCATTCTGTTTTCCATCGCCTTGCTGGCACTATTCCATTTCAGGAAAGACTTCAAGCGAATCCTCATTACTGGATGTTACCTTTTACCAGCAGCCCTATTACTTCTCGTCTATCTCCCTACCTCTGATCTGTTGGCGGGAGCTCCTCCTGAATTTGGATTTGGACGTGCCGGAGAACTGTTCGCTAACCTGATCGGTATGTATGTGCTTGTTCCTTACACCACCCCTCCGAGTTGGATGTCTGTTGCTGTCTCTGCTTTTTTAATTTTTTTTGTTGTTACAACGCTCTGGCAAAATAGGAAAGCTGTCACAGCAGAACATCCCGGACAAAAAGCGTTTCTCTGCCTCACTGTGGTACTTCTCGGACTCTATTTTATCCTGCCAAACTCTATCGGTCCGGGCGGTTGGGTCAATGACAGGCTCGCCATTTTAGCTACTCTTACTGTATTCGCATGGTTTCGTGGGTTTGATAACCTCCAATGGAAGCGCGCGTTTACAACCGTCGTCACGCTGCTTGCCCTCATTAACCTCGTTTATGTCGGTGTCCTGTTCAAAAACCTCAATGCTGAGACACGCGCGTTTAACGCTTTTGTCCAACGGGTTGAAAAAAATAGTGTTATCCTCCCGCTTCACTTTGATCCGAGAGGCAGCTCCAAACGCGTAGGAATTTTTGTTAATGCTGCCAATTACTACTGTCTTGACAATGGTTGTATTAACCTCGGCAACTATGAAATACAGTTTGACTACTTTCCCATCCGTTTCAATGCTGACTTTGAAACGCCATTGGACGAGAAAGAATGGGTGCAGATCGTCCACTGGCAGCCCGAACAGATAGATCTCTGTGATTATGCTGACAATGTGGATTATTTGCTGCTGTGGGACACGCCAGACGAACCTATCGTCGCCGAAGCGATTGAAGCGTGTTATACGCTGATTGCAGCAGAGGGGAAGTTGAAACTCTATAAAGGGCAGCGGACACCGCCTTGAGAGTGGAATCCAACGCTATTTTAATACGCTCCGCGGAGTGTGAGGGTCGCAATGGTGTGAGTATAGTTGAGAAAATCGAGAAACGGATCCGCTTCGTTCGTTCGGTTTTGCGTAATCTGATAATCGGCGTTCAGTGTTAAATATTGGTTGAATTGCCAGTTCAACTGGATATTCGCACCTATCTGTGTATCTTGGCGGTTCGGGGTATCTTCCGTGACAAACCCCGACTCCTCCAGAATCTGTCTGCCTTCAAACGTTACCCATAGCCTGGAGAGCCGAAGCCGGACCCACCGTCCTGCCTCAAACCGGTAAAAAGAACTCGCTGCTACCTCGGTACTAACGAAGTTAAAGAAATCCACATTAGAGCGATTCAAAAATAGGTTGATCTCTTCCTGAAACATGAGTTGTTCAGTTACTACCTGTATCAGTTTCGCGGAACCAATATGTCGCCAATCATTTCGACGTTCGTTCTCTTCAAGCCCCGCCACACCTAAGATGAGGTTGTTCAAATTGGTTTGGTAACTGCCGTGCTCTATTCCATATTCCATTTTACCGAGTATCTGTTTAAGAATGCCGAATTGTAGGCGACCGGTCATTTTATGGTTATTAGAACCGACAAGTAGGAAGTCCTCTCTACGCGTCTCTTCATCGTCGAACCGATGTAAGCGAAAATTATATTCCAGAACACGCCCAAAGCGGAAACCAAATTGCTGCTCTATGTTGTTATAGACATTTGAGGTTCGGACGAGGCGTTGCAGCTGATATGAGGCAACAACCGGTGGTAAATCCGTAGTTGGTTGGAAACTAAGTTCGGTGGAGAGTATGTTACTGAACGCGTCGAATTCGTCGAGTCTGCCTTCTGCCCCACTATAGTTTTCAACTTGTGGGGTATATTGTAGCTTGAATCGCAGTTTATCCATGACTGGTAAATCGCCACCCAAGTTAACACCGATGCGGTTAATCAAGCCCGCAAGCTGCGGGTCTTCTTCCCCGGCGAGACTACTTGTGTAGGGATCCACGCTCAATCCGAGTTCAATATGGTTGTTGAAAGTATTGGAAAAATGAGCGTCGAGTATCAATTCTGCGGACTCGGTTTCAGGTTTTTCGGGCTCCTTTTCAAGGAGACTCCGTCCGAATTCGGTCTGAAGTTGCGCAAAAGCATTTTGCCTGTCGGGTAAAAATCCATCACTTGCTATTTGCGTAAGGATAATAAGACATATTCCAGAGAAACGGACTATTTTTTCCACATGGACTCCAATTCTATAGCGAGACATGCAAATACTATCTCTATGAGGCTTGTTTCTGTACCGAGGTGATAAACCTCACTGTCTGTCCTTTTTTTAAGGATTTTCATCATTCAATCATTCCCGTTTCTGGGCTTGAGGCAGTCGCATAGAGTTTCCGAGGGATCCGACCCGCTAAAAACGCCGCTCTACCCGCTTCAACGGCTTTCTTCATTGCCTCCGCCATCAGCACCGGACGATGCGCCTTCGCGACGGCTGTATTGAGCAGTACACCGTCACACCCTAACTCCATCGCTATCGCGGCATCCGATGCCGTCCCTACCCCAGCGTCCACAATGAGCGGTACCCGCACAAGATCACGGATAATTTGGATGTTATACGGGTTCCGAATCCCCATCCCTGATCCAATCGGCGCGCCTAAGGGCATCACTGCAGCGCAGCCTATATCTTCTAATTTCTTACACGTAATCGGATCATCGTTACAATACGGAAGGACGGTGAATCCATCTTTAACAAGCGTTTCCGCTGCACTGAGCAGCTGCTCCACATCCGGGAACAGGGTCTGCTCATCACCAATAACTTCGAGTTTAATGAGTGATGTCTCAAGTGCTTCCCTTGAAAGGTTCGCTGTCAGGATTGCGTCTTTTGCCGTGAAACAGCCAGCAGTATTCGGAAGGATCGTCATATCGCGTTCGCGCAGCAGCGCGAACAGATTTTCGCCAGATGTATCTGTAAATTTCACGCGACGCATCGACACCGTAGCGATTTCAGCACCGCTCGCGGCAATAGCCTCCGTCATTATGTGGAAATTCGGGTACCCTGCTGTTCCGATGAGTAACCGTGATGTGTATGTTTGGTCTGCGATTTTGAATGCTTGCATATTTTTTATTGTAGGTTTTTCGAGACTCGTAGGCAGTTACTGAGTGGACTGAAAATCCTGTTTTTTATAGAATGCTATACCGACACGTTTGATTTGTTCAACCATCTCAGAGTTACGAATATTTCCAAAAATAGACAGATCAATAGTATAAGGTAGCAGCTGGTCGTCAAGATCGTTCGCAATTCGAGAGAGGATTGTGTGCGTCAGCGCATCCCCGCCGCGAAGCGTCAGGTCAATGTCAGATCCATTTTTATAATCGCCTCTGGCGCGAGACCCATACAACACAGCTTCTTCTACTTGGGGGTATCGCACGAGAACATCACGGATTTTTTTGAGGGTCTGGTCAGACAAACCATATTGCATTTTTAAGGGTTCCCTGTCTCTTTCAATTGATGCAATCGTACGAGCAACTTCTCAAATTCTGCAAAGTAAGCATGGCGAATAGTCATAACAACTTGAGCTGCAACCTCTTCATCATAGGTATGTGAGGTTAGGTTGCGTTTATCAACCATATCCATCCAGACTTCGCCGTTTTCAATTAGACTATTCCGAAAAGCCGATCGCGTTGTATCGCGCGAACCGTACAGATTCACTATACCTTGTGCTTCAAGGAAGTTTTTCAACGTCTTCCAAGCGAGTTCATGCGTGTATTCAAACCCTTGTATCAGCCCTTGTGCTTCTAAGTCTGAGAGTTTTCTTTGTTCTGCAAGTTTGACAGCCGCTCTTAATCGACCCAAAGCCTTCTCAAAACTATTCGCGCGTTGAACCCAGCGGATCTCTTGACTTCGCATAGTATTGTGCCTACCGGTCTATCTCTGTGCATTTTCAATTAGTATAGCAGCCTTAAAGCCTCTTATCAAATGTTTTTGGGTCAACTTTCCTGTCCTATGTTCCTTGTAACCGTATTAGCCACCTTGGACAGCACGAATGATCTCGACTTCACTATCCTCGCGAAGTTCCGTGGCTTGCCACGCCGTTTTCGGGATAACCTCCCGATCCACAGCGACAGCGATGCCTGCCTGCGTCGGATTCAGTTCTAAGATGGTAAGCAGGTCGTAAACATTCAAATTTGGACGAACCGTTTTTTCTTCACCGTTAACGCGTATTTTCATATTTTCGGGTGTGTTTACGGCACACGGCGTGTGCCTACTACTTTAAAAATCTATCTAATTGAAACGGGGCAACTATTTCTGAAGTCTCACCGGTCAGAACGAGTTTGGCTATTTCGTAAGCCGTAATCGGCGTGAGCAGAATACCGTTGCGATAATGCCCTGTAGCATATATGAGGTTCTCAACAGGCGTTTCACCAAGTATCGGGGCATTGTCTCTGCTGCCAGGACGCAAACCCGCCCAAGTCTCCAGAAGCGGCAGTTCGTAAGTACCCGGCACCGCTTCCCAGGCACCGCGGAGCAGCTCAAATACGCCACCAGACGTTAAACGCGTGTCAAACCCCATCTCCTCACTCGTCGCTCCAACGATCAGCCTACCATCGGCTCTCGGCACCAGATATACCGATGTCGGATACCTCGCTCTGACAGTGCGGATGACGTTTTTAACCGTAATACCTGCTTCCATTTGTAATGCCAACATCTGTCCTTTCACAGGACGCACAGGTGGAACGATGGTCTCTGGTAGTCCTTTAATCTGGGCAGACCAGCACCCTGCTGCAAGAATGAGTATATCTGCGGCTTGAAAACTGGTTTGCGTTTGGACACCGGTTGCTACGCCGTTTTCTACGACGATTCTTTCAATAGTGCTGTTTTCATGCATCACACCCCCGCAAACTTGATAGGCTCGCCGGAGTGCCTTTACCATCAAGCGGTTATCAACTTGGTAATCGGTTGCACAGCGAATGGCTGCAGTCACGCGAGGTGAGAGCGCAGATTCAACTGCGCGCGCCTCCCGCCCGGTCAACCACTCGACATCCAACCCTAAATCTTGCTGCGCAGTGTAAAGATGCCGCAGTTGATGCGTATCGTCGGGTTCCAATCCTACTATGAGTGTGCCTTCCACTCGATAGCCGACAGACATCTTTGCGTCTGCTTCTAATGCTTCAACCCATTGCGGGTAGCATGCCAAACTTTGGGTGCCGAGTTTAAGCAATTCCGGTTCTTCGCTGTGTGCTTCAGCCAGTGGCGCGAGCATACCCGCGGCTGCCCAAGAGGCGGCGCGTCCGGCTTTTGCGCTATCATAAATAGTAACGGAGGCACCTGATTTCGCCAGTTGCCACCCGATACCAAGCCCAATTATGCCGCCACCGATGATAAGGATTTTTTTATCCGTCATTGATTCAGTAGGTAAAACGACTATTTTTCCAATATATTGATGAAACAATCTGTCGCTTTAACTGTTTTAGAAACCAACCCTTTTTCGTAAGCGAATTTAGCGAAAGCATCCCACTTCTCTTCAGATTGCACTTGTGTTGTAGCGAATACATCCAATGTATCCCGAAACGCGAGTTCTTCCAAATCTTTGCGGGCATCAGGGTTTGCCTTAAAAAAGAGTTGCAGCGCATCATCAGGCTTCTTTTTCGTGAATTGAATCGCTTCCTGAATAGCCGTCATCAGTTTTTTGGCAGTTTTTGGATGTTTTTCCAAATAAGCGTCATTTGTGATGATTACCAATTCATAGTAGTCCGGAATGCCGTGTTTCTCAAGGGCTAAATAACTGGCTTCCGCGCCTTCAAGTTTTAACATATTAATCTCGTAATTCCGAAAGGGACCGATCACTGCATCAATTTGACCGCTTAGAAGAGGTGCTAAAATATTCGTGCCTACGTTTATCAATTCGTAATCGTCTTCGGATAATCCGGCATTCGCTGCGATAGCGTTAAACAGAAGCACGTCCAGCGGTGCGACCGTATATCCGATTTTTTTCCCTTTGAAATCTGCTGGCGTTTTAATGCCGCTCTTTTTTAGGAAACTAATTGTGTTAAGCGGATGTTCCACAAGCAAACCAATTGATTTAACCGGCAAAACTTCTTCACTGGCTCGCGCAATCGTCACACTCTGTTGATAACTAACGGCGAATGGGTATTTCCCCGCCGCCACCAACTTCAGCGGCGCATCTGGATCGCCACCCCAGAGCAATTCAACTTCCAACCCGTGTTTGGCAAAAATATTGTTTTCTTCTGCAACGTAAAGCGGCGCATGGTCTACATTGGGAGACCAATCGAGAAGCAGCGTAACTTTCTCCATTTCTGCTTTCTGATGGCTGTCCGCATTACTGTCAATGTGACCGGTTAAGAGTATACCACAACCGATGAGAAACATTAAGCAAATTGCTGTTTTCATGGAAATTTCCTTTCTTGTTGGTTGATATGCGTGAAGCACACCTACCGAATGTCTAATGTGTTGTGCTGGTGTCGCCACGGCATTGCGTACCGCTCCAGCAGCGTCATCAATCCAAAGAGACCTAAACCTAAAAGTGTTAAACAAAAAATAGCTGCAAATACCAGTGAAACTTGGAGCCTTCCATTCGCGTACAACATAAGGAATCCGAGTCCTGCCTTCGCTCCGACCCATTCACCAATGACAGCACCAATCGTGGAGATTGATATGCCAATCTTCGCACCTGAAAAAATAAATGGCAGGGCTGACGGGATGCGCACTTTCCATAGAATCTGCCACCGAGTTGCCTGCAAAATCCTAAACAGGTTTACTGTGTCTGGATCGGTTGACTTTAGACCGTCCAGAGTGTTCAGCACGATTGCGAAAAACACAATCAATGCTGCCATAACCACTTTCGAGGCAATCCCGAAGCCGAACCAAAGCACCAACAACGGCGCGATCGCAAACACCGGCACTGTTTGTGAACCTATGACGTACGGATAAAAGGCTTTTTCCAACATCGGGAACTCGAACATCAGCACAGCTAAGGGAATACCGATACTAACCGCGAGCGCAAACCCCAGAAGCATCTCTTCGAGTGTTACGAGTGTGTGTTTCAGTAATTGCGCATGTTCCACAAATAGCGTCACCACAATTTTCGAGGGAGCTGGTAGAATGTAGCCCGGTATATTGAATAGGGGCACGGCACCTTCCCATACGCCTAATATTGCCAATAGAATCGCTACAGGAACACCGAATTTGCTGAACATGCGTATCTTACCCTTAATCTCCTTAATACAAAAAAGCCGCCTTCCGTTTTCAGTGTAGGGAACATGCCCGCCTGCCGGTGGCTCTATTTATAGCCTTGGCAGTGCCAAAAGGAAGCGACTTTATTAGTTATTGGTTATCAGCCGTCAGTGCGATTTTTCTGCGAAAATCTTTCAGTTATCAGTAAAAAACTCTTGGACTATCAGAAACCTCTTTGTAACTGATAACTGATAACTATTTCCTCTGACAACTGTTAACTGACAACTATTCTTTCATATTTCCCTACGCTGGCATGACCCAGATCAGGTTCAATGGGTGTTTTCTCAGCTCTTAAACAGGTAAGAGCACCCCGCAATGTTATTTAAGTATTATAGCATATTTTCACATTTAAAGCAAATTTTAAGAATCCAACAATTTTTCGTTAATTCAGAACACGGCAGGAGAAAGCGCATAGTTCTTCTAAAGCCTGATTACTTTGAAAACCTGTCCAATTGAAATGGAGCGATTGTCTCTGAAGTCTCACCCGTCAGAATCAGTTTGGAGATCTCGTAAGCTGTGATGGGTGTCAGTAAGATACCGTTGCGATAGTGTCCTGTTGCGTATATTAGGTTCTCGACAGGTGTTTTACAGAGGATGGGAGCATTGTCTCCGCTACCTGGACGTAAACCTGTCCATGTTTCAATAAGTGGCAGGTCGTAAATACCTGGCACGGCTTCACACGCCCCGTGGAGGAGTTCGTATACACCGCCGACAGTTAGATCTGTGTCAAATCCCGTTTCCTCGGTTGTCGCACCGACAACAAGTCTACCATCGCGTCTCGGTACTAAATATACTGGCATCGGATACCTCGCCTTGACGGTACGGATGACGTTTTTGAGAGTGGTGCCCTCACGCATTTGCAACGCCAACATTTGCCCCTTCACGGGACGCACGGGAGGGATAATAGTATCCGGTAACCCGTTGATCTGGCCAGACCAGCATCCTGCGGCGAGAATACACACATCTGCGGCTTGAAAACCGTCTTGTGTTTGAACTCCGGTTGCGGTTCCGTTTTCTATGACAATTCTTTCAACAGTGCTATTTTGATGCAACACGCCGCCGCGCCCCTCATAGGCACGCTGGAGTGCCTGAGCCATTAGTCGGTTATCGACTTGATGGTCGGTTTCACAACGAATCGCTGCAGTCACGTATGGTGAAAGAGCCCCTTCAATTTTACGTGCTTCTTGTCCGCTCAACCATTCGACATTCAACCCTAAATCTTGTTGTAAGTCGTAAGCATGCTGGAGCTGATATGCATCATCGGGTTCAATTCCTATAATGAGCGTGCCTTCTGCTCGGTAACCGATCGACATCTCTGTTTCGGTCTCTAACTCATCGACCCATTCCGGGTAGCGTGCTAAACTTTGATTGCTGAGTTTGAGGAGGTCGAGTTCGTCGATATGTGCTTCAGCAATTGGACCGAGCATACCAGCGGCTGCCCAAGAGGCACCGCGTCCGGCTTGTTCGCGCTCATGAATGGCGACAGCGGCACCTGATTTCGCCAGCTGCCACCCGATACCAAGTCCAATCACACCGCCACCAATGATGAGAATTTTCTTATTTTTCATCACGATTTTCGGGAAACCGGAGACCCAATCCTTTAGATTTGGGAGGGAAATCCACTCCTATAGTTAAAATTAAGGCATGTCAACACTGTAAAATCTGGCAGTTCTTAATCAGACAAGAGCAACCCCAGTGTTGTTCAGATATTATCATTATATCCATTTTCCATTTTTAAGGCAAGTGTTCGTTTTTCGGTATTAGGGGCATCGCTGCGCAAGCTGCTTATCGGAAAATAAAAAACTGGAACGTAGTGAACCCGAGTTCCTATCTTTAAGCAGTATTACTTTTTCTTGAATTTATTTCTTGAATTATGTATAATTACCATATTAACGACTTGTGCTAATTAACGTGTTGTTTTTACGAATATTTTGTTTTGTGAAATAAACATATCGTCCCTACGGGACTAAAAGGGTGTATATGGCGTTTTTCTCTAAACATATCG
>JAGFCB010000174.1 GCA_022394775.1 Candidatus Poribacteria bacterium
TCCAAGATAGCAGGGATCGGATGTTTGGTCCCAGAAATCGCAAGTCTATCCCCTGCAGCAGACCAGGACGGACTGTGTTGCCATTGTAGTGCTTTATCGGGGATCGGTTGTTCCTGATCGCGTGTGTCAACATTGAGAAATGTCAGTCGAGACCCCAGTGCGTGAGCGAGAGTATAGGCAATCTCTGAACCATCTGGTGACCAGGCTGGGGAACGCCCATTCGGGAGGAGTTCGACATCTTCTTCGCCAAATGTTCCAAGATACATACCGAACTCGAAACGATTCCAGTCTTCGTAAATGTAAGCAAACCGTTTTCCATCCGGCGACCACGTCGCATTTTTTCTCCAAGCCCTTATTTTTTTCTTAAAGACGCGCCGGACATTTGTGCCATCCGCGTCCATCACATACAGGTCCCGCACATGATTTCCCCCGCGAGTCGAGACAAAGAGAATCTGTTCACCTGTCGGAGACCACACAGCACGCGAATCATCGGCGGGATGCTGTGTCAAGTTCACCTGTTCGGAGCCATCGGGATTCATCATGTACACCTCCCAATTGCCATCCCGTGTGGAACTAAACAGGATTTTTGAGGTTGTCGGTGCTTTTGCTGAAACAGCACAAATACTCATAGATAACAACAATATCAAACTGAATACAGATAAAGCGTATGTCCGTTTCATATATATTTCTCCGAGAATGTATTGCTGAGTTTTATTTTCTACTTCCGCCAACCTTGACCCATCCCCACGTTGAAATGAACCATCCGACAGGATTCACCGCTACCAAACCACTTGGTTGCCAAGATGGGTAAAAGCCTTCTGTTATGAGTCTCAAATCGCCGCCATTAACGTTTATGACTTCAATATAAACATTCGCCCCAAAATGGGTACAGGCAAGCTGCGTGCCATCCGGGGACCAAGACGGATAATCTTCACCGCTGTTTGTGAGTTCTGCGATTGTGCTGTGTGGTATGTGCGATACACTTAGCGTTAGTCCGAAAAGCAGCGCGAATAGGATTCTTTTCATTTTGCGTGTCCCTTCCCATTTTTAAGACTTTAAAAATAGAACCTTGCAAACTATGTATGCAAACTATGTATGCAAACTGTGTATATTAAAGACAATTTTTTTAAGGGGTTTGGGTGCAAAATCTGAAAAAAATGTCAAAAAAAATGAAAAATTTTCATTTTAGACGAAAAATCTCGCTGTTCATATTTTGAAAAATCACAACGAATAACGCCTAAAACCTTGAGAATGTATGGGTTTTCTGGATGTATGGGTTACAATTCTCGCGCTTGTTGGGAAAGATTTTTAAGGGGATTTATGAGATATGTTTTTTTAGGGGTTTTCCACGCAAAATAACCGTCTGAACGCTTAAATTTTCGTCGACAATAACGATATCTGCGGTTTTACCGGTCTCAATTGAACCGACTGATGTTGAGACCCCCAAATTTTGCGCCGGTGTTAACGTCGCCATTGTTAAGGCATCTTCGAGTGAGTTTCCCCAATTGATGACGTTACGCACACCGTCCATGAGGGTAATATTCGCACCCGCGAGACGTTCGGTCGGTGTACCGACATCGAGCCACATCGCACCGTTACGGACGTATTTCTCGGTGGTACCGGCTTCAAAAGCGGTATCGTGTTCAGAGATTGCATCTTCATTGAGACGATAGGCATCGAGCTCAGGGACATAAGTGGCGGATGCTTGCCATGCTTCAGTAGGGACACCGGCGAGTTCTGTGCAGTCGGTAATCAACCCGACGGCGTGCGCGCCTTTCTGCTGAATCAAGTTATTTCCCCAAAAAGGGTGAACATGGTGCTCGTCAATGATGAGTTCTGCGTGGATATCTGGGTGCGATAGGACTGCCTCAATGGCACCGAGGGTCCGGTGATGCATCCCGCTCATACCGTTGTAAGTGTGTGTCGCGCGCGTTACACCCGCATCAATAGCTGCCATCGCTTGCGCAAATGTCGCATTTGTGTGTCCCATCGCGATGACAATGTCGTTGTAAGCGTCTGTTCTAAAGGTTGTGAGATGCTTAATAAATTGGAAGTTTTCATCATTTTCCGGTGCGATAGAAATTACTTTCAAGGTCCCATCAGAGGCTGCCCACATTGCGTGGAACTCTTCAAAGTTCGGAGGCGTAATATACTTCGCATTCTGTGCACCATTTTTAGCGAGGCTCCCGAATTTCCCTTCAACATACGAACCGATAATCTGTGAACCGTCTGCCACTGGTTCGTCAACGACGTGCGCGATAGCCGTTAGTGCACTGTTGATTTGCGCCATACTACCGGAAGAGATACCTAAAACCAACGAAGTGACACCACTACGGGCGTGTGCGCGTGCGATTGATGCTACATCCTCAACATCGCCTGTCATTGTTCCATAGCCGCCGCCACCGTGTATTAATCCATCAATCAACCCTGGGATTACAAGGCAGTTAGACGCGTCAATGACTTCTCCTGACGGTTGAAGCGTCTCCGTTGTTATCTCTGAAATTGTGTCATCTTGAATAACGATACTCCCCTGTCCAAAATGCGTTGGAGTGTAGATATCGCCATTCGCAATCGTGAGTATTTCCATATCTCCAAGTGTGCCTTCAATTTCGTTAAATCTGTCCCGATACCCACAAAACACTTTGGGCCAGAAATCGCAGAAAGATTTCGACCTCAAAGTCCTGCTGATGTCCGAGTGAAGTGTAGCAGACGCGACCGCCGTTATGCAAGCGTGTCCATGCTACAGGTTCTGAGTGTTCATCGGTATGCCCCATCAGTAGTAGAGATGTATCGTCGCGAAGCGATGGGTTTTTGTAGAGACTGCCATAAGTATCAAACGCTGGGATGTCTTTCAGGATCGGGTGTTCCGTCGCAGCTAATTCCACACGGGTAATGGGTCCGTGACCGTAATGTCCTTGGTAGTCGCCACCGAGAACATCTTTGTCAAACGCAAGCCAGTTTTCGTACGCGTGACTGGCGGTTCTAACCCCGACAAGTGGTCTGCCTTGTTCACAGTAATCTTGAAATTGTTTGAGTGATGCACCGTCCGTATTAAGTCGGCGCGTGAAGACTAACAAGGCATCTGCGTCATCCAATGCCGCCAAAGAAGGATCGTCATCCTCTGAGCTATAAACGATTAGATTTGCTTTGATCGGGTAGTGGTTTTCAACAAATTCTTTGAAGATGGTCAAAGATGCTTCGGAGTCGTATTCAAAAGAACCGGAAAGCATGCACAAGTTAAGCACTGGGTTGTTCCTTTCTATTTTCTTTCTAAAAACAGAAAACTATACGGATAAGGATTTTTCTCGTCGGGTTCACCGTCAATGCGTTTCACTTCCTGCCACGCTGCCATGTCAAATTCGGGGAAATAGACATCGCCTTCAAACGTGGCATGGATTTGTGTAAGGTAGAGCCTGTCGGCGTGCGGTAAAAAGGCTTGGTAGATAGGCGCGCCACCACATATCATGAGTTCTTCTGCTCCCTGAGAACGTTTAATAACTTCTTCTACGGAGTGCGCAACGATACAACCTTTCGGAGCCGTATAATCAGTATTTCGCGTGAGAATGATATTGCGTCGCTTCCCTAAAGGACGTTTCAGCGTTTCAAAAGTTTTGCGTCCCATAACGACAGGTTTGCCGAGGGTCATATCGCGAAAATGCCGCCGGTCAGCAGGCATCTGCCACGGGATGTCTGGTCCGTTGCCGATAAGTCGGTTTTTGTCGATTGCGGCGATCATTGATATTAACATTTTAGGGTTCTGCTCCTTCTGCTTGTTCTCCCATTTCTATCCCGCTCACGACCTGTTCAGCAAAACGGATGACTGTCTCTTTTAGCATACGCGGTGCCAGTTTAATCTTGTTTTGCTGTTTCCACTCCATTTTAAATTGACCTGTTTCTACGAGTTCATCGATCCCACTTTGGACGGTTTTCACATCGGTTTCAAAGTGTTTAGCGAGTTCGGTGAGATTTAAAGGCTCCTCAGTTTGAAAGGAGAGCACTTCAATCCAGAGCCACATTCCCAACCGCCGGGTGAAGTGTGAGAGGTCTTCGGCTGTATCTACCAGATGCATAATAGATGCAAAGCAGTAAGCGGCATGATGTGGGTAATCGTTTAGGAGTTCTTCAAATTCCTCGAAAATCAGTTCAATGAGGAACGCCGCTTCTTCTGGTAAGGTCAATTCTTCGCCATCAAGGTGATGACCGTTTTGTTCCGGTTCACCGAAGTTATTTCCGTTTTGTTTTTCGTGTTTCATTGTCTCCTTTTGACTCAGTAGGGTTAGGTAGCACGCGGAAATATACAATGAAAATTTCAGGCGTGCTGCCGATGCCTATTATCTTTACACTTTCATGCGGTTCAACACCTGTAATAGACAGTCCTTTCGTCCAATTCTCAGGAAGTGGCCGTCCCTCCATCCACATATCACTTTTTCCGGTTCCTTGCGTCCACTTATGCCATTTTTTTTCAGGTTTATCCGGTCTATGCCAAAATATTGTGAGCCTGTCGCCAGATCGGAAAGTTTTAGCCTTTGTGAAATCACCCGGCTTGTTGTCAATGTCAGTAATATGTTCGAGCCCTCGGTATGTCGTGTAGGTCTTTTGGACGGTCGGAAGTTCTGGATGTGATTGCATCATGGGGTTCACCACAATATGAAAGATCGCCAGTTCATCAAGCCTGCTCATGCCTTTGATTTCAAGGTCTTCATGGTTTGCAGCAAATTTGATTGGGAGGCTCTGTTTCTCGTGGAATTCACCCATCTTGATATCCAATTCCAAGATATTGTTCTGAAGTTCAAAGTTGTTAATTTCTTCGTTATCTTCCAAGACCCAATAAATGGTAATCATATCCTCGGAGCGGAAAACAGCGTGTTCATTAGACGTTCCACAACCTGCAAGCATTACCACAAGACTTACAGCGAGAAGTATCAACCCCTTTATTTTTACCATTTTGATTCTCCACATTAGACAATCATAGGTGCGCGGATCGCAGCGTGATGTTGATAATCTTCTAACTGGATGTGCTGCATCTTGAAAGCATCAATTGACTTGATTTTCGGATCCAATACAAGGCGCGGGAGCGGATACGGACTTCGCTGCAATTGGGTCTGAACTGCTTCAAGGTGTTCGTGATAGATGTGCGCGTCGCCTAAAGTGTGAATGAATTCATGCGGCGTTAAACCTGTTACCTGAGCGACCATGTGTAGTAGGAGCGAATACGATGCGATATTAAAGGGGACACCTAAGAACATATCACAACTCGGCTGATACATCTGCACCGACAACTTACCGTCCGCGACAAGGAACTGAAAACACATGTGGCAGGGTGTCAGTGCCATCTTATCTAATTCTGCTGGGTTCCACGCTGTAACAATGAGCTTACGGCTATGTGGGGTCGTCTGGAGTTGTTCAATGACCTTAGCTAATTGATCAATCGTGCCGTCTGCCGTTCTCCATTTTCGCCATTGCACCCCGTATATGGGACCAAGCGCGCCCTCACGTCCCCATGCTTCAGCGTTTGCATTCCACACCTGTGTACCGAGTTTTTGGAACTGTTCAACGTGATCGTAGCCACGCAGGAAACCTAAAAGTTCTGCTTTGACTGACCGGAACGCGAGTTTTTTGGTCGTTACGGCAGGAAACCCATCTTCCATGTTGTATCGCATTTGCATACCGAAGAGTGCGCGGGTTACACCGTTTCTGCCCTCGCGATCGACACCAGTGTCCAATATCTGCTGAAGTCCTTCAAGGTATTGTTTCATGCCTACTTATTACCAGTGTTATTACGGGTATATCTCCTATTATTAAGATACATTTCGATGCGTAAGACTACCGATCTGTGCTGCCAAAACCACCCCTTGAGGTGTCGGACATTTGTTCAACCTCGTTCCATTCTGGCGTGTTCACGGGGACAAAGAGTCCTTGCGCAATCCGGCTACCTCTCTCAACATTCACGATCTCGTTTGTAAAATTATAAACCTGGATTTTCAGTTCGTCCTCTTCACCACAATAGTCGTTGTCAACGATACCGACACCCTGCGGCATCATCAATCCCAATTTACGGGGCGTACTGCTCCGAAGGCATATCATTAGCATATAGCCTGCCGGTGTTTCGACGATAACATTTGCGGGAATCAGGACAATCGACTGCGGCGCAATCTCTGCTGATTCACGACAGATGAGATCAAAACCTACAGACCCAGCCGTTTCATATTTCGGCAAGGGAAGCGTTTTATCTATGCGTTTGATATTAACTTTCATTGACATTAGGGTACCGCCACTCCTGCTACTTTGCATGCTATCCGATAGACTGAGGTACTTGCTGTGATGAACAACGTTTTCCAATCATCACCACCCCATGCCAAGTTTGCGGAACGTTCGGGGACGAGAATAATCCCAAGGTGTGTGCCGTCTGGTGCGAAGACCCAAATCCCGTTTGGACCCGTTAGATAAACGTTCCCTTGGACATCGACCTTCATACCATCAGGTTTGCCGTTGTCACCCTCTTCTTCACCGAAGACACGACCGTTCGCAATTGTGCCGTCAGGTTGAACATCAAAAGCACGCACATGCATCCGTTCAGTATCGTTGATGTAGAGGATCGATTCGTCGGGTGAAAAGCAGATGCCGTTCGGTCTATCGAAGTCGTCGACGAGGAGCGTCAACGTCTCATAATCAGCAGACAAACGGTAGACCCCTTGGAAATCGAGTTCCTTTTCCGATTCGACCCCGTATGCTGCACTCAGTCCGTAGGGTGGATCTGTGAAATAGATGCTCCCATCGGATTTCACAACGATGTCGTTCGGGCTGTTCAAGCGTTTACCTTGATAGTGTGCGGCAATCGTGATGATCTCGCCATCGGCTGTTGTAAAGGAGACTCGGCGATTCGCGTGTTCACAAGCGAGAAGGTGTCCACCTTTGTCGTAAGTCAAGCCGTTTGATTTTCCGGAGGGTTCACGAAAAACGGTCATGCCTGAGTCAGCATCCCATTTCCGCATCTTGTTTGCCGGAATATCGCTGAAAAGTAGAAACTGTCCTGTCGCGTGCCAGAGCGGTCCCTCGGTAAATTGACAGCCTGTTGCTATTTGTTCAATGTCTGCCTCTGGGTCAACTAAATCTAACAAGCGCGCGTCGCGTACGTCAAGTGCCATATTTTCCTTTCAAATGTTACACCCGTGTAACATTGCGTGTTGAAGTGTTGGTCTATAAACCCCTGTTCTGTCGAGTTTTCTAAAGGTTTTTCGATGATGAGTCCTTGGTAAAAAAATCGAAAAGTGTAACGTTTTCCGTTTGGTATGATGCCTAAAAGAACTGTTTATGTTTTTTCAGAGAAAGATGCGAGGTTAAAAGAAAATATCTTTGACAACTCTCTTAATTAATGTTAGCATAATCTAAAATGGTAAGTATGGGGTTTCAGGTGGTAATAGTGTGCCTTGACACATTATGTCGTTAAGTAGAAAAAGTGCCTGGGGCGATTCGAACGCCCGACCTTCAGCTCCGGAGGCTGACGCTCTATCCAGCTGAGCTACAGGCACATAAAGGTTTCAAGAACGAAATTGGTGTTCATTTATAAATAACTCTAAATATTCTAACAGACGCAATATCTTTTGTCAAGTTTTTCAGGAAAAAAATCTCAGAGCCATTCAATTGTCGGTTTTTCATAATTTTCGCGGTGGCATCGCGAGCACAGCTCGCTCCTACAGTGAAGAGCCTTAGGTAGAAAATCACAATTATTGGAGAATTGAATGCCTCTAAAAAAATCTAAGGAGGGATATCAGGGTGAAGCGTAAATTCAAACAATTCTCAATTCTCACTGTCCTAATTGTCTTTTTGTTCAGTTTAGCACCAGATATTGTAGAGAGTCGCCGTGGCGGACGGAGTTTCAGTCGTAGCCGGAGTTTTAGTCGCAGCTCGAGCCGACGCAGCTACAGCGCACCGAAGCGATCCACGAGTAGCACACGCAGCCGAAGCAGCACCAGTCGCTCTTATAGCAGTCCGCGTTCTTCGACACGGACGACACGAAGCGCAAGAAGCACCTATAGCAGAAGCAGCTCAACGAGAACTACCGGCACGCGTGCAAGCACGACAGCACGTCAAAAGCAGACAGCGACGAGCCGTGCGAAAGCGACGACTGCAACAAACCGAAACACGACTGCGACGCGCAATGCCTCTCGGAATCAACAACGCGCAACGACTGGACAAAACCGGAAACAGGTTCGACAACTCAAAGCACAAAACCGCAGCTTGAAACGCCAAGTCCGGACAGCGAACCGCCAAACTGCACGTGCCCGCCGGGATAACCGTTCCACTATTAATATCAACAATTTTGGTGGTTATTATCCTGTAATGGGATATTCCATGTACAGCATGGGGGCAGCCATGGCGTTTAACAACCTGATGTTCGGTATCTATTTCCACGACTACTACAACCACTCGATTCGCCATAGTTACTTATGGCACTATCACCATCGCGATTATGACCGGTCGCATTGGAGTGCTGAAAAGCAGGCGGAGTATGAACTCTATAGGGATTACTACGAAAGTCAAGGTGTTGAACAGAACCCGAATTATGTGGATCCGGGGACGAATCCGGATGAAAACTATGTCGCAAGTTATGTTGAAGAAAATCCAGATAAATTTTATGGGGATGGCGCGGAGGTTTACACTGTTGACGAACTCCCTGATGAAGAAGCACTGAAGACGGAACTTCTTGCAGCTGCTGGAGAGACACCGACAGTAACGACACCTACTACGACAACACCTCAAACGCGCGCACCACCGGCGACGCGGACTGTTGTTGTAGAGAAGAAAACATCCGGCGCGACTTGGTTTCTCCTGATCTTTGGGAGCCTCCTGGTTGTTGGGGTTATTATGTTAGTCATGTATAATAAAGGTTATTTTTAGGTGGTAGTATGGCACTATTTGGTAGAAAAGGTGGGAGATCGCTGTTCGGTAAACAGAAAGAGACCGAACCCAAAAAGCCGGAACGGCATGAATTGGTTGACATCCCGATGGATAGCATGATTGAACTCTCCGACGTCATCACTTATGAAGAGACCGGAGATACGTCGCATGCTTTCAAACTGATCATACGCAAAAAGTATGAAGGCGACAATCTACGGCGCTATATGTATCACATCCGTGATGCCGAAGAAGAGGTTGTGGTCGGTGTGGATCATATTCCAGGAACGAAGGACGAATACGAGGTTTCGCGGTGGGTTGTTGATGATGAATGCGAACTCGGCGATCCGCTGCCTGACGATATGACCCTCTATTATCCTGATCCCGATAATGAAGACGAGGATATCGCCATTGAATATAGCCGGCAGGATATTGTGAACGCAACCCTCACTGTTACGGATGCCGAAGGCGAAGCAAAATTTGATGTGGAACTCCATGAATACGCCAGTGATGGAGACGATTTCATGTCTATTGAACTGTGCGGCGATTGGCTCACTTTCTACACCGGTGTACTCATAAACCGTTCTGATATAGAAATCTACCCAGCCATGCAACCACAGTCTGGAAGTAGATAAATAGATGAGAGGTGATAAGAAATGAATATACTCGAGATGCCTGATGAAAAAATATATGAACTCGGAATTAAAGTCCTGACAAAAAACCTGGGTCTCACTGGAGCTACGCGGTTTCTCTATATCTGCAAACCCCAAGAGGCTGATGCAGCCGCGGCATGGCAGACACTCTCTCACCTCAAAATGGAAAAGATTCAGAAAGAGGTTTTTCAGTCATACGAGGCGAAACACCCAGTGCCTGAAAATGAGCATATCCGAAACCTAAGTACGCTGCCCGATATGACGCTTTATCAATTCGGGCTTGATGCGATCTTGGACGAACTGGGGATCGTCGGAATGGCGCGCTTTATCAGAATACGCAAACCAAGCACTATTGATTACACTGCTGAACGTCATAAGTGGCTTGATAAACTTGATAAGGACACAATCTTGGCGGGAGTTCAGCGAGCAGAGCAGGAATATTTGGAGGAACAAGTAAAGGGGACAAAATAGGCCGAAACTTGATATGTCAAGACAGCACGAAAACACTATCACAACAAAATTGGTAGACATCCTCAACAGGATGCGGAGCACTTGGACACTTGAGGAGCAAACACGTCCTTTCAAAAACAATCGGAAATGTCCCGATGTCTTTGTAACTGAACTGGGTCGTGAACCCGTCGTTATTGAAGTAAAACTTGATGGCATAAGCCCCAATATCCGCGGTGAAGCACAAGCGAAGCAACACCTCGGCGAAGAACTCTCGCCTGCTCCGAATATGGTAGCAGAGACGCTTACCACTGCAATGGCACTCCGCATCCCCGCTCGCTTCCTACACGTTGAACGTAGGGATTTGGAACAAGAACTCCAACAAGCGAATGATATTCACTATGTGCTCCTGAGTAAAGATGGATCGGAGACCAACAGATTCCCGGATAAAGGATGGGCAGAAGGAACAATCGGCGATGTCGCGATGGCTCTCCAACTTGGCGCGACACCGAATTCGAGAATTCAGAAGGCTGCTGCCCTGTTAGAATACCGCGTCGATCAAGCCGCGCTTCTGTTAGAAGCCGCAATCGCGACGCGTCCGAGCATCGGCGCAGCAGTTGGTGAAATCCTGCACCAACAACCGGGCGAGCAGACTTCACGGATGGCGATGCTGATTATTACCAATGCTTTCGTCTTCCAAAGTTCCCTCGCCGGTAAGCCTGAAATGGAACAGGTTTCATCGCTTGCTCAACTCACAGTAGATGACGACGCGCCTATCAAGTATAGCGACGTACTGAAAGATTGGAATATTATTCGCGATGTCAACTACTGGCATATCTTCGATGTGGCTCACCAACTTGTACACGCCATTGCAACCGACGACAAATTAGTCGGTAGAGTCCTGTCTACGCTCTGTCGCGCTGCGCACGAACTGGTCAGTGGCGGTATCGCCCAGGTCCATGAGTTAGCAGGCATCGTTTTTCAACGCCTCATCATTGATCGAAAGTATATTAAGGCAAACTATACCCGCCCTGAAGCCGTAGCCCTACTGTCAGTATTGGTGCTTCCTATGGCGCATCAATCCAACGTTGATGTCCAGAAATTAAAGGTGGCGGATTTTGCATGCGGTACTGGTGCCCTTCTCAACGGCGTATACCAGCGTATTCTCAGTATCTACGAACAAGCAGGTGGCATCGGAGCGGATATACACGGTAATATGATGGAACATAACATCGGTGGGTGTGATATTATGCCGAACGCGAGTCATCTCACCGCTTCGCTCCTCACCAGTACCTATCCCGATAAGAAGATCGGGCGGACCCGGATTCATACACTCCCTTATGGAAAACAGGCAGATGATAGTTATGCCCTCGGTGCACTGAATCTGCTCAATGCGCCTGAGCAAATACAGATATTCTATCTCATGGAGAATGAGGCGAGGCAAGTCGGAGGTGAAGGGGATGCCACTGTCAACCGGCAAGACACGTTTCGACATCGTGAGTTTGATATTGTGGTGGAGAATCCGCCTTTTAGCAAGCCAAACGCTGATAGTAGCAGCAGTATCCCGAAACCCGTGTTTGAAGGTAGTGAACGAAGCCAAGAGGATACAGCTGCAATGCGGCGCGCACTCCGAAAAGAGGACATCCGCGTCGCCAATGGACAAGCTGGACTCGCCTCCTACTTTGTAGATTTAGCAGATCGGATGCTCAAATCTAATGGTAGTTCGACGATGGGTTTCATTCTACCGGCGACAGCCCTCGCCTCTCCACACTGGCAAAAAGTCCGGGATCTATGGGCGACTGAATATCATGACGTGATTGTGATTACGATTGCGGATGCTCAAATTGCTAATTGTACCTTTTCCTCCGATACGGGGATGGCAGAGTGTATGGTCGTTGCGACGAAAGGCAGAGAAAGTAGCACAGGCCGCGGGACGTTTATCTCCCTGCTACATCAACCGAGGAGTGTGCTGGAGAGTGTGGCAATAGGTAACGGTATTCTCAGGATAGATAACACGCGCATAATGGAAGATACGCCAATTGGCGGCGATGAACTCAAAATAGGCGATGAAACTGTTGGACATCTACTTGACTGCCCGTTACCGGTAGGCGAGGCGTGGGCGGCATCCCGTGTAAAAGCGATGGAGTTAATCCAGTCGGCACATCGTTTGGCAGGCGGAGAGTTGTGGTTACCAACTCAAACCATACCTATACATGTCCCTATTTGCCTCGTTGAGGACATCGCAACGCTTGGGATGTCACACTTGGATGTTTTTGGTGGGAATGGACGCGGGGCGTTTGATATGGGAACTGGGTGTACCGACAGCGACGACTATCCATGTCTATGGAAGGTGAAATCTCCTTTACAGCGGGCAATGCTTGTGAAACCGGATGCACACGGCGTCCTTCGTCCCGATGGGAGACCGAAATTGCAGCAGCTTCTTGCCCGAAATAGCCGCGCCCATTACAATCTCGGTTTACAATTTAATGCGAACTCCCTTCTTGTCCTCTTCACAGAAAAACCGACGTTAGGTGTCAGTTTAATAAAGAACGTCGCTTTTGAGAATCCGCGTTATGAAATTCCGTGGACGCTCTGGTGTAACACAACATTAGGGCTTCTCTGCCATTGGGTCCACAGCAACAAACAACAACAAGGGCGAGGTATGTTATCGCAGTTGACACTATACACCTTGCCAACGTTAGATGTGCGGTGTCTTTCTGCTGAGGCGTTGGCGAATGCCGATCAGATTTTTGATGAGATGTGGCATAAGCGGATGTTGCCGTTTAATGAGGCTGATCGAGACGAGGTGCGTCATGAGTTAGATCGACGATTTTTGACAGAGGTTTTGGGTGTTACATCTGCAGATGTGCATAATGCGGTGCATCGTCTCCGTGAAAAGCTCTGCGCGGAGCCGAGCATTCACGGCGGTAAAAAGTCTCGGTGTGATTTGGAAGCAGAGGCGTGGAAATTCGGTTGAGATTTGGTTTGAAAATGTGTTAAAATGTTGGTATGAATCTTTGGGAAGAAAAGGTATAAAATATGAAAAATGGATTTGATGGGGAACAGGATTTATCACAGGCATCCGTGAAACTTCGAAACAACAGTCTTAAATTATCTGCACGACAAGTTGAAATTTATCGGAATTTAGAAGCTATCGGTCCCGAAATTGCTGCCTATTATCTGGATGGACTCAAAATCCTACACAGCAAGGATCTAGAAAATGCGACCAGTTTTTTGGCACATGCTGCACGGGAAATTGATGGAGGCTTAAGAGATATCCTCTCTGTGCAGAAGAAAGAAGAACTTGAATTTGTTATTCGCGTGCCGAACAGGGAGCCGCTAATGGAAGCAAAAGGAAAAGAAGGCACCCTTAAATTCACAGTCGATAAGCCCGGCCCCGTCAAAGTACGCTACAAACGGATAGGAAAACACAAACCCTCAATTCTGCAATCGTTGGGAGTTGATGATCCCTCCCCACTCGCCGAAAGGTGGATAAAAGTCACTGGCAAATTTTATGAGTTTGTCCATCGGCACGGGGCATGGAAATCACCTCATAGCATAGAAGATTTTGAGTCTATCTGGCGAGATTTTGAGGATGTCCTAGCGGACTTGGTTGGAAATTACCTGGACCTTCTTATTACAGTTGTGGATCGAATTCTTGATTATGAGAAACCTACAGACGAAATAAGAGGGGTTCTGCCACACCTATTAAAGTCCGACATGAGGCGCAAGTATTTCTTTGAAAATCTTCCTTGGCCTGCCTGGCTACAACCACTAAAAGAAGATGGGTGGTTTGAACCTGAGTCTAACGTGATTGTAAGACCTAACCAAACTTCCGTGATAAAACTTGATTGGGATGGTTGGTGGAAACCGATTATAGATTCAGGTTGGTTTGATGCTGAACCAAGTTCATTCGCTAGAACAAGTGCAAGAACTACTAATGAATATAATACGGTTTTACCATGGCATGCCTTGGAATATGCAGAACGGATTGCTGAACACACCAAAAAGCATCCGTGTGCCGAAACCATTAATACGCTTGTGGAAATCATTGACACTATTGTTGATTGTGCTGAAAATACGAGGGAAAAGATTACTGAAGATTGGGCTCTAGGTCAGAGGATAATCAAAATCATCTCTACCCTTCCTGAAGAGAGGAAGAAAGATACACATCTTACTTTCATGAGAGCGGCATTGGAGTATCAAGATAAAAATGTAAATGTTACCGCAGTTATGCGTTATGCACATCGTTTAATAGAGAGCATTGAACAAAATACTAATCCAGCACTTAGAGAATTGTTGTCTAATAATTCTAGGGCGGAAAGAATTAAATTTCTCGAACAAGTACGCGAATCTATAGATAAGAAAAATAATCTAACTGAACAAGGATTAGCAAATGTATATAAAGAATATGTAGTCGTAATTCTACAACGGTTTACGAGTTGCCTAAGCGTTTCCAAAGATGCCCTTTCGTCTGATCAGTGCGCAACATTGTCTGGATTGTTGACAGCATTACACGATCAGAAGAAGATCAATTGGGAAGCGTTGCTTGGGTTTATCCATGAACTCCTCTCGTTAGAACATTTCTGGGTTGAACAGGAAGTAAATGGTTTTAAATATTGGGATCAAATTTTTGCTGACGCGGCAGAGTTGATAGCGATTGGAACAAATAATGATAATCATGCTTTTGATCCGCAACTCTTACCTCTTGTAGAAAAAATCCTTTTAGTTCTTGTGGAAAAAGCAGAATCAAGCCGAACTATTAAGGAAACCCCGCTTGATACCTTTATGAATTCATCCAAAGGCATGGTATTTTGGACAATGATGGAGTATGCTTTATATTTTGCTCGCACGAGAAATCCTGAACAGGCGGATTTTCGATGGCCTCAAGCGATCAGAATGGATTTCACCAAAAGGTTAGACAAAAATGTTGAGTCTTCGTTTGAATTCTCATTCGCTCTTGGTGCTTTTTTGCCTCAGTTGTTATACTTTGATAAGAAATGGGTAATTGACAATATCGATTGTATATTTCCGATAGAAAATGAATATCATTGGTATGTAACTTTTTCCATATATCTACTTTCTTCTGACGAAATCCATGAATCGCTGTATTATTTCCTTAAGGAAGATGGACACTATCAAAAGGCACTAAACACCAATTTTGCTTATCACGATGTGGAAACTAAACTTGCCAAGCATATTTGCACATTCTGGCTGGAAAACGATCAAGAATTGAACGACGAAACCGGTCTCATTTATCAGGTGCTAAATAGTAAAAATCCAAATTTTCTCTCTGCAGTCATTCATTTTTTCTCCAATCAAAGGGATAACCTGTCCGAGGAAGATAGGGTAAAGATTAGGTCCGCATGGCGCGTTATGTTTGATAATCTTTCTCAAAACAAAGATGAAAAGGTATATCAGAAAGTTTTAGATAAATTGTCCAAATGGGTGGTGTTCATTGATATCATAGATGAGGAAGCACTCGAATGGTTGAAATTGTCCGTAAGGTACATTACTTGGGATATCCGTATTCTGGTTGAGACATTATTAACTCATGTTTCGGAAACACCACGGGAAGTGGGGATTATTTATCTTGAACTGTCTGAAAGAGGAATAGGAGATATGCTTGGCTCCCTTTTGGATCAGGACAAGGCTATAGAAACTGTTCGTATTCTGTACGAGGCCGGATGTACGGAGGCTGCCGATCAAATCTGTATTCAATTTGCAGAAGATGGGCTTAACTTCTTAAAGCCTCTTTATAACGAATATCAGCATTAACCACCTTCCTAACGAATTTGTCAAGGCACTAAATGGATGTGGACCATCCTTATAACAGCACGAGAGCGTCACAAATAGAAAGGAGAAAACTTATGATACCACCAATCACAAAACTGCTGATAAAAATAGATCAACTTGAATGGGACTTAGCAGAGGTGAAAAAGGAGTTGCTCAAACTTCAAGGTCCCTTCATGAAGTCTCTTACACCTGAGGAACGCTTAGCTGCGCGGTCTGCAAGAGTCCGGGCACAAAATAAAAGACGGCGTTCCTTACGCGGAAAACGCGATCCCGAAGCTAAAACTCTCACGGCAGAGGAACTTCAGCAGCTTTCGCTAGAGGAGGGCATAAACCCAGAGGACAATCTTTTGAGTAGTGCTATCATTGAAGAGCGGGAGAAAAGAAGCGAGTGAATTTTTTCTGGTTAGACGCAAGTGCGTATGCCAAACGGTACGTAGCAGAAAAAGGGACACAATTGGTTAACTACCTCTTCACGCGTGTTTCTTTAAGACGTATGATCTGTTTGTTTGACGGTGGAGGCGAGGTTATTTTCGTTTTCGTACGCCGGAGAAATGAGGGTAAAATTACCACAACGCATTTCAATCAGCTCCGAGCACACTTTGAAACTGAATTTGTTGATCTCGACGAGGTGGAGCAAGTATTCCAAACCGAGGATCAAACAACCGATTCGTGGGATCTTATTGAAAAGCATTCTATCAACAGTACCGATGCTATCCTCCTACAATGTGCCCTTGATAGAACCAATGAACTACGGATAGAAGGAGATAATCTGATTCTTGTGAGTTCCGATAAACGCCTCCTGCGAGCTGCACAAAATGAAGGGGTACTTACTTTCAACCCTGAAACCGATAGTCAAGCAGCCCTTGATGTCTTCATCGATCCACCATAGCAAAAATTACTATCAAGACTTATGTAAGGCGCAATGAATTGTGCTACTACGAACTGGACAACTTTTGAGAAACACACGTATGACCAAGGTGCATCTGTTCGTAATCAGGTGATTTATCGCTTGTTTGAGTAAATCTTAACTATGTATCTACACCGAACCGTATGAGTGAAATTTTTCAAATATTCTGTGCAGTAAATAAAGAGAGGAGAGCACTATGATACCCCCTATCACGAAACTGCTCATAAAAATTGAACAACTTGAATGGGATTTAGCAGAAGTGAAAAAGGAGTTAGAAGCACTTCAAGCACCCTTCATGAAATCACTCACACCAGAAGAATGCTTGGCGGCGTATTCTGCTCGAACACGAGCACAGAATGGGAGACGGCGTTCATCGCGCAGAAAACAAGATCCCGAAGCTAAAACCCTCACGGCAGAAGAACTTCAGCAGCTTTCTTTGGAGGATGGAATAAAACCAGAGGAAAATCTCGGTAGTCGTGCTATCATTGAAGAACGGGAGAAGTAAAACTTGTGAATTATTTACTTCCTATTAACGCCGGATGTTTACCAGATAAATCCCGCCCGCTACGAGAAGGGCACCGATGAGCAGACTCAAGGTGAGTTCATCACCTAAGACCATGTAGCTGAACACTACACCCGAAAGCGGTGTCGCGAAGAAAAGCACGACCAGTTTACTCGCACTGTATCTCTCAAGCACAGCGGTCCACGCTAAGAAACAGAACCCCGCGATAACGCCGCCTTGGTAAAGCAGCGCAGCAGCACTTGCGAGTGTCAATTGCATCGGTTCACCGCGCTCCAGTAGCAGATTCAGGACAGCATAGCACGGGAGACTTAAACTTAAATACCAGACCAAGAGTCGGTAGGGATGAATGGCTTGAACCAGTAGTTTTGTCACGACGACGCGGAGCCCTAAGAAACATCCGCTGATGAGGACAAGAATGTCTCCAAGAACACTCGTTTCACCTTCACCGAGGTTCGGAGCGACGGTTATGAAAACGCCACTGAAGGCGACGATAATCCCTAATGTCTTCGGAACCGAGAGGCGTTCGCCGGGAATCCAGAAATGCGCGAAGAGCGCCGTGAAAAAAGGGTACACGTTAATAAAAATAGTGGAGCGGGAGGCTGTGGTGAGTTGGGTGCCGGTGTTCAGGCAGATAATCTGGAGTATGAAAATCGCTGTCAGCAGCACCAATCGAACGAATTCACCGCGGCGTAAACCGAGCGAGACACGACGAAAGAGCGACCAACCGCCAACGACGACAAGACCTATCACAAAGCGGAAGAATGCCAACGCCATCGGTGGGAAATCTTGCAAACCGACTTTGATAGAGGGCGAATTGCCGCCCCATAGAAACGCGAGGAACAGACTGAGAGCAATAATTCTCCCATGCGGCTCCTCGCTGATAACATTGGGGCTGGACAGGGTCCCGATAGGTTCGTTTCTGTTTGAAGGCAACTGTTGTCCTCGGTGGCAGTTATTGTTCTCTCAGGACTTAGACATTTTCTATGATAATTTATATATTACTGCAGACGGGGTTTGAACCCCCGCCTGCAAAAGGGCTGCATAAGTCCTATCTCTGAAAAAATTTAGGATTAATCGTAGGCACCGGGGCGGTGGTTACCCATTAAACGTTGTTGACGTTCTGTCGCTTGTTCTAAGATCGCTGCATCGAACTGAAATCGGTTCAGGTAGGGTGGAAATTTCTGCGTGATCATCCGGTTCGCGTAATGCACTTGTAAGAGGTAGCGGGTCTGATCGCTCCGATTCGCGGTGCCTCGGTGCCAGACCTCGCTCCGGAAAATCACGACATCGCCGCCATTACAGAGGATACTCTGTTCCTGTGCACCTTTCCATTCGGTTTCACCATCCGGGCGTCGTCCAGAAAAATGGCTACCCGGAACAAACTTTGTCGGACCGAGATCCTCGTAGAGATCATCAAGATAGTAATGGGCGGTTGTGATGAAGATCGGGACTTTGACGCGTGGGTCTTCCAAAATATCCGCTGGCAGTGGAATAGGCAGCCAATCTGTATGCAATCCTTGATCGGGACGACCGGGACCCGTTACCCATGCTGTCATGCCGATGACATGGCAGTCGGCACCGTGAACCGCTTCTGCTAATTCAATGACCGGAGACCGGTCAAGATACGACAGAAAAACGGGGTCGCGGTTGAAGGCGTTATTGATATGTTTGTTAAGAAAACCGCTGCCGTTCTCGGGCAGGCTGTGCCGGTCGAAACTGTCAGGATTCGCGGTGAGTCGATCCATCGCATCGCGAAGTTCCGCAAGTTGCGCCTCGTCAATAACCTTCGGTAAATAGGCATACCCGTCTTCTTCCATTGCCTTGACTTGATTATTGAGGTCAGGGTAGGCTACGAGAGGTAAGGCTTGGCTCATTATCTGTTTCTCCTTTTCTAAAAAAAGTCAACATGGAATCTCTTTCTTCTCCATTTTACAACTTTCGAGGCTTGGTGTCAACTTTTTTCCGAACAAATCGTTAACAAAGTGCATCCAATAGAGTGTTAATAAAGAACATCAATTATCACAAAAAGGAGAAAAGAAATGAAACACGAAAACGTAACGCCCGAAGTTCATGAATCCGTTAAAAATGTTAATAATAAAGAGACTGCTATCCGCGTGCTCGGCATCGTCCTGGAATCCTTGCCGGGTAACCTATTTCATGTCCAGTTAGAAGAGAACGACCACAAAGTTGTGGCGTACCTCGCTGGTAAATTGATGCAGCATAAAATCTGGGTGCTTCCGGGGGATCAGGTTACCGTTGAGCTTTCTCCGTATGATCTAACGCGTGGACGTATCGTCTGGCGGAATCCCGGTAATTAGAGAGTGCCGTTTACAAAATAACGAACCTACCCCCAATGCAGGCTGGGTTTGGAACCCAGCCTTCTATGGATGTCTCGTTAATTGTAGGTACTATAAAAACGACACATTTTAATCCGTTCGCAGGTGAATTTGACTATGGAAGGCATTGTCATAAAATCGAGAGGTGGTGCGTACGAGGTCCAAGTTGGCAAACAGTGTTATACTTGCGCCTTGCGGCACCACCTCGTTGAAGATGAAAAACGACGACTGGCTGAGACGAAAGAGATGCCGTACGTCGATTTGGTCGCAGTCGGTGATCGGGTCCGTATTTCGACACCGGAGCCTACGGAGCATAACGGATACATTGAGGAATGCCTCCCGCGTGAAACCCAGTTCGGTCGTACGCGTATGGACGGTTGGCGACAAGTCATCGTCGCGAATCTTGAGATACTGCTTATCATTTTTGCTGCCCGACATCCGACACTCAAGCTGCGGATGCTTGATAGATTCCTCGTCACAGCAGAGGCATCCGATGTGGAACCGGTGATCTGTATCAACAAAATGGATCTCGCAAAATTGGAGAATGTACAACGCGAACTCAAATTATATGAAGAATTAGGTTATAAAGTGGTTTATACAAGTATAATGACGGGTCTCGGTGTTGATAAATTGCGCGAGGTTATGCAGGATAAGATTTCCGCAATTGTCGGTTCATCTGGGGTCGGGAAGTCTTCTCTCCTTAACGCGTTACAACCGGGACTCCAATTGCGCACGGGGGAAGTCGATGACCGCATCCATAAAGGTCGGCATACCACAACGGAAGTTATGCTGTTGCCGCTTGAAGTCGGTGGATTCGTGGCGGATACACCCGGCATACGGACACTGGGGCTGTTGGAAATCGACGATGAGCAGGGGTTAGATATCCATTTTCCTGAGATGCGACCTTATATTCCTGAGTGCAAATTCGCGGCGTGTACACACCAGCACGAACCGGCGTGTGCTGTTAAACAAGCAGTTGAAACTGGCTATATCAATCCACTCCGATATGAAAGTTATCTACGGATCTCTGGATTCAAGGAAGGGAGATATGAACGAAACTCAGATAAGCGAAGAACGGACCGAAACACGCGACGACGCAAACGCTGACCTTCAGAAGTGGTCGGATGCGATTAATAACTTGCTACGCATTATTGAAAGGAGTGAACGGAAACTCGGATACTTTCAGAACAGAGTCAAACAGGCGAAATTCATGGATCAGCCGAATCAGCGGAAAGTTCGGACTGCGGGCGCACAAATAGGCGTGCACTCTGCCCAATTAGAAGGATTGCGGAACGAGTTACGGCAGCTGGAACGGCTTTACAGCGGCGGTATACATCTCCGGCAGACCACTGAGAGTGAACTTCGGCAAATTTGGGGATGGATCAATCGGCCGGGCATCCGAAATCTTCTTTACTCAGCACGGGTATCGTTTGAGATGTTCCTGGAGGATTGGCACCGTTGGACGGCAGGTACGGAGACCCACGCACTCGCTATTGAAATCCGGACCTCGCGCCTCCTCATCGGTTTTATGCTGCTCCAGCGTGACGCTGACACGGTTGCTATTAAATTCGTCATCATTCGACCCGATTATCGCGCTCGCGGATACGGCACGGATACACTCATTGAAACCGTGCGTTACGCATTTGAGGTGCTCGGTGCTGAGCAGGTTACACTGCAGGTATCACCCGATAACGGACCCGCACTTATCTGCTTCGAGAATGCTGGCTTCCAGTACCTGAGTTACACCGACGCAACGCGGCAGGCTTACACGATGGGTATTGAACGCAGCGAATGGGCAGGCGATACGGTTGAAGACGAGCAGGATGTCGCACCACAGTTGAGTGCCCCGCTCAAATTGTTCTTTGAACCCGAAGAATGATATTCATATTTTTCGTAAACACGTAAAGCGTATCCTATACAAGGGACAGAGGGAAGCCCCCTCTGTCCCTTATTTTTTCCTGATCTGTTGTGTAATGCTGTTACTGCCAAAAGTGCATCCAAAAGTGTGTATAGATAGCCAGACAGAATCATCTTGTTTATGGTGAATTAGAAAAATATATTGACATCTACAAGTGATCCAATTCCCCCCTGATAAGGGGGGTTAGGGGGGGTTGTACTTGCAGAAGATTCAAAAGTAATTCTAAAATCTACCATAGTTTTGTTTCGGAGGAAATTATTATAAATATGAGAACAGCGCGATTGTTTTCTGCTACGCTTATCCTGTTGTTAATTTCCGCTCTTTTTCTTGCAAGCGG
Source organism: Candidatus Poribacteria bacterium (assembly GCA_022394775.1). Taxonomy (GTDB): domain Bacteria; phylum Poribacteria; class WGA-4E; order WGA-4E; family WGA-3G; genus WGA-3G. The sequence goes on from JAGFCB010000174.1 coordinate 21,813, forward strand.
TTCCGCGCAAGATTATACCCGATGGCATCTCCCTGAAGGTGCTATTGTACGCTTTGAGAAAGGTGGCATCCGCGATTTCGCGTATCTTCCAGACGGAAATCGGCTTGTTGTTCTGAGTGCAATCGGCCTCTGGATATATGATGTCCACACAGGCGAGGAATTAGAGTTATTCACAGACTTGGGAACGAAACAAGTGTGGAATTTCATGGTGCCCAGTCCTGATGGTAGGACGCTTGCTGGTGCAAGTGATCATGAAGTAGCGTTATGGGACCTACAAGCGAACAAAGTAAATAAAGTGCTTGTGGGGCACAAGGACAGGATCTATTCGTTAGGATTCAGTCCGACTGGCGAAATACTCGCTGGTGGCAGTCGGGACACCACAATTCGACTGTGGGATGTCAGCACCGGTGCGTTGAAACAGACTTTCGTTGGGCATACAGAAAGGATCCGCCTTATCGCGTACGCAAATGATGGCAAGACGTTGGCATGCACCGCTTGGCGGGATAATACGCTTCTTATTTGGGATGTGGAGACTGAAGAACTCCTAAAAGCGATTACGGGACACACCGAGCGCATCAATAGTATCGTATACGCGCCTGATAGTCGGACACTTGCAACTGGTGGACGGGATGCCAAGATTCGTATTTGGGATGTTGCTACTGGGGAACTCCTGAAAACCTTTGTTGGACATACAGATGGTGTGAATTCTCTAATCTTTTCTCAAGATGGTGCAACACTGGTCAGCGGAAGTGGGGATGATACCATCCGTATGTGGGATGTCCGCACCGGCGAGACCTTAAAAGTTCTTAAGGGGCATACAGGTAACGTTGATGCTTTGAAGTATTCACCGGATGGGAGCACCCTTGTGAGTGGTGGATACGATGCAAGTAGTGGATACGACAAGACGCTGCGCTTTTGGGCTGTTAGGACTGGCGAACTCTTGGAAACCTTTACTTCTACTTCACATAGCTTTGGCGCGAGATCATTGGCTTTTTCACCCGATGGTAAAACACTTGCAAGTGGTAGAGGGACACACGATGCGATCTTGTTCCGAGATGTCCAGAGCGGGCAACCTGTGAAAATTCTCACTGGACATACAGAGGCAATTCTTTCAGTGACTTATTCACTGGATGGGAAAATGCTCGCAAGTGGGAGTTGGGATGGCACAATTCGTATGTGGAATATTGGCACAGAAGAACTCCTCAAGACCATCACTGCGCATACAGAAGGGGCACATTCTATCGCCTATACGCCGGATGGTCAATCGCTTGTGAGTGGGAGTTGGGATAATGAAATCCGTTTGTGGAATGTTGCCACTGGACATCTCCTGCAAATGATCACCGGGAATATAACGGACCCCGATTCACGCCTCGGCGTTGAAGCTATTGCGCTCAATCCTGATGGGCGGACGCTTGCCGTGGCAACTGACGAAGAAGTGATTCGGTTATGGGATATACCCACGGGTAAAGTCAAAGCAACCCTCACGGGGCATAGCGTGAATACAGTCACATTTTCTCCAGATGGCACTATGCTTGCAAGTGGTGGTGGTGACCTCTATTTGTGGGATGTGCGCACTGGAAAATTGCTACATAATATCGTAAAGGCAAGGGGGCAGGTCTATGGTGTCGCCTTCAGTCCTGATGGACAGACAATTGCAAGTTCAAGTTGGCAGACGATTGAATTGTGGAATACTGTCACTGGTGAGCACGTAGGCACTTTCACCGGTTATCCGGGTTGGATTCGAGCAATGGCGTTCAGTCCAGATGGCAAAACGCTTGCCAGCGGGAATAACGGGACCGTGATTCTGTGGGATATGAACCGGATCCCAGTTCCTGATCAATAGTGTCTTGAAAGACAGCACAGCAACGCTTTTCTAACAGAATTGTTGTATGGAGAAAAACAGTGATAGACTTTTGTAACGTGCTAAATAGTTCATCGAGTGTGCCGGTGCATGCGCATTGGGAACCGATTGCGGATGCTACATTTAATATGCACAACGATTCGCCACAACTCGCTGAGATGTTTGATCTGTCACCATGCTACCCCGTTAAAGAATACAGGACGGAAGATTTCAAGGTGTTTCTTCCGCCTTCAACTGTAGCGGTAGGGGATGTATGGTCACTGGACCCAAACAGTATTGTTCCTTTCCTATATCAGTTTCATCCAGGAGCAAGGACTGATTTGGGTAACGGTGAAGCGGGTGCTTATGCGTGCTTACGGGCGTATGCTTCAGATTATGCAGAGATCAGTTTCCGAATACATGCCGAATTTACATTAGGAAGTGATGTCCATCAAGAATGGCAACAAGAAAACGCTGAAGAAGAGTGGGAACGGGAGTCCGAAGCCAAGTTTATCCCATCGCAATATGTCGGACGGGTGTTAGTCAATCTGAAAAACGGAACGATTCGTGTGTTTTCGCTGGCACTTCCTGCACGCAATAGCAATGTTGACATCAACGCTTGTGGTGGCGCAGATATGGTCTTTGTACCGCGTATGGAACTCCTCGCTACGGATGAAACCGACCGAGATGAAATTGCGTGGGACACGACTATCACAGTCGAAGAAGCGCGGCGTTCATTAGCATTGAAGTTTTACCAATTCGCCAAGATTGACTGGCTGCCGATTGAAAGCGCGGTTGAACGTGCGAAAGCAACACACAGACCGATTCACGCGATCCTTGTCTGGGGCTGCTTAGACGATGAATCTTGCTGAGCGAACGGTAAATATTTGAGGGCGGGTCCGCTCTCCGATTCAGAAATGATAGAGACACTCAACGAGAAGTTTGTCAATACATGGGTGCTTCTTAGGGAATTGCCTGAACTGATCAGTGGCGCGAAAGGCGAGATGCCGAGCCTTGTGGCTCAAAGAATGCAACAGCATTATACCGACTCTGTGGATATTTTGGTGTTGACTCCCGATGCGGAGGTGATTATGCATCAGCCGGAGTCGGCACTGCCTTATAAGAACCCGTCACAAGCATACCTAACGGTGCTAAAGCATTCTGTGGCGGCATTTGAAGGAAGACGTACTCGTGTAGGGAAAAGATCAAAATTAGATGAAAATCCGATTAGCTTGGGGACGGCGTTGATGGAGGTTTTGCATGTTTACGGTGCCTCCAGCCCTGACACTCCAAATGACACAGTTGTTAAAATTGATACGACACCGTTTGAACGTGGTGGGATGCTTCATATTGAGATACAAGTAGGTGTGGGTGAGTCGGCAGGGACGTTTGAGTTGTTTCATGACGACACCGAACTTCCCTCAAAAGAGGGTGCTGATGCAGCACTGGATGGTGCATGGAATGTTTCACCCGGTAGTATCGGGCACATTTTTCACAATTTCAGTCGAGGTCGACACTTCAAATTGGTCGCTACGAGTGCCGACGATCAGAAAGCCAATGCTTTTCTGGTACGTGTCTCTGTTGTTCCGCATTATTAGGACTTACGCAAAATTGGAAATTTCACTAAGGAAAATTGATATGAGAACAACGCTGGTTTTTTGTGTTATGTTTATTTTTTTCTTACTTACTGTCCTCTCTTTACCAAGTGGTGCCGCGCAAGATTACACCCGATGGGGACTGCCTGAAGGCGCGATCGCGCGTTTTGGGAAGGGCACGCTCACCGATTGCGTCTATTTGCCGGATGGTAACCGACTTGTTGTCTTGAGTTCGATCGGCACTTGGATATACGACGTCCGCACCGGTGAAGAGCTGGATCTCATCACAGAACCGTTCACTGAAGATATGCGCCTCAGCCCTGATGGAAAGACGCTTGCTGCTGCAAGGGACGGCAGCATTTATTTGTGGGACCTACAGGCTAAGAAATTGAAAAATGTCCTTGTAGGGGACACACATAGGATCGGTTCATTAACATTCAGCCCTACCGGAGAAACCCTTGCAGGCGGAAATTGGGACAACGCGGTTCAGCTGTGGGATATCCACACCGGTAAGCTGTTAAAAACCCTTATCGGACACACAAATCTTTACTCAATGTCCATTCACTTTATCGCGTATTCATACGATGGAAAGATGCTGGCAAGTGTCGGTTCGGAAGATGAGACGATTCGCATTTGGGACGTGGAGACTGGACAACTTCTGCAGACGATTGATGAGCGTCCAAAAAGGGTTTATAGTGTCGCATACTCACCCGATAGTCGGACCCTGGCGAGTGCTGAAGAAGACTCCAAAATCCGTATTTGGGATGTGGGCACCGGAGCACTCCTAAAAACACTCACTGGGCATACATCCGAGGTTAATACTATAACTTACTCGCCAGATGGCACGACACTTGTGAGCGGCAGTTGGGATAAGACAATCCGTTTTTGGAACGTTAGCACCGGTAAACTCCTGAAAACCCTTACCGGACATACCGATGTTGTTGATACTGTCATCTATTCACCAGATGGAAAAACTGTTGTTAGTATGAGTTCCTACGATGGGACGATCCGTTTTTGGGATGCAGCGACGGGCACCCCGTTGAAGACGATCGCCGGACATACCTGCTCTTTTGGAAGAGCGGTGGCATTTTCACCGGATGGGACAACACTGGCGAACATTGGAATGGGAGAGGATTCAATCGCGTTGCTCGATGTACAAAGCGGACAACTTCTCAGAACTATCACCGGGCATACAGGTAGGGTTATTTCAGTAACCTATTCGCCAAATGGACGAAATCTTGTGAGTGGTGATTGGGAGGGTAATATTCGTTTATGGGATGTGGCGACTGGGCAGCTCCAAAAAATTGTCACCGGGCATGAAGATGGGATTCCTTCTCTCGTCTATTCACCCAACGGGGCGACACTTATAAGTGGAAGTTGGGACAATACCATCCGGATTTGGGATGTTGACACTGGTCAGCCTCTGCAAACCATTATAGCGAACATTACAGAACTGGATCCAAGCAACGGTGTCAGAGCCATTTCGCTGAGTCCAGATGGACAGACGGTCGCCAGTGCAACGGATGAACCGGTGATTCGGTTATGGGATGTGCATACCGGTAGACTTAAAGATTCTCTTGTCGGACACACGGATAGGGTCACGCCTGTCGCATTTTCCGCAAGTGGAACTGTGCTTGCGAGTGGCAGTAATGACTTCACAGTGCGTTTATGGGATGTGGAAGCGAGTAAACTGCTGCATACCTTTAAAGAACCTACGAAAAGTAGTGTTTTATCCGTTGCTTTCAGTCCGGATGGACGCATACTCGCGAGTGGCTGTTATGAAGTGATTCGTTTGAGAGACACATTCACTGAGCGAAACACGGTTACCCTCACTGGGCATACGACCTGGGTCCGGGCGTTAGCCTTCAGTCCGGATGGACGTATACTTGCGAGTATAGATGAAAGTGGTGTGGTGATGCTATGGGATATGACCGAGGTTACATGGCAATAGCAACAGGACTTATGAAAACTGAGAAAATACCGGATAACCCCTAAATCCCCCTTGTCAGGGGGACTTTAAGAAGCAGTGCGTAAATCTTAGAAATAATTTTTTTCATTTTTTTTTTCAAAAATGTGCAAAAGTGCATCCGAAAATGTGTTTAAGCGAATCATTGTCATTTTTTAAATGGCGATGGTATCCTAATACCGCTTTATCGCGGTAGAGAGAAAAAGGAGGAAATTGTTATGTTAGCAAACCAGAGGAGGTGTGACACTTAGTGTTACGCCCTTGTGGTGTGACACTAAGTGTCGCACTCTTTGGAAAGGGACGGGGGGTTTAAACCCCTCTGTCCCCCATTTTGTCCGTATCTTCAAAGTATGCTATTTCGGTTTAGGATGCATGCGTTACGCCCTGAATCCAATTTTTATCGCATATTTTTTTGTTTTTTAGTATACTATTAAGGTAACTTACAAGGGGTGGTCATTGTTGAAGTGTCACTGGCACCCTTGTACCATTTCAAATTACATAGAACTTACGCAGCCCCACTGCATGCAGGCGGGGTTTGAAACCTCGCCTGCAGTGCGTCGGATGTCCGTTATCATGGAAAAAATGCGTAAGTTCTGTTACAAATATAGACATACAATAAGAAAGAGGAGGTACCTATCATGTCATTAAGAGTAAGTTTAAGCCACGCTACATTTCATTTGAACGTATTCAGTTCAAGGCGATGGTGCCTCTGTCCATTATCGACAATTTGATTGAGAATGGCATAGGCGCGATCGCCTCACACTGAGGGAGTTGCTCTATCTATGCCAAGATTTAATCCAGATTTTTGGGAGATTCCGGTCCCACCGGATTTTTTTGACCAGCTTACCACCGAGGACTACCTCTGGTATCGAGCACCTGATGACGAATATGCCGAAGCGCGTCGTGCCAAGCGGCAGGCAGTCTTAGAACAGATTCGTCAAATTATTGCGAAGGAGTTGACCGAACGTCAAATCGAGTGTCTCCAACTCTACTTCTATAAAGGCAAAACGCAGGAAGAGATTGGGAGTATCCTCGGCATTTCTCGCCGTGTTGTGAGCCAACATCTTTTTGGTGTCACACGGAACGGGAAACAGATAGGCGGTGCGATTAACAAAATCCGGAAGGTGTGTCGAAAACTGGGGGTAGAATTTCCATAGGTGTCAAGATAGAATCTGTAATTAATCTTACAAGTGCGATTCAATGCGGGAGGAGACCTTATCGGTTCCCTCTCGCTTGGAAGCACTTTTTTATTTTCCAATGCGCTGAACACGTATCAGACATCACTTTTTCGCTTTTATCCCACCGACATCAAAGCGTATTTTAAAGCGGGTGTCTAACGACTTTCCTTAAACCGATAGCCGACCCCATGCACCGTCTCAATATGCTTCCCAAATTCGCCGAGTTTGCGGCGAAGGCGGCTGACGTGTGTGTCCACTGTTCGGTCGATGCCGTAATAATCTTGTCCCCATATCACGTTCATGAGAATATCGCGCGTAAAGACGCGGCCGGGGGACTCTGCGAATAACGTAATGAGTTTAAATTCGGTAGCCGTGAGGTCGATTGGCCCGCTCTCGGTCAGCACTTGATGTTTGTCGAGATCGATTGTTAGCCCATGTGTTTCGATCCGTTTGCTGTCTTCTGCCTGTTTACCGATTTGGATACGGCGTAACACGGCAGACACTCGTAGGACCACTTCCCTCGGACTAAAAGGTTTTGTGATGTAATCATCAGCACCGAGTTCTAATCCCGTAACTCTATCTTTTTCTTCCGTCTTCGCGGTTACCATGACGACAGGAATATTTTTTGTTCTCGGATCGTTTTTTAATAACCGGCAAACAATGGTTCCATCTACTTCTGGAAGCATTAAATCGAGTAAAATGAGGTCTGGCGGTTTCTCAACAGCCCGATGCAATGCATCTGTGCCATTTCGGACGTAATCTGTTTCAAACCCTGCTTCTTGTAGATTATATCGTAGTAAGTCCGCGATATCGCGTTCATCTTCAACGATTAAAATCTTCGCGTCCATTTAAATATCCCTCACAATCAATTTTAGTCTCACAATTATTCAGGGCTTACGCACCCCTCCTTGCAGGGTTTTTGCTTGGGTGTTTCTTCAGGGTTTAAAACCCCAGAGCTATTTAGTTCTCGGTTTTTTCGTCCAATTTTGGACACCCCAGGCCCCGCAGGTGCGGTTTGGAACCGCACCGGGATTGAAAAAGAAAATCCAAAAATTTAGAAAATCCGATAATTTATCTAAAACTAAATAGTCCTGTTTAAAACCCCGCCTGCAGTGCATAATATGTGTTATCATAGAAAAATGCGTAAGTCCTATTATTTTACCAAATCCTGCGGGTCATGTCAATCTTTAGAGATATTGTAAAAAAATTAGTGGACACGCACGCGAAATGTGTTATGATTTAGCAAAACAGAAAGAGGTGATAACTGATTAAAATGCTAAAAAATATAATGTGTCTGTCAAAATGGATTTGGAGATTGAATTTTTGTTTTCTCTGTGTACTTACAGTATTCTCTTTTTCTTCCCGTAATGTCTTTGGGATGCGAGGGTTCACACCAGAAAATGCTGTTACGCAAAAACAGTATGAAACTGATTTTAAAGAACACGTTTCAGCAGAAAGATGCCGGCATAGATTAAGACACCTCACTGAAGAACCACATCTCGCGGGGACCGAAAATAGCCGTAAAGTCGCGGAATACCTGCGCACTGAATTTGAGAGTTACGGCTTACACGTTCAGGTGTATGAATATCATGTATATCTTCCGTATCCGCTTGAAGTGCACGTGGAGCTTGTTTCACCTGTCCAGCATGTCGCCGTTAGCAAAGAAGATAGTTGGGCATGGGACAAGGATTCTTATGAGACCGAGATTGTGGCGGGGTATAACGCCTATTCGCCAGACGGTGATGTAACAGCAGAACTCATCTATGTCAACAGGGGGTTGCCCGAGGATTACCAAATTCTCAAGGAACGCGGTATTTCAGTAGCAGGGAAAATCTGCATTGCCCGATATGGCGGCAGTTACCGCGGTGTGAAGGCAAAAGTCGCCGGTGATAACGGGGCAGTCGGGTTAATCCTATACTCGGATCCGAAGGACGATGGATATATGCGCGGGGATGTCTACCCTCGCGGTCCATGGCGTTCGGAAGATGCCATACAGCGTGGAACGGTAAAATATATCTTCCAACATGCCAGTGATCCGCTAACACCGGGTTGGGCTGCAACGAAAGATGCAGAAAGACTCCCGATTGCCGAAGCCACAGATCTTCCCAAAATCCCTGTAGTTCCGATCGCTTATCGGGATGCTAAACCTTTTCTGCAAGCACTTGCCGGAATGAACGTCCCATCAGAGTGGCAAGGCGGTTTACCTTTTGCTTATCATATCGGACCCGGACCTGCTAAAGTTCGCATTAAAGTCCGTTGCGATCACAGCACCCGTCCGATTTACAATGTCATTGCAACGTTAGAAGGCACAGAATATCCGGATCAGTGGGTGATCTTAGGGAACCATCACGATGCATGGGTTTACGGTGCTGCGGATCCAGGGAGCGGTACAACCGCGCTATTAGAGGCCGCACAGTCCTTGGGTGAACTCGCCAAAAAAGGGATGCGCCCGAAGCGGACGATCGTTTTTGCCGCATGGGATGCCGAGGAATTTGGGATCCTCGGCTCAACAGAATGGGTTGAAGAATTGAAGTCGCAGCTCCAGGAAAAAGTTATCGCGTATCTTAACGTGGATATTGCGGCAACAGGTGGACGGTTCTATGTGAGCGCAATTCCGTCCTTACGAGAATTAATCCGGGAAGTAACGCAGAATGTGATTGACCCACGGACGCTAAAGTCGATTTACGAGCGTTGGAAAACAGCACAGGGTAAGGAGATACCACAGGTCGGAAATCTCGGCAGTGGTTCTGATCATTCGCCATTTGTTGGACATGCAGGGATTCCAGCAATCAGTATGGGATTCAGCGGTGCTTATGGCGTTTATCACGCCATGCAGGACAACTTTTATTGGATGGAACACTTTGGTGATCCAACGTTTCAGTATCAAGCAGCGATGTCAAAAATCTGGGGGATCCTTGCACTCCGGCTTGCTAACGCTGATGTTTTACCCTTTGATTATGAGACTTACGCGACTGACCTGATGACCCCCGTGAAACTGTTACAAAATTCCGGTTCAGAAAGCAAAATTGCGCAGGGCGTTAAAACGTTAGATGGTCTGCTGACAGAGTGGCAACAGGCAGCAGGGTTATTGAACCAAGCACTTGTGCGTTACCTCGCTTCTGATGACCTGTCCCGGATTTCAGAAATAAACCAACGGTTGTATCAGTTGGAACGGCGTTTGACGAGTGAGACCGGGTTGTCGCTGCGTCCGTGGTTTAAGCATCTTATCTATGCGCCGGGACTGAATACAGGCTATGCAGCCGTTGTTTTCCCTGGCGTTGAGGATGCAATAGCGTATGGAGAAGATGCTGAGGTCCACGCGGAAATTGATAGATTAGTCGCAGCCTTCACACGGATGATTCAAGGGATTAATGAGATCCGAGAGATGCTGTGATTCGCCTTCATCAAACCTGATCGACTTCACTATGATTGGGGGGTGTAACTGCTACGGCTGCTGTCGCTCTCAACATGACAATATCGCCAACTTGGAAGGGACAGTTGTAATCGGTCTGAACGAAGTAGTCCTGACCGTTGATTTCAACGCGATAGGTGAGATCATATCCTCTAAACGTCTGACCGACGATCTGTCCACTTCTGGCTCCGCTCGCCCAAGCATCGGAAGCCATCATTTTTAGGCACTCCGGTCGAACTGAGAGCAGCGAATCACCGGCAGCTTCACCATCCACCTTTACGCGTCCAAACTGAGTCTGGGCAACACCATTTTCCACGTGTGCCTGAATGAAATTCGTCTGCCCCAGAAAGTCAGCGACATAGGCTGTTTTCGGATAACGATACATCTCTTCAGGCGTGCCAATTTGTTCAAGAGCCCCGTCCTTCATCACTCCCAACCGTTCAGCGAAACTTAATGCTTCTTCTTGTGCGTGTGTGACGAGTATAGCACTGATGCCTTCCGCTTTCAGAAGGGCGCGGACTTCTTCACGAGTGGTCTGTCTTAACCCTGGATCAAGACTTGAGAAAGGTTCATCTAAAAGGAGGAGCTTCGGACGTGCGATAATCGCGCGCGCAAGGGCAACACGTTGTTGCTCTCCGCCAGAGAGGTGGTGCGGTAGACGCGTCTGGAGTCCCGTCAAACCGACCATACGCAAGACATCTAAGGCTCTCTCGCGTTTCGCTCTTTTGGACGTTCTTCGGAGACCGAAGGCGACGTTCTCAATAACATTTTTGTGTGGGAAGAGGGCATAGTCTTGAAAGACGAACCCGATGCCTCGCGATTCGGGAGGCAGATGGACCTCGTTGCTCACGAGGATCCGTTTTTCCATAGCAATGGTTCCAGCATCTGCCTTTTCAAAGCCGGCAATAAGGCGCAGGGTCGTCGTCTTTCCACAGCCACTCGGTCCCAAAAGCGCGAAAATTTCGTTGGGATATACGCTGAAACTAATGTTTTTAACTATAGGGGTTTGGGTCCCTGTGAACCCTTTTGTAATTGCGTTTACCGTGAGTAGTTGCGTTGGCATTAGGTTGTGTCTCGTCTTGACTGTTGATGGATTTATAGTAAAACCGAAAAATAAATCAACACTTTAGAAAATAACAAACCTACCTCCAATGCAGGCTGGGTTTGGAACCCAGCCTTCTATGGATGTCTCGTTAATTGTAGGTTTTACTATAGTTCTGTCAATTTATCACAATTATATGATTAAACATCCATTTTGTCAAATTAGGCGTTTTCGGTTCCTAAAGCGTATGACCTGCACCAGACGATGGCATGTAGAGATTCAAGGCGAAACTAATGAGACTCAGGATACTGCGCGGGATGTAATCGCCTAAAACGAGACCGAGGAAAAAGGGGATCGCTTTACGATATGTCTGCCATCCTGAAAACCTGAGGATTAGAAACTTAATGAGCCAACTCACCATCACAGGGAACCAGAAGTAAATGAGTCCACCCCATGACGCGCCTGAAAGCACATAGCCCGATGGGTGCAGTGTCCACCAGAGCAGTCGCGTCCGCAGGAAATTGAGCAAAAACACGAAGCCGAATCCACCAGACATAAAGACAACCCCGCCAATATCGGGTTCTTTCGGATGCTGCAGCCAACTCTGCAACGGGTTGAAGCTCTCCCATCCAAAGCGTCCGACCACGCCTTGGCATTGGGCGAGTACGCCATACTGATACGCCACTTGTAAATACGTCCAGAACGTTGCTAACGCGCCGACCGCGATAGCGAGTGCCATTCCTAAGAGTAAAGTCTTGCCTGGCATTCCTGAGCGTTCACCGATCCGTAGGGATTCAATCTGGTTCGGCATCGGGTGCGAGCGATTACAACGGTTGAAAGCGTAAAGGAAGGTCATTACTGTGAGATTTGCGGCACCCAATCGCCGGGTTCCGAACATACTCACCATCATCTGTCTCGGATTGATACCGATGACTTCGTGGTAAGGGGGTCCAAGTTCCGCGCGCACGCGTCCGATCGCGATCGCAAACGCGATGAACAGGGCATAAAACACGCCGATTGCCCATAGCGACATCCCCGCCACATAACAGAATCCAAAGACAAGACCCACGCTAAAGACTGTTAGAACTGCCACAGTCCGATAGGAGAAGGGCTCTCTACTATCGTCTCCGCGTTCGCGTCCGATGACATGTCGGAAGAAGCGTGCGAAATGCCGGCGACTCATCCAGAGGGTCAACACAGCGATACCTACCCAAGCCCCAGAAGCCCGGTCATTGAGATGCAGAACACTGATATTTGTGACACCGACTGCACTGGCGATGACGCGTTCAGCACGCGTGAGCCAAAAGAAAAACCATGTTGAGAAAGCGAGATCGAGCGGCATGAAATAAGTGAGTCCGACAATCGCAAGGTTAAAGGACATTGAAGCATAACCGATTGCGTTCCAAGGGCGTTCAGTAAAATGCCGGTCAAGTCGGTAGTTAGGCGGTAGCGCAGGAATGACGGGGAAAATATCGTGTAACCCAGCCATCACGCGCAGCAGCGCAGCGATCCCGAATCCAAACCAGAGCGTACGAGTCCGGAAAAAACTGCGATTCGTTGTCATCTGCAGCGGCAGTTGTGTTAGCGGGAAACTGAGTTTCTCGCGTTCCATCCACTGCTTACGGAGTAGCAGTCCTAAACAGAGTAGTGAACCGTAGAGGAGAAAAATAAAGCCTGACCAGAGGAGTGCGGGTCTTATCCAGATGCGGAGGTGTTCCGCCCAGTAGATGCTGGATTCACCTTCATAATAGCCTGCTAAAAACTCAAACTCATGGACCGTGAGCCATGCGGGGATGTGGTGCAGGAAGAGTTGTGACCATTCGTTTTCAGGGCTTGCAAACCAGAACGGATGCGCAAGTGTCCCCATCAAAATCGCCATCATCGCATGCCCTGAGATCGTGGACACCATTGTCACCATAATGTAGATGAGTAGCAACTCTGCGGGGGTGAACGCAATACGGGGTGAAAGCTTGCGGAGTAAGACGTTGAACGCTATGAGTACAACCAACGTGAAAACGGCGTTAGAAAACGGTGAAACCAGGGTGTAGACTGCATACCAGAGCTCGCTGGCGATTCCCACCCAGTAAGCGTTAACGACGACTAAGATTAATCCGACGATAAGCGCTTTTTTGGTGATGACATCGGGTGGGTTTGCTGTTCTGGAATTCATACTTCTGGATTCAAATGGAGAATATCGCTTTTTTGCGTCCAAATGTCCACTATGTGCTTCGGTTTGCGTAAGTCCTGTCTATATTGTAGAGGCGGTTAAAAAACCGCACTACTGTTCCTGGGGCGACGGCAATTGCTCTTCAGGTGTCGCTGCGTCGGGGGCTACAGGTGTATTGGCTTGCGTCGTTGAAAGCGGTTCCGCCGGTTCTGGTGGGTTAAGATACTTAGCGACCTCATCAGCGTTAATGATTCGGATAGCCTCTCGTAGTTGCTGGTCGTATTTCAGATTAACGACTTGCTCAATACCGACATAAAGGTTAAAAACCTGCTCAGCACGCTGTTTTAACCACTTTAGGCTGACATGGATGCGCTCTTCTTCAAGCATCTGTTGTAACTCTGGGAGTTCGTCTGCAATTTTGGAAAAATCTGTCGGCAGCTTCTCGAATTGCTTATGCTGTTCATCAATCCACTTTGTGATGAAATTGCTGAGCGTATCGGAGGCATCCACCTTTCTGAGCATTATCTGTTCTATCTCATCGGGTTCCTCATCAGCAATAGAGACGTGCGGCGTAATTCCTACTTCGTTGATTGCGGTGCCATTGGGTGTGTAATAGGACGAGATCGTCAATGATATGGAACCACCGTCTGATAATGGATACCGTTTTTGGACGAGCCCTTTGCCGTAAGTCTTTTGCCCGACGAGGATACCGCGGCGCGTATCTTTAATCGCACCCGCCACAATTTCGGAAGCACTTGCACTGAATTCATTGACGAGAACAACGATCGGAATGTCCTGTGGGCAGAGGGTATCAGATGTTGCGCGGTACGCCTCGTTAAAATCGCTTTTTCTCCCTTTTGTTGAGACAATAACACCTTCGTTAATAAAAGTGTCGGCAATATGGTATGCAGCGTTCAGCAAACCGCCCTGATTGTGGCGTAAGTCTAAAATGAGTGCTTTCATGCCAGCATCTTTATGGGCTTCCAGGGCTTTGTTAAATTCATCTTCCGTGCCTTCTGTGCGTTTACTACCGATAAAACCTGTAATTCGGATATAGCCGATATCATTCTCAAGCATCGTTGATTTGACGCTGTTGATAGGGATCCTGCCTCGGGTCAATGTCACATCAAAAGGATCAAGAAATTTACGTTTGACTGTAATGGTGACCTCAGTGCCAACTACACCCCTGAGTAAGTCAATAACATCATCAATCCGCATGCCTGTTTTTTCACTGAGATGGATCTGTTTACCGTTAACTTTGGTAATGTAATCCCCCGCTTGGAGGTTCGCGCGTGCGGCGGGTGTGTTTGGAATCGGTTTAGAGATTTTAATGAACCCGCGATGGTCGTAGTAGATTTGAACACCGAGTCCTCCAAATTCAGCATTATAAAGGTTTTCAACAGCGCGTTGATGTTCGCGCGGTGAAACATAATATGTGTATGGGTCATCAAGAGAAGCAAGTGCCCCTTTAATTGAACCCCGTAACATATCATTGCTATCTTCTATCGGTTTGTAGTAGTTTGAGGTGGCGATTTTGATAGCTTCACTGAGCGTATCATTCCCGCTCATCCCATGTTTTTGGCTCGGATTGATGAGGAAGAACGGAATACCGATAGCAAGCACTAAAACGATAAAGGACAAAGTGTATCTTTTCATGGGGTTTTCCTTCGTATTTTAGGATTTATTCTACGCGCTCTTCAATTGTAACACGGATACGACATTAGTGCAATAGATTTTTTATCAGTCGTCAGTTTTCAGTCCGCTTGTGGTTGGGTCTTCCAGCGATTGTGAAGCCATAACCACTGTTCTGGGTATTTATGTATATACGCTTCTAACTGTTTCAGCATCTGTGTTGTGTAAAATTCGATGTCTCGTTCAAAATCATCGGAGGGTTTGACATGGATTGGAGATGAAATATGGACGTGGTGTTTATCATTGGGTTGGCGTATACTGATCGAAAAGAGGACCGGAGCACCGGTCTTACGGGCAATCACAGCAGGACCACGGGCTGCTGAAGCCGGTCTCCCCAGAAAATCGACGAATACACCTTCGGGACCCGCATTCTGATCCGCGAAAAAACCGACCGCTTCATTATTTTTAAGGGCGCGCAGCGTTTCACGGACTGCCTGCTTCCGCGGGATGAGCGCTAAACTCATCTGCTCGCGATGCCGCCAAATATAGGTATTGAGTAGCGCGTTTTTCAGCGGGAAAGCAATGGCTTTCGCACGATTCGGGATCAGCGCACCGTATACCAACGATAGAAGTTCCCAATTCCCGAAATGCGGGAGAAATACAATCGCGCCTTTGCCTTCTTCTAAAGCACTATGGAGATTTTCTTTGCCTTCTACAGTGACCTCGTTCCAAATATTTTCGGTGTTAAGTTTGGGGAACCGGAGGAACTCGATGCAGGTTTTGCCGACGTTAATGAAACTCGCCTTACAGATTTCTCTGTGCTGTTGTGCTGTGAGATGGTTGCCGAACGCGATTTGTAAATTATCCGCTGCAATCTCACGTCGTTTTTTGACGAGATAATAGAACAAAAGTCCTATACAGCGTCCGAGTTGCAGTGCCCATCTCTTAGGAAGCCGACGGCACCACCCCCCGAAGAGAGAGACGATCCTATATATGCATCTATCTTTCCATTTACTGCGCGCATTCGGCATCCTGTTTTCCTTTGTGCATGAATCCAATAATAGATAACCTAAGTTGCCACTTTTGTGGCATAGCCTGTTAGGCTGTGCCTATGCGTCCGCGGACAAACAATGGACTGGATAAAAACACAGATTTCATAACTAAAGTCTTGTCCATAGCAACTTGGGTTAATAGATAGAGTATACCACACCTATCTGTCCGAAGCAATGCATTCGTTCCCGAATAGGTGCCAACGAATGTCTTTGTGCTTGACACAAAGGTGGGAAACCTATAGAATGACTGCATAGCCGAGACCTGGCTCGTGAACTAAAACACTTCAACAGTTCTATATCGTTCTTACGTTCCGTAGCACGATATAGCTTCCCCAGTTTCCTAAGAGCTGTGGACACGATGCTCGGAGAACAGATGTTAGATTCGACGGATACACCAAAAACAGACAACAACCAAATACCTATGTTACAACCGATGGAACTCGGGGGTATTTTGGATAACGCCTTGAGTCTCTATCGAAATCACTTTCGGATATTTTTGGCGGTAATCTCTATCTATATCGTCTGGATCGGATTTCAAGAGGCGGTAGTTGTCTGGTTATTAGAAAAATACAACACACCGAACTTCGACAATTTAATTTCTGATGTAGATAGTCTGTTAGATAGCCTTGTGTATATGTTCGGTATCGGTGTCCTCGTCGTTGCGAGCAGCGAAATTTATTTAGGGAGACAGGTTACATTTCAAATCGCATTACAGCGGTTTTGTTCCCGCTTTCCGGCGTATCTTGGCAGTTCACTGCTCTTTTTAATCCCTTATACGATTCTAACGTTAGATTCAATTGGGATGTCAACGTTAATGGCAGTGCTTATACTCCTCTCTTTCCCTTTTTTGTGTGTATTTTACATCGGTTGGGTTTTCTACGGTCCTGCCGTATTATTTGAAGGATATACAACTGTGGAAGCATTTGGGCGGAGTAGGACATTAGTCCGAGGGACCTGGATGCGCGTCTGCAGAATAACTTTTGCAATTTTATTACTTCAAATGGCCCTATACTATGTATTGGGGAACTCTTTAGGTGTTCTTTTTGCTTTATTCGGAATAGTTCAAGACGGGAGCCTAATGGAGACAGTTGGAGATCTGCTCAGTTTGAAATATGCAGATATGCGTCCAACATCTTTGAATTCGCTGATTATGTATATTGTCTATCTTGGCGCAGAAGCCTTGACGTTCCCGATTTATGCGATCGGTATAACGCTCTTTTACTATGACTTGCGTATCCGAAAAGAGGGATTTGATATTGAGATGCAAATCCGTAATTCATAGGCACTTGATGTAGCATGACTATTTAGTGCTCAGTTTTTTCGTCCAATTTTGGATACCCCAGGCCCCGCAGGTGCGGTTTGGAACCGCACCGGACTTAAAAAAGAAGATTCAAAAATGTAGAAAATCCGGTAATTTATCGAAAACTAAATAGCCCTGCTTGATGTAGTAAGTTAGGTGTGATAAACTAACCGAATGTAACGACTTTGCTGAGACCTCTGGAGGCACTATGAACGAACGCAACGATTTAGCGCGTGAAAATACGACTGAAATTGCTACGACCGCCCTTCAACCGATGTCTTTCGTAGATATTCTGGACGGGATGTTTAGTCTCTATCGGAGCCACTTTCGACTCTTTTTTGGGATTATTGCTGTTTACCTTGTTTTCGGATTTGTGTTGGATCATGTTGCCATGTATGCGCTTATGGGGTCCTCACCGATTGCAAGCCTTATGATATCAATATTGACTTCTATTGTTAGTTATTTGATATCCCTTTTAGTGGCTGCCGGATTAATTTACGCAAGTGTGCAGGTGTATTTAGGTAGAGATATAACCTCTCAAGCAGCCTTAAAACAGGGATGGCGACGTTTTTTACCGTTTCTTGGTAGTAGTATTCTCTGGGGGGTAGTTGTAGGTGCTTTTTTGTTTCTTCCAATTATCAGTGTCCTGATTGGAACTTTATTGTCAATCCACTGGAGTCTTAATTTATTAATTGTAGTCGTCTGTGTTCCATTCGCGATCTATTTCTCGGTTCGATTGGGACTCTATACGCTTCCTGTATTGCTTGAGGAAACTACAGCAGTGAATGCGTTGCGACGTAGTACGGAATTGGTTAAGGGGACTTGGTGGCGGGTGTTTGGGATTATGTTAGCGATTTCTGTGATTGTTTTCATGATAGTGTTTATACTTTTAACTTCTTTCATCGTCTTAGTAATGGTGACCGGTGCTGAGGATGCTACCCTTCTGGAGACGCTCACTCGTCTATTTGTGTCAACTCCAGACGTAACAGGATGGCTCCTTTATTCAGGGCGAACGCTTATTATTTTAACCATTGCTGGCCTCATAATGCCCATCAGTACTATCGGTTCCGTCCTGCTCTACTTTGACCTCCGAATTCGGAAAGAGGCTCTTGACATCGAGATGCAAGTAACGGATTAAGAATTTGCCCACGCACTTTCCAAACACACCCGGGGGGAAATTGGAATGGCTGAGAACCAACGCGCGAATCTTGCGAGAACAATTTTCACACAGTATCGGGACCACTGCGGATTGTTCTGGCGTATCATGTTACCAGTTGTCATTATTGGAATTGCTTTAGAAGTTGTGGTGTTTTTTAGCAATGTCACGCGCACTGAAAATTATATTGATGATGTATTTCGCGAAAATGTCTACACAACTGTCGGTAACGTTAACACAATCAGTGGCGTTTATCCGACGCTCTCACTGCCGAAAAAGGACGCTTCAGTAGAATCTTCTGAACCTGACGTAAGTTGGGGGATCCTGCCAATTCCGTATTTCACTTCGACGGATAGTGAAGGAATTACATGGAACTGGGGGATCAATGTCCACAGTTTTGGTTACGGTCCTGCAATCCTTCTGCTACTGACGCTCTGTCCATTGTCTCTTGCTGTTGCGCGGATATCGCGTAGCTCACAGGTTTCTGAGGTCGCACTGGATGTGACACCTCTAACCGCACGTGAAATGTGGCGACAGACTGGACGTAAGGCATTTAAGATTTTGATTGCCTTTGTCTTCTTTATTTTATGTGTGGATGTCGTTAGTTATTTGAATGGTTTAGTTTCGTGGTTGGCGCCTTCACTGGTTCGTGGATTACCTATAGAGCTGGTGGGCATTTTGACTATAGTTTACCAAGCCTATTTTCTGGTAACGTTGAGCCTCTACAATTCGTGCCTCATCCTTGAGAATAATTCCATTATAGGTATTTTCCGTCGGAGCCACGCGCTGGTCAGCGGTGCCAGATTGCGTTTTTTCGGAATTTATCTTTTAACTGGTTGGATAGCATCAGTTGTTACGTCGGTGCTGCTCGGTGTTGCGTTATTAGCGTTTTCTATGTTTACTCCAGATCTCGCACAGATTCGCGATGCGTTACCTCCTCTCAAATTCTTAAGTCTCTTCATTGGCGGTGATGTTGAGGTCGTCCTGCCGCAGTTGTTGAGCGTTCCTGCTACGGTGGCTATCCTTATTGTCAAGGGTTTGATTGCCACCTTTTTCGTGCCGATATGGGCCATTTTAACGACCCATCTCTATTTACAACGCGCAGATGTTGAAAAAGAGGCGATATAACTGTGGAAAAGAGAATCTGTTTTTGCATCATAGCCTGCTTTGTGAGTTTTTCTGCGATTTTTGCGGCAGCAGCGGAAGAACAGGCGTTCCGAGAAGAACTGGAGGCACGCCCTTCAGAAATGGAGGTCTCATACAAGGCGTACCGAGCGTATTTGGAAAAACTCATAGATGGCAGAAGATGGGATGCAAACCTCAAATATATCCTGTTTCCGCTGGGTGCCGTCGCGTTGGGTGTTGTGCTTATCTTCTTTATTCGACAAATCCGATTGAATCTAATCGGTGAGGCACAGGAAGAAGTAACAGAGACTGAATTGGAGCATGTGGAGACAGAGCGGGCTGCGCTCGCACGTGCGGAGACAGCAGAGGCAGCAAGCGACTTTCGTGGCGCACTCCGCTTCCTCTATCTCTCAGCGATTTTGCATCTCCAAGAACGCGGCGTGCTCCCTTACGATAAAAGTTTGACGAATCGTGAATACCTTCACCAAGCACAAGCGGATACTCAACTTCACACCGCACTCGGACCTGCGATAACCGTTTTTGATGAGGTATGGTACGGACACAAGCCGTGCAATGCGGAAACCGTGGCAGGCTATCGAGACCTATTACAGAAAGTCTATGCGAGGCACTAAACAAGACTTACGCAGCACCGCTCGCCAGCGGCGTGTAATGTAAGCAAAGGCGAAAATGCGAATTATCCGAATATCTATCTTCAGCTGCATCTTCATTCTGTTTACCGGTTCTCAGGTGTTCGCGGATTCTTTTGTGTCTGATAGGGTGATACTTTATCGGACCTTACGCAAGTTAAAGTTCCGCGTCTCAGAAATATCGGCGACATATCCGGCGCGTCTGGATCGGTACGATGCGTTGTTCTTACAAGATATCGATGAGGCACCAACTGAAACGGAGGTTCAGGATATAAAAAAATTTGTCAACGAGGGTGGCACCTTAATCGTGGCGGGTGAAAATCAGGCATTAAGTCAACTCTATTCGGCGTTTGGCTTGGAACTACGAGCGTTAAAAACAAAGTTGTGGCACGCACAACGAATTCCGGAGGAACGGCTCTTTCTACAGCATCCTGTTGACGAAGTTTACACCGGTACAGATGCCACGATCGCGTCTTCGCAACCTGAAGTCGCTGTGCTTTACGGGAGAGAGAACGATGCGGTAATTGTAACGCTACGTGACGGGGAAGGACGCGCCTTCTTCATCGCTTCCGACAAGCTGTTCAGTCAATATTGGCTGCTGAAGAGTGGCAACGCGATGTTCCTCTACAATTTGATGTCGACACTCCCCGATAAGGCGCGGATCGGGCTTGCTGTGAGGAGATACTACACAAGTGAAACCAAGCCTCCGAATCCGTTTGCGGCACTTTTGTTCCGAACACCGGGAGGTCTGGCGGCTATGTTTATCTGCCTGACACTCTTCGTTTTTATTGCTTTACGCGGACGGCGATTCGGTAGACCGCTGGATGCGGAGGAAAAAAATAGGCGACTGAGTTCTGAATACGTTCACGCGATGACGGCACTCTATCAGAAGGGCAACACACGCCCAGAGATTTTACGGCATCTTCGCGACATGTTCAAGACTGACCTCGGTATCCGCTGGCGTGTTAATCCGAATTTGGATACACCCACCTTTTTGGAAGAATTAGCGCAACGTGGCGTTATTGATGAAGCGGGTGAACTCACAAAATTAATGACGGAATTGGAACCGTCTGAGCATATATCAGAGTCGCGGTTGCTTGATGTCGCGAAGCGTGTTGAAGCGTATCGTGAAATTGCGAAGATCGGTGGGACGAAATTGACCGCACGTCGGAATTTCTAAGTGAATCAATTTGATTACAAACGCACTCTGCGGGGTATTTGCTTGGGTATTTCTTCAGAGTTTGTAACCCCGCTGCTGTAAAGGTAATTACGGAATCTACTATAATTGCAAGTCGTAGTTGAGGGTAAACGAATACACGATCCCACTTGGTTTCAACAAGGAGAATCGCATGAAAAAGATAGAATGTATCATTCTTCCGCTCAAGTTGGCAGCGGTAAAAAAAGCACTCAGAAATATGGGTGTTCGGAACATGAGGGTCAGTCACGGGTTCGGGCGTGGCTCTGCACATATCGAATTATATCGCGTCAACGGATACCCAATAGAAGTTGACCCAAGATTGTTATATCGCCTCAATAGATACCCGATGGAAACTGATTCAAAATTGAAAATCGAAATCAGTGTTGAGGAAGAGAATGTTAACACGGCTGTTGAAGCCATAAAACAGGCTGTTGCCGCTGGCGAAACCGCCTAAATTGTACCTCTTTGATGGGAGGTTTGCGACTTCTTGTCATGAAAAGGCACCTTAATATATGAGTAATCTCGTTCAAACAGTTTTTGAGAAGATGAAGCAGGAAGCGCAGAAGGTGATTGTCGGACAGACAGAACTTTTTGAGCTTGTCGTTGTCAGCCTATTTTCAGGCGGGCATGTGTTATTAGAAGGGGTTCCGGGGACAGCGAAAACGCTGATTGCCAAAACACTGGCGATGGTGGTTTCCGGGGTATTCAGTCGTGTCCAGTTTACCCCGGATCTGATGCCGTCGGATATCGTTGGCACCAGCGTCTATGATTTGACGACGAACCAATTTAATCTCAAGCGGGGTCCCGTTTTCACGAATGTACTACTCGCTGATGAGATCAACCGAGCACCTGCGAAGACCCAATCCGCGCTTTTGGAATGTATGGAGGAACGACAGGTCAGCATTGACGGGATCCGCTATGAATTGTCGCCGCCGTTTATGGTGTTAGCGACGCAAAACCCGATTGAGTATGAAGGCACATACCCGCTCCCTGAAGCACAACTCGACCGGTTTCTGTTCAAATTACGTGTCGATTATCCCGCGCGAGAGGTGGAAACCCAAATTTTGATGAACTATCACCACGGGTTTAACGCCACGCGTTTGGAAGCCGTCGGGATTGAGAGTGTCGTTGACAGTGACTCGCTCCAAGCATGTCAGGCGGAGATTCAAGCGGTCACGGTTGAGGATACGATCTTCAACTATATCGTCGGTTTAGCTGAGGCATCTCGGAACTCGAATGAATTGGTTTTAGGCGGGAGTCCGCGGGCTTCGATCGCACTTTTATTAGCAAGCAAAACTTACGCAGCACTTCAAGGGCGCGACTATATTTTGCCTGACGATGTTAAATTCTTAGCACCCCATGTGTATCGGCATCGCATTCTGTTGAAACCCGATGCTGAAATTGAGGGGTTAACCCCGGACGATGTGATTGATCGGTTACTCGCAGAAGCCGAGATTCCGCGTTAGGTAGAAAGATGCATTTAAGCAACCGGCTCCTCATTTTCCTGTTTCCCGTCGCCATCCCCATCGCGCTTTACGACGTGTCCCCGAACCTGCTCTTTATCGGTGGTGCTTATCTGATACTCCTATTTGGCGTGAGTGCGATAGATTACGCTACAAATCCGCTGTTTAAACGGGTCGAGATACATCGCGAGATGAGTTCCAAATTCTCGTTGGGTGTGGCGAATGTTGTAACACTGAAAGTTATCAATCGTTCTCGCCATCGGTTGCGACTGCGGATTAAAGACGATTTTCCTGACGAATTTTTGTATGAACAGGTGCTTCACGACTGTTCGGTTCCACCGATGCAACATTTCGATGTCGTGTATCGTCTCACACCCCTGCGGCGTGGCATTTATCAGTTCGTAGATATTCATCTCCAGTGTTCCGGTGTTTTAGGACTGATCGTTCGGCGGCGACGCGTCCCCGCGGCGATGGAGATAAAGGTCTATCCGAACCTACAAGCGATTCAGCAGTATGAACTCTTAGTGAAACGTGGGATGCTCCATCAGATCGGACTGAAAATTTCTCGACAGTTCGGGGAAGGTACAGAGATGGAGCGGCTTCGCGAATACTCACCCGACGACGATTTCCGACGTATCGATTGGAACGCCACTGCCCGTCAACGTAAACCGATTGTGCGAGAGTTTGAGACGGAACGGAGCCAGGATGTTATGATTCTGCTGGATACCGGTAGACTCATGGCATCGCCGATCCTTATGGATGCGTCCGCGCTGTCGCCTACATCATCAACGTCTCAAAAGGCGATGCTCAAATTGGATTATGCCGTCAATACCACTTTGATGACGGCTTATGTCTCAACGCTTAAAGGCGATAAGGTGGGGTTGATTGCTTTTGCGGATAGTGTCCACCAATACCTTGCCCCGAAGGCGGGTAAAAAGCAGTTTCTTACGATGTTAGAAACCATCTACGCGCTTCCTGTTCATTCAGTTGAACCCGATTTTGAAGAAGCGTTCAAATATCTCGCAGCAAAACAGCGGAAGCGCGCGCTTATTATCCTTTTTACTGACATCTTGGACAACGATTCCGCTGAAGGGATTGCCACGTACGTAACGCAGCTTTCCAGACATCACCTCGTTGTCTGCGTGACTTTGACAGATTCTGGCATCGTTGCGTTAGCGGAACAAAACACTAAAGACTCTAAATCGGTTTATCAAAAGGCGATTGCTGAACGGTTGCTACAGGAGAAGCACGCGACGTTAGAGATTCTGCGGCGGCAGGGGGTTATCACAATTGATGTCCCGGCGCATCAGTTGACGATGGCAGTGGTGAATAAATACTTGGAGCTGAAGGCGAAATCAAGGATTTGAATCGGGGTGTTTGCGGAAAGGATTTACGCACGCGATGACGGCGAGGTATCCACGTTAGGGGCTTTCATAGCGAAAAGGTAGGTAAACAGTAAGATCCCTGTCAAAGCACCGAACCCGATCTTGACAGTATCTGGCAGACCGGAAGGCGACACAAACCCTTCAATGGTTCCGGCGATGATGAGCAGGAAAACGCATCCACCCAGCAAGCGGATGGCGACACCGGCAGCGTCCGTCAAAGCACGTTTCCGTGTAAAATGTGACGGTGCGATGAGTGAATACCCCAACTTTAATCCGGCACCACCCGCAATGAAGATCGTTGTGAGTTCAATATAACCGTGCGGTGACACAAATGACCAGAGTGCCATTGCGACCCCATTAACGTCGCATAACCCGGCAACCCCGCCGATGAGAATACCGTTGATGACCAAAATATAGGCAGTGCCTACCATGAACATGATGCCCCACGCGAAGGCATAAAATGCGACCTGAATGTTGTTCGTCATCACAAAAGATGCGAATAGATTGCGCCGCTCCGCGGATGTATCGTTCCACGCACCGTCTTCCAATTCTTTGATGTGGGATACAAAATGTTCGGGGACTATTTTTTCCGCGAATTCAGGGGTCGTCAAAGCGATCCAATACGCTGCCCCAAATGCGAGGACGAACATCAGGAACGATGCACCGATAAAACTGAGGTTTTCTCGGAAGACTGTCGGAAAACCGTAATGAAGGAATTGCCGGAGGGTGCCGCGCTTGAAAGGAGAAGTCTGATAAACCGTAGTGTGTGCACGTGATGCGAGTTCGTTGAGATATGGAACACACCGGTCCTGCGGGAAATCGCGGCGTGCTATCGCTAAATCAGATGTGACGCGCCGGTACAAATACCCAAGCCGATTGAGTTGTGCTGCATTCGAGTTGCGCGGACGGTTTAGCAGGATCTCAAGTTCGTTCCAAGTCTCTTGTTTTTTGGAAATAAATTCTGTAATTGTCATGACGGGAAATAGTTTTCAGTTATCAGTTACCCTGATTCGTGGATTTTGCTATAACACATGCGTTGTGCTATAATCGGAATGTGAACTTTCTTTATTAGAACTTACGCAATTTGCTGATGAGGACCTACGACCCGCACGCCGCTGGCGAGGTTTAAAACCTCGCCAGCAAATGGAGCCGCGTAAGTCCAGCTTACATAATTAAACTCTATTTTATCTCAAAAATCAAGTCTTTTCACATCGAAAGGGAGCAACACCTTCAAAATGAATGAACAATTGTCCATAGAGACGCCGGAACAGATTGATCTTAGTTTTCAGAAAGCAGGTATCGGATCGCGTTTCTATGCGGCACTGATTGATACCGGACTGCTCGCGCTAATTGCCCTTATCGGGTATTATGTCAACCGAAATTTCATAAGGGAACTTGGGGATACGCTTGGGAATTGGCTCGGTGCGTTTGGGGGCGTTATCGTCTTCGCGCTCTTCTGGGGCTATTACATGGTGTCTGAGGTTACCACGAACGGGCAATCTCTCGGAAAACGCGCCCTCGGTTTACGCGTCATTAAGGAAGGCGGCTACCCCATCGGTTTCGCAGACTCAGCGATCCGTAATCTGGTACGGCTTGTCGATTTTCTACCTTTTTTCTACGGTGCAGGGCTGCTCGCTATGCTCATCAATAAGGATTGGCGACGGTTAGGGGACTTGGCTGCGGGGACGCTGGTCGTGAAAACCGCACCTACAGACCGGGGACTTACCGGTACGCATTCAAAAGGGGTGCCCGCTGTTTATATTCCACCACAGGAAACATTTACCTATTCAGCTTGGATCCGACCTGAACTGGTCACAGAGACCGAGTTGCGGGTGATCCGTGAATATCTTGGACGGCGCGGGATGCTCCCGAAATCCCGTCGTTCGGAACTCGCACGCACTATCGCCAGCCCTATCGTCGAAAAGATGGGCGGTAGGGGTTCTATCAGTTACGATAAATTTTTAGAGGAAGTCTACTCGCTTAAAACATCAGAGACCTCCTGAAGCAGTTAAGGAAATAGCCGTGTCAGAGAAAAACGATCCTTCACAAGCGAATAATGGTCCACCGACACTACGTGCGTTGGGACTTGGTGAACTTCTGGATACGACGTTCAGCCTCTATCGTACGCAT
Organism: Candidatus Poribacteria bacterium; assembly: GCA_022394775.1. Classification (GTDB taxonomy): domain Bacteria; phylum Poribacteria; class WGA-4E; order WGA-4E; family WGA-3G; genus WGA-3G. The sequence continues at coordinate 48,101 of JAGFCB010000174.1, forward strand.
TTCTGGTCATTCTTTGGCATCGCTTCCGGTTACTTTATGGCGATGACCATAGCGATTTCGATTGCTTTCCTTGACGACGCAGCCGGACGTGGCGCGATGGTGGCGATCTGGGTACCTACCGTCATTGCTGTCTTTGGGATCTTTCTTTTTCTGGTGAGTCGGCTTGTTTTGGCGGGTGCACAGGTCTGTTTGGGGAATACAATCAGCGTGAGGGACGTGCTAAATCAGGGGAAGCAACGATTTTTGTCATATTTCGTCGGTTCATTTTTATTCGGAGTCATCACGTTTTTCTGTTTAGTTCTCCTACTTTTTATCATTGGGTTTTTGGCGTTACTTTATGTCCAGAGTGCTATCGGAACAGATGGCGTAGCAGTAGCACTCAATCTCATTCTCAGAGTGTTTACGACACTTCCAACGGTTGGCATCGTCGGTTTCTTCATAACTTATTGGAGTTTCTTTGCTTGCGCTATGTGGCTGGAACGGACATCCATGGGCGTTGGATTCAAGCGAGGTCGTGAGTTAATCAGAGGCAAAGGCAGATGGTGGCGCGTCATTGGGACGGTCATCGCGATTTTCCTGCTCTCTGTCGCTATCGGTTTTATACTCCGCACTGTTTTTGCGTTTCTACTTGTTCTTATTGGGCTTGAAGGTGTAGGCAACTTTAGGGAAACTGTACAATGGATGGTACTCTGGGAGCTTCCGACAAAACTGTCTGAGTTACGGCTCTCTTACGCGCTGATGTACCTGATTAACTTAGGGATTGATACCTTCACGATGCCGATTTGGGTGATCGGTTTTACGCGCCTCTATTTCGATCAACGTATTCGGAAAGAGGGATTTGATATTGAGGTAATGGCGACGCGCCAAGAGGTAGACAGTGATGCCAAAACAATTTGATGACTTGCAAGCGAGGGGCATTGCGGAGCAAGATTCGCAACCCGATATAATGAATGATTTGCCTAAACTGCACGCGATGCGGTTTGGTGAACTTCTGGATACGACGTTCTACCTCTATCGTACGCATTTCTGGTCGTTTCTTCGGATAGCATCTGGTTATTTCATCGCGATGGGCATCGCGGTATCAATCTGTTTCTTTGATGATTCGAAGGGACGGGCAGAGATAATAAGACTCTGGACCCCCACTATCGTTGCTATTTTTGGTGTCTCTCTTTTCGTGGTAAGTGGACTTGTGTTTGCCAGTGCACAGGCTTACTTGGAAAAAACTGTTAGAACGGGTGCTGTCCTCGGACGTGCGGGACGGCAATTTTTTCGGTGTTTCGTTGGTTCGCTTATATACGCGGTGCTGGCAACGCTTTTCACTTTTCTCTTACTTTTGCCGTTCGGCGGAATTCTCAATGTTGTTGGATCTTCTGAATCCTTAACGATTATCTTTGGTTTGGTTGCTTTATTGGTTATGGGGGGTGTCATAATTTGTTTTCTGACTTATTGGTGTTTCTTCGCTGCTGCTATTTTAGTGGAAGACAAATCAATATGGATTGGACTGAGGCGTAGACGTGACTTGATTGGGGGCACATGGTGGCAGGTCATAGGCACGATGGGCGCGATTTTCCTGCTTTCTTCCGCTATTGATTTTGTGTTTCGCATTGCTTTCGGATCCTTGCTAACGTTAGCAGGATTTGTTGAAATCGGGGAGCTTATGAATGAAACGATTCGATGGGTGGTAGTTTGGGAACATTTTCCGATAAAGCGCGCCGAGTTTCCGCTTTCTTATATACTGATGTATTTTATCAACTTAAGCGTTGGGACGTTCACGCTGCCGATCTGGGTGATCGGTTGCACACTTCTCTATTTCAATCAGCGCATTCGCCAAGAGGGATTTGATATTGAGGTAATGGCGACGCACCAAGAGCGAACAGGTGAATCAGGGTTTGTGAGCGAATAATGGCTATCAGCAGTAAACTGAAACTGTTCACTGAAGACTTCTGTCAAATTTGCCCAAATATAACCCAAGTTGCTACTAACAGATTTTGAACGTTTCGATGAGGTTTTCAACCTCTTTCCCCACCCCAGAGGGGTGATATATCTATAGAAACAGTATATCCGACCTCTTGCACTCCCGGGGAATGCCATAGGGCATTCATACCGTTGATTCCGGAGTGCTATGTGTATAAAAAGGTGGCTACTTGAGTAAATATAAAAAGCGTGCTAAAATGGAGATCTTACCTAAAGAAAACTGCCTGGTGCAGTAACTATCTGAATTTGCATAGTAAGTTAAGCCTGAACAGGAGGTAAATTTTGTGAAGATTTTAACGATAATTCTGTTAGCACTCACTTGTGTCATTCTCCTCGAAACGGTTGGTGAGGCTGTACGGGAAGACGAATTGGTACTCTATCTCTCTTTTGATGAAGCGAAAGGCGATACAGCCAAGGATAAGTCTAAACACAAAAACGATGGGACCCTCCACAAAGCCAAGCGGGTCAAGGGTAAAATTGGCGATGGCATCGAACTTAGCGGGGACGCAGGCGGTTGGGTGGAAGTGCCAGATGCCGACTCTTTGGATATCACCGATGAAATCACCTTGATGTGTTGGGTGTATCCAACACAGTTCACGAATGAATGGTTCCGTATTATTGTGAAGACATGGGCAGGTGATACCGCCCCGTGGATGGTCTATGGGTTCTACGAACAAGGCGGGTCTAATGGAAAGGTAGGTTTCATTATCTCTGTTGATAAAGGCACAGAAAAACGGTGTGGCAACGGACCGAGTCCGCAGTTACCCCCGGACGAATGGACACATCTCGCAGCCACTTATGATGGGAGCAAGATGAAACTCTACTATGATGGTGAAGTCAAAGTGGAAGTGGATGCCAAGGGTAAGATTGATACGAACGATGTCCCGGTGTCAATTGGACGGAACAGCGAAGGAAATCGTGAGCATTACATCGGAAGCATCGATGAAGTTGCTATCTGGAGCGTTGCGCTTGATGAAGGCGAAATCCAAAAGGCAATGGATCAGGTTTTTGCTGTCGAGCCAGCGGACAAGTTACCCACAAGTTGGGGTGCGATAAAAGGTGGGTACTTAAGAACGCCTAAATCGTTTACCTCACGGGGCCCAAGTTGGTAGCAAGCACCGCGCACAACCAAAGGAACACAGCATGGGCATCGCGAATGTGGTGTCCATTATCTGAGATATGGATCAAGGTTACATTCTATTTCTGCCAGAAGCGTGTCCACATAGGTTTTGATGTGGAACAACCGACAGTCCGAGTCTCCTACTTTCTCTTGTCTCAACTGACCGAGTGCTTCCCAAAACGCGCCGAGTTTTAGACGGTTCAATCCGATAAACGTTGCCTGCGGATCGGCTGTAAGACGTTTGTTCCAATGGATAACCTCAACGAGATGGATATAGGTCGAAGTGTTGTAATCGACACCGATCATGAGAAGTTTGGCGTCGGATTTGTATGCACGAAACATCGGTGAATGTGTGCCGTAAGTCTTGCCCCACGGATGGAGGTCCCACGGCGATTGATAACCTTCGCGTCGGAGGTGATCTGCCACAAACGCTTCTGCGTTTTTTCCGCGTGCAGCAACAGCGTGCGAATAGTGGTCAGAACGGTAGGTGCCGGGCATCTGCCGAAAGAACTCTGTTAGCCATCCGACTGTCGAAGGCGTTGTTGGAACATCCCACGACGCGACGCGTGCTTCACGACTCGGTAAAAGGCTGAAGGTCGGCATCAGAATCAGTCCGTCCTGACCGACGGCTTCTTCTAACGCAGCGATGACCGTGCCTGCCCCACCATCAACAGGTCCCAGACTCTTGAAAGACGAATGGATAAAGAGGGTATCCCCTTTTTCGATACCGAGATTGGTGAAGTCTTGCGTGAGTTTTTTGTGTGTGTAATGCATCTTGGTAGAGGTGCGCAAAAACAGGCGATGAATCGTTCTACTACAAACCGGACGACTTGTAGCATAACGTTGGTTTCACTTTCAGCCTAACCCAATCTATGTCCTAAACGGCATCATACCTTCGCAACAACGCAACAATCTTTCCAGCATCCGCGCGTCGCATCCGTTGTGCGATTTGCAACGGAGTCCGTTCTTTTCCGTTCTTAACGTTCGGATTCGCGCCTTTAACGAGGAGAGCTTCTATAGCAGCACGCTGTTTCTCACCGTCCTTTATTGTTGATCGGATTGCCTCAAAAAGTGGTGTCTCGCCGTTGTTATCGGGCGCGTCAATCGTGGCACCCTTTTCGATGAGTAGATTAATGACGGTAAGAAAACCCGCCTTCGCTGCACAATGTAATCCCGTTTTCCCTTTATAGTTCCGAACATCAATATCGGCACCGAGTGCTAATAGTCTTCGGATTTCGTCTGGATGCTCCCCATTATCGCCGCGACAGACGTAAACAAGCATGGGCCACCCCATATCGCCCGGGTCGTTTATGTCCTTCGGTGGTGCCCCGTGGCTTTTGAGCAGCTGACTCATTTCGGAATTATCGTCCAAAATGCGCGGTGCCTCGCTCGGATCCGCGCCGTTTTCGAGCAACGCCTTAACGATCTCCACCCGATTGTATGCCATAGCGTAGTCAAGGAAACGTTCGCTGTGAGGTTTGATTGTCGCACCTCGCGAGATGAGGCGTTCGACAATCTTGAGATTTCCACCGACGATGGCATAGCAGAGCGGGGTTGCCCATTCTGCTTCTCGGTGCTCAAAGCTATGCGGTTTCCCTGCCGGTAGCATCACCGCTTGCAGGTATCCCTTGTTGACGAGGCTTGGATTGTTATTAAGATGCGAAAGAACAGTATCGTAATCTCCGAGATAGGCAGCGGTATGGATGTCAATAGTCGCGCCGTGCTGAAGTAGAAGCTCAGCGGCATTGTCACGTCCTTGATACCGCGCGACACAATAGGGCGTTATCTCGACCCGATGCTCGATATGATAACAACCCGGCAGATTTATATCCGCACCGCGTTCGAGGAGGAATTCGATCATTTCCAACTTCCCGCGATACGCCGCTTCCCACAACATCGTCCGACCGTGTGAACCGACGGTGTGAATCCAAGCCGGAGTGTCATCCAGCAGTCGGCGAACGGTTTCAAGATCACCACGTCCTACCGCTGCGACGACGATTTTGAGAAAATCGCTCTGATTTCCAGTGAGTTGAACCTTCAGCATTTACACATTCCTTCTTTCTCTATCCCCAGGCCCGGTAGAGTTTTGCTTCGGTGTTTCCCATGCACGTGATTTTCACACCATCTCTCTCGTAGGAGCGAGTTTTACTCGCGATATGTATCCGATTTCTCTCGTAGGAGCGAGCTGCGCTCGCGATACTTCTAATCCGCATCTACGACACGCGGACGACTACCGATAGAAGGCGGCAGCAACATCCGTTTCTGTTGTTCTGTCAACTCGCCGTATTTGCTGATATCGTAATAATGCCCTGCCCATGCGGAGTGTCCCGGACTGTATTTATAGAGCAGTGCACGCCGTCGATGGTTTGCTGTCCACGGCATTGTCCCGTGAACGAGTGCCTCGGTGAAGAATAACACATCTCCGGCTTCAACAGGCGGTTGCACAACGTAATGTGTCGGACGTTCAAATGCACGTACGTCTCGCGGAATCTCACGCAAGAAATTGCTCTTATGGCTTCCCGGAATACAGGCGAATCCACCCGCACCTTCGGGTGCGTCCGCCAGATTATATGTCATCACACATAAGCCGTTGCGCATGATACCATCACGATATTTGTACCAGTGATCGCCTTCAGAGCCACCGGGACCGCCACCATCTTCACCACCGTGCAGTCTACCACCTTTCTGTCCTTCATCCATAAAGATCGCATAGTCGTGGTCGAGTCGGACGTGCGGACCCAGTAGATCAATAAGATACGGGAGGATTTTCGGATGGTCAATCAACCGTTTAAACGGCTCACCCCAGAGACTCGGCGGTCCCTGACGTTCGCTGTTATCAATGATGTCATTCATCTCAGCGACTTCAGCCTCGCTCAGAACATTCTTTATAATGAGATACCCTTCGAGATCTACCTGAAATTTCTCTTCACTTGTCATGGTCGCAGTTCCTTTCAGTTTTGGTATAACATGGTTTTTCTACTAATGTGAGTTCAAATTTAAACATCTGAAAAACAAGTAGCACATAGTAACAGTTTATATTACGGTGAAAATCCTTGTGGGTAGTAACTCCATTGCCACTTTGTCCACTCGTCCACTAAACCTGCCTTTACAGGATTATTGAGAACATAGGTTATAATTCGTTGCCATTCGCTTGGGCTCCGAACAGCATGGTCATAGCTTTCATGATGCCAAAACGCTCCGCTACGTCCTAAAAAACGATTGGCTTTCCACGCTGTATATCCCTTGAGTGATTGCATAATGGAGGAAAGTGTGTTGTAGCACAAACTGTTAGTTTGTGCCGTATTATCCTGCGTATCAACGGTATTTGTTCCAATGGGTTCTATTGGAAGTGGGGCAAACACGATATGAACATGATTCGCCATGATGCAATAGGCTTCTAAGCGATACACTTTCCCATCTCGATAATGTAAGCTCTTCGCTACCTCTTTAGCAATCCGCTCATCTTTGAGCCATAAAGGTCCATTTTGAGCATTATCGAGTGTTTTCTCAAATTTTTGAAACCATTGCCGTTTCCATTCATGGTGTTCTGGTTTTTGCCTAAGTGCTACTCCTTTAGATGCCATGAAGCTGGAGTCATTTTGCAATTTGAGAAGGCTTGATTTTTCCCTTTTCCATTGCTCCACCAATATACGTCGTGGTAGTGAACCCGCCAGGTGGAATGTGACAAAGAAAGTTGCGCCTGATGGCTGTATATGTGGTAGGTTACGGCGATAGAAAGGTTTGTAGTCAAAATGGCTCATTTGTAAATATCTATTCTATAAAGTATTGGTTGCTGTAGCACAAACTGTTAGTTTGTGTCGTATTCCCTGCAAACTAACAGTTTGCGGTACAAAGATTTTACCGAAAAGTGTTGGCTGCTGTAGCACAAACTGTTAGTTTGTGTCGTGTTGCCTGCAAACTAACAGTTTGCGGTACAAAGATTTTTACCGAGCTCATGTTGCTACGAATCGGCACGGTTGTAACCGGACTTACCAATTAAGAAACAAAACCTTCAATCTGGGTCAATGACGCGCGGGCGTCTACCGATAGAAGGCGGCATCAACATCCGTTCCTGTTGTTCCGTCAATCCATCGTATTTACTGATGTCGTAATAATTCTGTGACCACGCGGAATGCCCCGGACTGTATTTATAGAGCAACGAACGGCGTTCATGATCCGCTGTCCACGGCATCGTCCCGTGAATGAGTGCTTCCGTAAAGAACAGCACATCCCCCGCTTCAACGGGGGGTTGGACGACATAGTGTGCAGGACGTTCAAATCGGCGCACCTCTGACGGGATTTCCGGCGCAAAGTTACTCTTATGGCTCGCCGGGATACACGCAAACCCGCCCGCACCTGCCGGTGCATCCGCCAGATTGTATGTCATCACGGAGAGTCCGTTTCGTATGTGTCCGTCTCGGTATTTATACCAGTGATCGCCGACGTGTCCACCGGCGCGTCCACCGTCCTCACCGCCGTGCAATCCGCCGCGACCTTGACCTTTCTGCATAAAGAGAGAGTAATCGTGATCGAGCCGGACGTGCGGACCCAACAGTTCAATGAGATACGGCAGAATTTTCGGGTGATCAATAAGCCGTTTGAACGGTTCACCCCAGAGACTCGGCGGTCCTTGGCGGTCTCCGTTGTCAATAATCTCGTTCATCTCAGCAACTTCGTCGTCAGTCAAGACGTTCTTTATCACGAGATACCCTTCAAGGTCTACCTGAAATTTTTCTTCACCTGTCATGTGTAGGAGCTCCTTTCGTTATGGCTATTAGCGGGCGCGAGATTAAACAAACTGTGTCGTAAGTTCAGATAGTTTAGTTATCGTTTTGACATCAAGCGTAACTTCTTTTTCCGCTGAGTTGTCTTTATTGACACTGAAATCAAATGCGTTGCCCTCATTTTCCCGTTGTATCAATATCGGAGCAATACCCGCAGCGCGCGCCGCTTCCGTATCATCTTCCGTATCTCCGACATAAACGACCTCTGCAGGCTGCATGCCAGTCTGTTCGAGAGCCGAGTCAAATATCCGTGGATCCGGTTTCTTGACACCCACCTCAGCCGAGATAACAACCGAATCGAAAAACTGCGTCAGACCGAGTTCGCTGAGAACAGAACGCACATGTGGCGGATGATCGAAATTGGAAATGAGAGCGAGTTTTTTGGAGCGATGGAGTGTTTGCAGCACGTGTCGTGCCTCAGCATCAAGCGGTATATGTTTCTGCCAAGCACTCGCAATTTTGTTTGCGATCTCTGTTATATCTTCAGCAGTTAGATTCAGTTTTAAATCCGCGCAGAGGTTTTGGATCCGTTGTTCAAACACCGTCATATTGTGTTGGCGCGGAGTCGGTTCACTTTTGCCGAAAAACCGATCGCAGCTTTTCGCAAACGATTCGATTGAACATGTCAACCCGTGCGATTTGAGTCGTCCATAAAACGCGTTTAACCAATCAGACCATGCCGCATCCATATTTCCATATACCAAGAGTGTCCCGTATAAGTCAAAGAAAATTCCGTTAATCGTCATCTTTGTGTCCCATTTCCCGAACCGCACCGGATTTTACACGCTAATCGTGTATATCCAAAAACCCTCTTCAGCCCCGTAGGGGCGACATCT
>JAGFCB010000100.1 GCA_022394775.1 Candidatus Poribacteria bacterium
GATATAATCTTTCATGTCAGGATAATACATGGGAAACTCCTTCAATGGGTTGCTTTTCATTAAAGGATACCCATTATCCTGACACGACTCAACTTTATTTATGAACCACCCTCAATTAATTATAGGTTTTACTAATTGAAGGTCCCCTTGAATAAATCTAAAATAAATCATCCACGTTACTCTATTAAATTCTTAAAATCCACTGTAGGAGGCATGTATGAGACAGACTGTCGCCGTTAAAGGTGCGCGAGAAAATAATCTACAAAATATTGAAGTTGAAATTCCACGAGATCAACTTGTCGTCGTTACTGGGATCAGCGGTTCTGGTAAGTCTTCATTGGCATTTGATACCGTTTATGCTGAGGGGCAGCGCCGATTTTTGGAGTCGATGTCTACCTACGCCAAACGCTTTATCACGCAACTCAAAAAGCCGGATGTTGATTTCATAGATGGATTGTCTCCTGTTGTCTCTATTGAGCAGAAAACAATCACAATGAACCCTCGTTCCACCGTCGGCACAATGACCGATTTGCAGGACTATCTCCGTATGCTCTTTGCGACAATCGGTGCCTCGCATTGTCCGTACTGTGAAGTTGAGATTCCAATCCGATCGCATCATCACATCTTGGAACGGATGCTTTCATTGCCAGAAGACACCGAGGTCGAGATCCATGCCCCGGTCTTCAAAATATACGGTGAAGATTACGACTACCTCTTTGACGACATTCGTACGAAGGGATGCAGACACGTTAAAATTGACGGTATTGAACACGACATCAGCGAAGAAATTGAACTCGATCCAGATCAGGAATACGATTTACAAGTCATTGTTGACAAATTCTATGTAAAGAAAGATATAGACAAGCAAGTTCTCGCCTCACTTGAGCATGCGATGCTCGTCGGTGAAGGCTTCATGCGTTTTGATGTCCAATTTCCAGAAGATACTGAGGCGGATGCGATAGAACAGTTAGATGGGTTCGGATGCCCGAAACATGGGGTTATCATGGCTGAACTCGGACCGCATCACTTCACCTTTAACGAACCGAACGGTGCGTGTGTAACCTGTTCCGGACTCGGGACCTATCTACAGGTACATCCGAATCTACTCGTTCCCGATAAGACGCGGAGCATCGCTGGAGGCGCGTTCGTCCATCAAGCCTTCAACTACGATCCGGATAGATGGGACGGCAGGACAATGTACAGCCTCGCGGCACACTACGGATTTGACTTGGACACGCCTTTTGCTGATTTGCCAGAAAATGTTATTGACATCCTTTATCACGGCACACACGGCGAAGAGTTCCCGATCAAACAGCCAGAAGGCGCACGCCCTGTTGAAAAACGCCACCTCGGTAGGAAAATCCGTTTTGATGGCATCATTACCCGTATTGACAGACACTATCGTCGTTACCGAAAACAGGGGGAGGCGCACTCCGGCATGGAGGAATATCTCCGAAAAGTGATGGTAGAACGCACCTGTCCGGATTGTAACGGTGCTAAACTCAAACGACAGCGGCTCCTTGTCACTATTGAGGGTCAAACCATACACGAAGTCGGTGAATTACATTTTGAAGAATTGAGAGATTTTCTGTCAAGTATCAAAGATATTCCAGAAAAGCAGCGAGAAGCAGGAAATCGCGTTATCAACGAACTTGTAACGCGGATTAGCCTCCTCCTCGGCATTGGACTCGATTACCTAAACCTCAATCGTCGTTCTGCGACACTCTCTGGTGGCGAATCGCAGCGTATCCGACTCTCTACACAGATCGGCTCTGGGTTGATGGGTATGCTCTATGTCCTTGATGAACCGAGTATCGGTTTGCATCCGAAGGACAACACTAAGATGATAGAGACGCTGCACAAATTGCGGGACATCGGCAACACCGTGATTGTGGTTGAACACGATGAAACCACAATTCGCGCGGCTGATCATATCATCGAGCTCGGACCGGGACCGGGTATCCACGGCGGGCATGTCGTTGTTCAAGGTAAACTGAAAAAGATACTTGATTGCCCCGAGTCTTTGACGGGGCTCTATTTGAGTGGAAGGCAAGAAATCCCGTTGCCAGAGGAACGGCGCAGCTTGAACGGTAAATTCTTGAGCATCACCGGTGGCAGAGAAAACAATCTGAAAGACATTGACGTTGATATTCCGATCGGCATGTTTATCTGCATTACCGGAGCTTCCGGTTCTGGTAAGAGTACCCTCGTCAACGAGATTCTCTATAAAAGGTTGCACTCTATCTACCACGACAGCCGGACGCTCTATGGCGCGCACGATGGACTTGAAGGACACGAACACATCAGCGATGTCATTAGCATTGATCAATCACCGATCGGACGTTCCTCGCGTTCCAACCCTGCCACCTATATCGGCTTCTACGATAATATCCGCAAGCTCTTCGCAAGTGCCCCACTTTCGGTTTCAAGAGGGTACACCGCCTCACGATTCAGTTTCAATGTTAAAGGCGGACGGTGTGAAGAATGTCACGGTGATGGCAGAATTACCACGCAGCTTCACTTTATGCCGGATGTTGAGGTCGTTTGTCCGACTTGTAAGGGCGCGCGCTATAATGAAGACACGCTTGACGTTACTTATAACGGCAGGAATATCTCCGAGATTCTTGATATGTCAATTGAGGAAGGCGTTGATTTTTTCGCCGATCAACGGTTGATTAACCATAAATTGAGTGTCTTGAACCAGCTCGGTATGGGATACCTTCAGATCGGGCATCCTGCGACAATCCTTTCCGGTGGCGAAGCGCAGCGAGTAAAATTGGCAAACGAACTCGGCAAACTCAAGCGCGGTAAGCACAATCTCTATATCTTAGACGAACCGACCACAGGGCTTCACATTGCGGATGTGCAGAAACTTTTGGATAGCCTCAATCGCCTCGTCGATAGCGGGCATACGGTGCTGGTGATTGAGCATCATCTGGATGTCATCAAAACTGCTGATTATGTCATCGACCTCGGTCCTGAGGGCGGACACAAAGGCGGAGAGATTTTAGCGCACGGCACGCCTGAAGATATTGCGAAAGTCAAAGCCTCTTTCACTGGGCAGTTCTTGAAGGAATATCTCATTTAGGTGGCACTTACACTTCAATCTATCATAGGGTTGGATATCCGCTCTCAAACAGTAATAGTTCCCATGTCTCATATAGATTTGACGAATCCATGAATAGCGTATATCATTAATACCACGAAGTGATCCAGGAGAAATCTTTAGCAGCGAGATGCCAGGTCTTGCTTCTGACGATCCTTCAGGAATCAAGCTTAATTCCTTATCAAAAGTTAGGATCATTTATGGTAGATTTTAGAATTACTTATACACTTCCAATACAAAGTCAACCCCCTAAATCCCCCTTATCAGGGGGACTTTGAGAAGGGACTGGGTTATTGATAACTCTCACTGCGAGGCAAACTTATTTCTATAATTCACCATAGTTCTTCTGTAGGAGGGATCTCCAAATCCCGACTTCTAAGCACTGCCTGTTTACTTATATCATTTTTAATTGAATATCTTTCAATGTGCATGTAGCATCAACTGTTAGTTTGGGTTTCCACCGTGGCCCCTTTCAGAAAAGTTGTACATGCTACATTTGCTTTCAGAAATGGTATTACAATGCAGTAGGTTAAGTTTTCTATAGGTAACGGAATATCCAGCACTCCAGCGGAGTGCTATGTCTATAGAAACCAGTGTATTGAAACTCTTGCACTCCAGCGGAGTGCTATGTCTGTGATCGCAAGTAGAGGTCGTCTTTTAATGTTACACCCATCGCTTCGCAATCCTCTCTTCATTGCACTCCTTATTACCTGTTGTCTTATCGCCATCGGCGGGGTCTATAAATCGCTAACACATACGCTACCCGCAAATCCGGAGGATACTTATAAAGTGCCCACGCCGGTTGATGGAAAACCGCTGGCTCAGGAGAACAACTTTGAAAAACATAATCATCATGCCTCTCCACCAATAAAACCTGATATTCCAGAAGGGAAACTTGACAGAATAGATCAGGTTAGCGGAGAACTACACATGCGGAGAAGGCGAGGCGAATTAACTCCCTATGAGGCGGATGAACTCTACCGACAAAAAGAGGTTTCAATTCTCGTTGAAGGAATGGATAACCTGAGTGCTGCAAGATATCTCAGAATGCGGGGTGGATATGACGAATTCGTTCGTGAATATGCAGCCAAAGCTCTCAATGAGGATCCAGACAATTTTGAAGCACTTTACATTTTTACAAAAACCCAGGAGCTTGAAGTGGATAGGGTAACAGGATTCCGTAGATTGTTAGAAATGAATCCTGATTCTGTCCCCGTGTTGACTGAGTTAGGTGCCATACTTGCACGTGATTCGCCAGAAGAAGCGATTGAATACATGGAAAGAGCCAATCAGCTTGAGCCAGATACGACGCTTTATTATTTAGGCATAAGTTATCAGAGAGTCGGGGAATACGATAAGGCATTAGTCGTTTTGAAAAGAGCAGATGAGCTGAACCGCGCCCCCATGGCACGTGCGCACATTAAGGCAATCGAAGCTGGAACGCCACGGGTCCCGCTTATCCAACGTGAAGTCGAAGAACCGCTGCAACCTGAAACCGAGGAGCAGGAGACTGCCAAATAGGTAGGACGCTTGATAAACCGAAAACCATCGCAGCAAGAGAATGATGCACCACCAGAATGATCCTGCGTTCTCGCTTGTAGGTGCCGCTGTCTTTAAAGTAGCGGCACCCTACCCCTCCATTTTCCTTGCTCCCTGTTTTCAAACCCTGATAAAAACGAAATCCCTCTGGAATCTGAAATTTCCCCTTGCAAAATTAATTCTGAATCGTGTATACTTTATAGCATGAAATTGGAAGCACTAAACCGGCTGCTTGCAAGTCTTTTATAGCATACCGGTGTGTGCCTACTGCTTTAAATACCACGAAACAAGGGGCAGACCTTGACCGATAAACTGTTAAGATCCTTAAATGATGTCCAACGCGAAGCAGTCCAGCACGTCAATGGACCGCTTCTTATCTTATCCGGTGCGGGCAGCGGCAAGACGCGTGTCATCACACACCGCATCGCCTATCTCATCAAACACCACGATGTCTCACCTTTTCGGATCCTCGCTGTAACTTTTACGAACAAGGCGGCAAACGAAATGAAGGAACGGTTGGATACACTCGTGGAAGGCGGCGTTAGCCGAGAGCTCTGGGTGTCAACCTTCCATTCGACCTGCGCACGTATCCTCCGCCGAGATATTGAAAAATTAGGCACGCGTGCAGCGTCTGAAGGTGTGTCCGTATCCAAAAAACATGTTTACACCCGTGATTTTACGATCTTCGATACAGGCGAACAGGCTACGCTTATCAAAGATGTCCTCCGACAACTGAACTATAGTGATAAGGATTACAACCCGCGCGCGATCCTCAGTCTTATTAGTCATGCCAAAAACGAATCCATTTCGCCGCAGAAATACGAGATAATCGCTGACGGCTATTTTGAGAGGGTTGTTGCGGAAGTCTATCCGCTTTATCAAGATGCCTTGCGTTTAAACAACTCGCTTGATTTTGATGATCTACTCCTTTTCACGGTGGAGCTTTTGCGTAAAAATACCGAGGTCCGCGAATACTATCAGGGTAAGTTTGAATATATTCTCGTTGATGAGTACCAGGATACAAATCGATGTCAGTATGAGTTAGTACACTTGTTAGCCGATGAAAAACAAAATGTCTGCGTCGTCGGAGACGATGACCAATCCATTTACGCTTTTCGCGGTGCAGATATCAGGAACATCCTCGATTTTGAGAAAGATTATCCGAATGCCCGCGTCCTGCGTTTAGAACAGAATTACCGTTCTACGCAAAATATACTGGACGCGGCGTGGAGCGTTGTACAAAACAATAAAGCGCGAAAACCGAAAAAACTTTGGACGGAACAGGACGAGGGCGAACTGGTTACCTGCTACGAGGCGATGGATGAGAGTGACGAGGCGGGGTACGTCGGCACACAAATTGAGGATTGGCATGCCGAAGGCGTAAATTACAAAGATTTTGCTGTCTTCTATCGAACCAACGCGCAATCCCGAATCTTTGAAGAGGCGTTCCGAGCCGCAAATATTCCGTATCAGATTGTCGGAGGTGTCGGTTTCTATGATCGGATGGAGATCAAAGACCTCCTTGCCTACCTCCGTGTCATGTGCAACCCCAACGACTCTATGAGTGTCCGCCGTGTTATCAATGTGCCGAGTCGTGGTATCGGTGCAACAACCCTTGAACGACTCATGGATTTTGCTGCTACGGAAGATATTACACTCTTTGAGGCTGTCCAACGTGTCGATGAAATCTCTACGATTAACCGCGGACTCCAAACAAAAGTGAGACGCTTCGCCGAAATTTTTGATGAATTTGATGCGACTGTGTTTCCCGCCGATGCACTTGATTATGTATTAAAAGTAACCGGTTATCTTAAAAATTTGAAATCCCAAAATAGTATTGAAGCACAAAATCGCGTCGAAAATATTGAGGAACTCATTAACGCCGTTATCGAATATGAACAAAATGAACCTGAGCCGAGCCTTTCAGATTATTTGGAGAACGTGGCACTCATTGCTGATATAGATACAATGGAGACTGACAGCACTGATATGGTGACCTTGATGACCTTACACAGTGCCAAAGGCTTGGAATTCCCATTCGTTTTCATCGTCGGTGTGGAAGAGGGATATCTACCACATCAACGCTCCATCAGCACGGAGTCGGAATTGGAGGAAGAACGCCGCCTTTGCTATGTTGGCATCACACGAGCGATGGAACAGATCTATCTCTCACACGCCAGATCGCGCCGAACGTTTCGGGAGACGGAGTATCGCACGCCATCCCGCTTCATCGCTGAAATCCCTGAATATCTCATCAAGCATGTTGACCGGTACCAATCTCCGTTCCGGCAACCACACGGCTTATATGAAGCAGCTCCTGAAGATTCCGTAGATTACTCCGTTGACCAGATTGTCCATCATCCGAAATTCGGGCGGGGTAAAATAACGAAAATTAGTGGCGCAGGCGGGGATATTCATATTACTGTTCGCTTTAGTCGTGCCGGCATGACGAAGCGATTCGCGGCTTCCCTTGCACCGCTAACAATATCTGATTAGTCAGAAGGAGAAGAAGTAGGAAAAATGGCAACGATTACTACCGAAGGTGTCCGCCATGTCGCAAACTTGGCACGCCTTGAATTTAACGACGAAGAAACAGAACAATTTACCGAGCAGCTTGCCCGAATTTTGGATTATATCGGGACGTTGAATGAACTTGAAACGGATGAGGTGCCGCCGACATCGCACATCCATCCGCACCAGGTTTTTATCATGGGTTCGCAAGAGGGTGCGGCGCATGTCGCTAAACCGGATGTTGTTAAACCCTCCTATCCGCGCGAAGAGGTACTCGCAAACGCTCCTGAAGCGGAAGAGGGGTACTTCGGCGTACCGAGAGTGGTTGATCGCAGCCATTAGATAAAAAATAAGAGACCGAAGCTCAAGCAACGCGCCGGGCTGGATATACGGAAAAAGATACTTATGCCAAGGACCACCTCACCGAACCGCAAGGAAAGTTAAAAATGCTTTATGAATTGACAGCACATGCCCTGCACGAAAAACTCAAAAATCAAGAAATCACTGCTGTGGAACTCGCAGAGTCGGTTTATGCACGGGTTGATGAAGTGGAGCGACACGTTAAAGGCTATTTGACGCTGACAAAGGACACCGCTTTGGAGCAGGCGAACCGTGCTGATACAGGATTTCAAAAAGGCGATGAGATGCCGCCTTTGGCGGGTATCCCGATCGCTATTAAAGATGTAATCTGCACCAAAGGCGTACGCACGACGTGTGGTTCTAAGATCCTTGAGTCCTTTGTTCCACCCTATGATGCGACTGTCATGACAAAACTTTATAAACAAGGGGTGGTCATGATCGGTAAGACGAATATGGACGAGTTCGCAATGGGTTCCTCTACTGAGAACTCTGCGTATCAGATTACGCATAACCCGTGGAATCTGGACACGATCCCGGGCGGTTCAAGCGGCGGTTCTGCTGCTGTTGTATCTGCGGATACTGCTGTCTGTTCTCTCGGTTCAGACACTGGCGGTTCAATTCGGCAACCCGCGGCACTCTGTGGTGTCGTCGGAATGAAACCGACTTACGGGCGCGTTTCGCGCTACGGACTTGTCGCTTTCGCCTCTTCGCTCGATCAGATCGGTCCCTTTACGAAAGATGTTACCGATTGCGCCTTGCTGCTCAACGCTATCTGTGGGAGTGATGTGCTGGATGCAACCTCTGTTGATATGTCGGTACCCGATTTTACGCAGGGGCTCATCAACGACGTAAAGGGCTTAAAAATCGGTGTTCCGAAAGAGTACTTCACGCCAGCGTTAGACACAGAAATCGCGGATTGCATTCATAGCGCGATTGCTGTTCTTGAGGGACTTGGAGCCACGGTTAAAGAAATATCTTTACCTCATACGGAGTATGCTATTGCGACGTATTACATTATCGCTCCTGCCGAAGCGAGTGCAAATCTCGCGAGATACGACGGCGTTCGCTACGGATACCGGCACGAAAACCCCGAAGATTTAATCAATATGTACAAAAGGACCCGAAGCGAAGGGTTCGGCGAAGAGGTGAAACGCCGAATTATGCTCGGTACTTTTGCCCTGAGTGCTGGCTACCAAGATGCCTATTATAAAAAGGCACAGAAAGTCCGAACGCTTATTAAATCTGATTTTGATGCCGCATTTGAGAAGGTTGATGTTATCGCAACACCGACCTCCCCGACACCAGCGTTCAAAATAGGTGAACGCATCGCGGATCCGTTGCAGATGTATCTCTCCGATGTGATGACAACACCGGCGAGTCACGCAGGATTACCCGGTATCTCTGTACCGTGCGGTTTCGTAAAAAGTGGATTGCCCGTTGGATTACAACTCCTCGGCGCGCCTTTTGCGGAAGAGAAGGTGCTACGCGTTGCTTATACTTTCGAGCAGAACACGGAACACCATCGGCAGAAACCTCAGATCCAAACCAACGGAGTTGTTTCCTAAAATGAACACCGTTATAGCCCCTTTTGGTGGATTTCTTGGCGCGATGATAGGTGGCGTGCTTTGGGCAAAATATATCCAGTGGACGGGACACACCGCGGGTTTTATTGCCATAGGTATCGGTATATTGACTGGAGCAGGGATGCTCTTAACGAGCAGCCGAAGCCTGCCACAAGAAGGGAGAAAGACCTGGTATCTTGTCGGTATTGGTGCTGCTCTTTTTGCGATATTCGGTATCTTTGTCGGAAAATATCTGGATGTCCAGTGGAATGCGGTCACACAAATCGCTGCGCAGCTGCGTCAGGAGAATAACATCACATTAGAACAAGCGATGCCTATCGCTACAACACTATTTAAAGGACAGTCTGTTTGGGAATTAATGCAGTCACGGATGGGGTGGATTGACCTGCTTTACGGTGTCGTCGCTGCTTTTATCGCTTTTCGCATTCCAAATGTCCAACGACTGCGAAACCTTCTGTATTAACTCGGACTTACTAAATTCCATTTTTCTGCGGCTCGATTTCAACCGTACGCTTTTTTAAATTGCGACAACAACGTGCCCGCAGAAGGGAGTAAAAAATGAAATTGCTAACGGCAAGTTCTGGCTTGCAAACATCACCTAAAATCTGTTTTTACATTTTCTTATCTATATTTCTACTCAGTACATTATTACCACTCGGTTGGAGTTCGGAAGAGATAACTGACGATAAAGTGTTAGAGAGCCTCGCTCTTTTTTCAGAGGTATTACAGCATGTTCACCAGTATCATCTTGAAACACCGGAGAATCAAGAGATCATCGAGGGTGCCATCAACGGGCTGCTTCGCAAATTGGACCCATACAGCCAATTTATCCCGGACTATCTCGAATTTCAGACCCAGAACCAAGGTAAATACGGTGGACTCGGTATGCAAATCGGGATTCGAGAAGATATGTTAACTGTGATTACGCCTTTTAAAAATAATCCCGCGGCAGTGGCTGGCGTTCAAACCGGTGACATCATTAGTCACATTGAAGGTGAATCAACAGCAACGATGACTGTGCACGATGCCGTGGACGTATTGCGGGGTGAACCGGGGACCTCTGTTTCTATTACAATCATACGTGAGAATGAGAGTCGTCCGATTGAAGTTACCATTACCCGTGATGTCATCCGGATCCCAAGCGTTGAACAAGATATTATCGGAGATAATGTTGGTTACATCAAAATCAATCAGTTTCTTCAAACAACCGCAAATGACGTAGATAATGCTCTCGCCGAGTTCAAGGCACAGAATACCCGTGGAATTATCCTGGATCTCCGATTAAATCCGGGCGGATTACTCACTTCAGCTGTCGATATCGCAAGTGATTTTCTTACGCCGGGGCAACTCGTCGTTTATAGTAAAGGTAAAGGTCCAGCGGATCGCGAAGAATTCGCTGCAAAAGGGAACACAAGAGAACATTTTCCACTAATTGTACTCGTCAACGGTGGGAGTGCGAGTGCTTCTGAGATCGTCGCGGGTGCTGTAAAGGATCACGGGCGCGGGCTTGTCATGGGCGACAAAACCTTCGGAAAGGCGTCCGTTCAGCGTGTATTCCAACTCAGTAATTCAAAATCCGCTGTGAAGTTAACGGTTGCGCGTTACTTTACACCAAACGGCGTTGATATCGACAAAGTTGGCATCATCCCCGATGTCGAGACGGCATGGTTTAGTCGTTCTGAGCAGCAGATGCAAGTGAAACTCCAAAATCACGAGAAACTTAAAACCTTTGTAGACGAAAATGGAGACGATGTGTTAGCGAAACTCACATCTGCTGAACATGCCTCCCGCGATGACCGGGAAGCAGAAAAACTCCGACGGAGTTACCAACGCTTAAATGATGCGCTTACTGAAGACCAAATCGCGCTCAGTGATCTCGGCATTAGATACGCACTCGCTCAGATTACAGAAACATCTCGTGACGAGTTGGAGCATGACCCCCAGATCGTCGCCGCTATGAATCAATTGAAGGTCCTTGAACTTTTCGCGAACAAAAATTAACGGAGGAAGTCTGATGCCTGCAGTACAAACGCCACTGCCGAACTATATTAATAACGCATGGCAGGAGTCAGCAGCGGATGAACTGCTTGATGTTACGAACCCAGCGACTGCGGAAGTCCTCGCGCAAGTGCCGCTTTCGCCCGCTGATGAGGTGCATCAAGCTGCCACTGCTGCTGCTGATGCACTCCACGAATGGCGGCGTACCCCACCTGTCCAACGCATTCAATATCTCTTTAATTTGAAAAATCTTCT
This sequence comes from Candidatus Poribacteria bacterium, assembly GCA_022394775.1. Classification (GTDB taxonomy): domain Bacteria; phylum Poribacteria; class WGA-4E; order WGA-4E; family WGA-3G; genus WGA-3G. Next base: position 11,353 of record JAGFCB010000100.1, read on the forward strand.
TGAGGAGAATTTAGACGATATTGCGAGAACAATTACCTTGGAGTGTGGTAAGACGGTTGACGAGGCGAGAGGTGAAATGCGGCGCGCTATCGAAAATGTTGAGGTCGCGTGCGGGATTCCGACACTCATGCAAGGCACGAACCTTGAGGATATTGCCACGGGTATTGATGAATTCATGATTCGCCAACCTGTCGGCGTATGTGCTGCGATCGCGCCTTTTAACTTTCCTGGGATGATTACTTTCTGGTTCCTACCGTATGCTATCGCTTGTGGTAACACCTACATCGTCAAACCCTCGGAAAAGGTGCCGCTCACGATGCAAAAGGTGTTTCAACTGCTGGAGCAGACAGGGTTGCCTAAAGGGGTCGTCAACCTCGTTAATGGTGGACAAGAGACTGTAGATGCCATCTTAACACATTCAGATATTCGTGCCATCAGTTTTGTCGGTTCCACTGCGACCGCGAAAGCCATCTATGCGAAAGCGGCAGCAAACGGAAAACGCGTCCAATGCCAAGGCGGCGCGAAAAATCCGCTGATTATTCTCCCGGATGCGGATCCGCAATTCACTGTCAACGCTGCAACGGAAAGTGCCTTTGGGTGTGCCGGGCAGCGATGCCTCGCTGCATCTCTGGCACTGACTGTCGGTGGTGCGCGCAATTGGTTCACAGAAGCTATTGCTGACACTGCTACGGATCGGGTTGTCGGAAATGGGTTAGAGGATGGCGTCGAAATGGGGCCTGTTATCACCACAGAAAGCAAGGCGCGAATTGAGGGGTTAATTCAGGCAGGTGCTGATGAGGGCGCGCAGCTGCTTGTTGATGGTAGGTATCCGAGCATATCCGGTGGCGAGAACGGTAATTTTATCCGTCCGACGATCCTTAACGGTCTTAACCCAGAGGGCGAGATCGCTAAAACCGAAATCTTCGGACCCGTTTTAGGGCTCATCCATGTTGAGACAATCGACGATGCTATCTCGCTCGTCAATAGTGGCAGCTACGGCAATATGGCGTGTCTGTTTACAAGTAGTGGTGCATCTGCCCGGAAGTTCCGCTATGAAGCAGAAATCGGGAACATCGGTATTAACATCGGTGTTGCTGCGCCAATGGCATTCTTTCCGTTCAGTGGTTGGAAGGATAGCTTTTTCGGGGATCTCCACGGTCAGAGTTGGGACGCCGTAGATTTCTTCACACAGAAGAAAGTCGTCGTTGAACGCTGGGCATAAGTTTTATGTTCCTTCGTTGGCGAGGTTCTAATCTCATACAGGACTTACGCACGCGCCTCTTTTGTACCACAAACTTCCCAGTTTGTGGCAGGAGACCGCTGTGTTTCCCGAAAATTCTCATCTAACAGAACGGGCTGCAGTTAAAATTGCGTAAGTCCTGTTATATTTATGAGACAATTTTTAACAAAAGGAGAAAGCATAATGTCACGTCTTACGGAAATTCAACAACAAATTCTCGCGCTTCCTGAAGCTGAGTACAAACAATTACGACAGTGGTTCAACGAATTCGATTGGGAAAAATGGGATCGAGAAATCGAAGCGGATTCAGACGCAGGAAAATTGGATTTCCTAATTGCTGAGGCTCTTGAAGAAAAGGAGAAAGGAACACTCAAGGATCTTTAGGTGCATAGAACAACATCAATACTTATTCACTATCCCTTATTTCACCACGGATGCCCATACGATGCCGTATTCACGAAACGCTCCATCCCCAATTCCAAATCGATTTCTGTGTTCGGCGGCAGCTGGACGCGGAGATACACGCCATTGATCGGAACTGTTTGGATATCCTGACCTGTACTGACATGTGCTGAAGTAAAGTTATGTTCTCCCATCGCGCCTGCCTGCACAATGACGTCTCGTGGTTCGGTAGTATTAAGGTTAACAAGCTGCAACGCTGTCGTGTCGGCAGTTATTTTCCTAACCAATGCCCCAACATCCTGTGGAAGACCTGGTCGTTTCTGTTCTGGATCAAAGTGCCGTACCCGCGTCACAAACAGTCCGCCGTTGTAATGCGGCAGAGGACCGCCACAGGTTAATTGAACCAACCCTTCGCAGGTAATCGGGTTGCGCCGCTGGAAGTAGGCATCCCCATAGTTTGCTGGGTCTTCATCATCGTTTGCCATGAAGTTAAGGCGTGCTTCAACTTGGGAGAGGTTGTGGTTAAGGATGGCTTCGGGGTATTCCGGATATTCACCCCGCATATACGCGAGCCACGCGCCGTCGTGTCCACCGCTATCCTTGATATGATGCCACGCGTTGATGTCGAATTTCGATCCTGTCTTTTTCGTTATTTTCTCTGCACGTTCCTGATCCGCCGGGTCCATTGACATTGCCCATAGATGCGCGACATCTGACGGGTGCATTGGCATGAACTCAAACCAACCGTCCACTTGCAGCGCAGTGCCATCTTCATTTGTAATCGGATACTGTAACCAAGGGCCAGGCACGTAGTTAACTTTACCCGGATCGCCGTATTTCTGTGGGACGTAAAGCTGATCGTCCTTCTCAATACCTCTTTGAATTAAAACGTCGATCTGTGAGCGTGGGAAGTCGAGATACGTCAGATCCTTCCAAAGCAACGCCGCGTTCTGTCCGGCGATACTTACTGCTTGTCCCACACTGTGCCATCCGTGGGGCCAACTCCACCCGTAATATGAACCATACCACTTACCGTCTATATGTTCACCAATTTGTCCTGAAAGTCCGACATTATCTGGGACGATACCACCGTTTTCTGTTGTCCGCGCTATCCACGCTTCAACGTATTCTTTGACCCATGTCATGTATTTCTCTTCACCCGTCAATAAATACGCATTGGTCGCAAGGGTTGTGGCAGCGAGATTGACGACTGTGTCCCCCACGCCTTGCCGTTCACGGATGAGTTGTCCCATACGTGTGCGTAGTTCTTCATTTTCCCTGACGGATTCATGACTTGTGCAGCCCGGTAAGTCGTAAAACGGCATGTTGTAGCCGTCCCAGGGCCAATACGGATGTCCGCCGAAAGCCCAGAACGCCGGTCCCTTACTGCCGTTCATGGCGCATTTGATGATTTTGTGTTGTGCGTCATAGTTTTGTGCCTCTGGGTCCTCGTTCATGAAAAAACCCGCAAACCGTTTTGCGCGCTCAAGGTGTTTAGCGTTTGACGGATCCGCCATGCAGAGCATGTAAAAGAGGTAGTTTCCTTCGCTTTGATGAAACCAGTCATAGCCGGGCTGATACTCTTTCACCACCATCGGATAACCGTGCCCAGAGTCGTATCGAGCCATGTCCTCTGTGATGACATCGAACGCCGTGTCAGCGTCAACCAAGAACTGTGCATCGCCACCGAGCATGTAAAAGAGGGGCCAGTTATGGAAGCTTTCGTAAGCATCATCGAGTCCGTCGATGCTCTGAAAATCTGGGCTTGTTGGCCAGAACAGTGTGCCATCTGGGCGCGTATATTTCTGCAAGACTTCTGGACCTGCAGCGTTCATTTTATCAATCAATTCACGCTCGAGGACTGCCCACGTCGGTGGTGTCTGAAGTTGTGTCTGCGCTTCAATCGTTGAGAACATAATCTCTTTGCTCCTAATAGAGGTATGAAGTCTTTGGATTGGGTTGGTCGTAGTATACCATGTTTCTGTGTATTCGTGAAATTTATGTTTTGTCGATCACCGGTGTGTAAAGTTTTTGACGCGCGATGAATATAAAGTGCTGCCTTGTAGCATAGCTGTTAGTCTCCTGTGGCACGTATCCCTGTAGCATAGGCTGTTAGCCTGTGGCATGTATTTCGCAATCCGTGAAATCCACGATTTGTCGCGCACTTGCCCAAATGCGACCTGCATTCCAATCGAACCGGATCCTTGAAAAAGACGTGAAATCCAATAATTTCTTAAGATTGAATAGCCCTGTATCATAGTTAGGTTTTCCTTGACATCTGGACTCTTGTTATGATATGCTAATTCAGTAAAGTATCCTAATTTGTATTACGTTAGTTTGTGGTAAAAATTATCGAGCGGTATTTGGATGGACGCGTGCAGCACAATTTTCAGTCTTGGAAAATTTATCTTGACACATGTTGTTTGAGCCGACTTCTTGATCCACCCGTCCAAACACGGGTTATCAAGGAGACCAAAGCTATTAGACAGATTCTCACTTATTTTCTCAGCGCGCATTGGCATTGGGTCTCTAGCAAGGTTGTAACTGATGAAATTGAGCAACGCCAGATCTGGGAAAGCGTACTCAAGTCAAAACTTGGCTGAATCTTTCACACCAGACTGTTTCTGTTGGGATAAGGGAAGTCTCACGGGGACTGCAACTGGAGTCACTCGGTTTTAAGGAGCAAGATGCCTTACATCTTGCCTGCGCCGAAAGTGGAGCAGCGGATATCTTTCTAACCACCGATGACAGGCTAATTAGTAGAGCACAACGCTATCGTACACGACTTCGCATCCAGGTCGAAAATCCCGCTACATGGTTACAGGAGGTAACAGAAAATGGATATCTTAGAGATGACGGATCTTGAACTTTATGAGGTTGGGATTAAGGAGCTTACAGAACAACTTGGACCTGCGTATACTGAAAAGTTTCTCCAGCAGTGTAAACCGAGCGATGACGATTATACTGCCGAGCGGCATAAGTTGTTGGCGGATCAGCCCAGTATTGACAAGATCGTGGAGCGTATCCATCGTAGAGAAGTGGAGCGAGTAGAGGAAGAACGTATCAAAGCCGAGAGAGTTGCTGCATGGCGCAAAGGCTTATTAGAACTCACCGATTTTGAAATCTATGAACTCGGACTGAAGATCCTTGTGGATAAGCTTCATGTGTACGGATATGTGGGGTTCTTGCAACAGCACTTTAAACATCTCAATAACAACCAGCCTATTGACTCACAGCAGCAATCTGTACCCGATGGTGATGTTAATAGTGTTGTGTAAACTGAAAATCAGATGATGAAACAGAACAAATTTCCCCCTGGCTGGGATGCTGAACGCGCGCAAAGTGTCATCGATTATTACGAAAATCAGACGGAAGATGAAGCCGTTGCCGAAGATGAGGCTGCGTTTCAGGATGAATCTGTTACGCTGATAGAAGTGCCCACAGAGTTAGTGCCTATCGTGCTTGAACTGATCTCCAAACACGCAAAGGGAAGCGATAATGCAAGACCGGACTGATTCCACAACATACTACAATCGTGGCATCGTTAACTACAAAAGACGCGAGTATGACAAAGCCGTTGAAGACTTTAGCAAAGCAATAGAACTGAATCCAATTTTTGAAAATCTTGAGGAGAGCAACAAAGTTAAGCTTTTTGAGCATTTCATTGATGATTTTAAACAGGTCATAAAAGAGAGTCGATAGTATAATGAAAATAGCAAATGCCCCATGTTCGTGGGGTGTACTTGAGTTTGAGTTGGATGGCGAGGCACCCGGCTATGCACAGGTGTTAGACGAGATGCACGCCATCGGTTACATGGGCACCGAATTAGGGGATTGGGGATTTATGCCGACGCATGCAGGGCAGCTTCGCGACGAACTTGCGAAGCGGGAATTAACGCTGTTGGGCGCGTTCGTAGCGGTCGCGCTCGCCGATGCGGGAACACACGCAGCAGGTGAAGCGACAGCATTGCGGCACGCACGCTTGTTAGCAGCCGCCAACGGACAGACACCCTTCATCGTGCTTTCAGATGACAACGCTACCACAGAACTCCGTACCCGTTATGCCGGTCGTGTCCGTCCCGAACACGGATTAACACTCGTACAGTGGGACACGTTTGTAGATGGTGTGCACCGTATCGCCCGATCAGTGAAAGACGAGACAGGACTCCGCACCGTTTTTCATCCGCACTGTGCAGGATATATAGAGACAGCGGCAGAGATTGACACACTCATGGAACGCACCGATCCGAACCTCGTCGGCTTGTGTTTTGATACTGGACATTACCGATTCGGCGGCGGTGATCCGATTGAAGCGTATGTGCATCATGCTGATCGGATCTGGCACGTCCACTTCAAAGATTGCCATCCTGACATCGCTGCGCGTTCTCGGAGAGATCAGTGGGATTACTTTGGGGCTGTCGGGAACGGCGTTTTTTGTGAGTTAGGTAAAGGAGAAGTCGATTTTCCGGCGTTCCTCGCGGAATTAAAAAATCGGGACTACGATGGCTGGATCGTTGTAGAGCAGGATATTTTGCCCGGGATGGGCAGCCCTTACGAGAGTGCTGATCGGAACCTGCGGTATCTGAATTCAATTCTATAGCAATAAAAATTGAAATTGACGGACAGTGTTAGGATTAGGAGACCATGATGAATCAGAAATCCTCAAAGATCGGTGTCGGTGTTATTGGTGCCGGACGTATCGGTAAACTTCACATTGAACACCTTGCCCAAAATATACCCGAAGTCGAACTGCTCTCGATTTGCAGCTTGAACCATCTTATGGCTGAGTCTCTCGCCGAACAGTTTAATGTCCCGAAAGTGACAACCGATTATAACACCCTTTTGGTAGATCCGCAGATTGACGCGGTGCTTGTTACCTCTTCAACCGATACGCATGTCGAAATCAGCCAAGCCGCAGCGAAGGCAGGCAAACACATCTTTTGTGAGAAACCGATTTCGTTGGATTTGGAACAGATTGACGAGACTCTGGCGATTGTCGAAAAAGCCGGTGTGAAGTTTCAGATCGGTTTCAATCGGAGGTTTGATGTGAGTTTTAAGCGTATACGGGAGGCGGTTACCTCTGGTGAGATTGGCGAACCCCATATCATACGCATAACGAGCCGAGATCCCGCACCACCACCGATCGAGTACGTCAAGGTTTCAGGTGGGATTTTTCTTGACATGACGATCCACGATTTCGATATGGCGCGTTATCTGATTGATGACGAAGTTATTGAAGTCTACGCGACAGGCGGCGTGCGCGTTGATCCGAAAATTGGCGCGGCAGGTGATATTGACACGACGGTTATCACCTTACGATTTCAGAATGGGGTTATCGGAACAATTGACAACAGTAGAGAGGCTGTCTACGGCTACGATCAGCGAGTTGAGGTGTTCGGTTCAAAAGGGATGGTTACGGCGGCGAATCCACCAATAGATACCGTTACCTTCAGCGGTAGTGACGGAACCCGTGCTGCTTCGCCTCCATATTTCTTTGTGGAACGCTACAAACCGGCATTTCTCTCGGAGTTACAGGCGTTCTTCGCATGCATTCAGGAAGATACCGCACCGCCAGTTACAGGTTTGGATGGCCGCGCACCTGTCGTGATAGGGTTCGCAGCGTTGAAATCGCTGCGCGAAAATCGTCCTGTCCTTTTATCAGAGATTTAACAGTGCCTTTACTCACCCTCACCGCCGACTTCACCGACTTCGATGTCAATCTCATCGCGATTCCTGATTCGTTCCACGAGTCCATCACGGATGTCCACAATTCGGTCAGAGACATCAAGCATCTTCAAGTCGTGCGTCGCCGAAATTACAGTGACCCCTTGTTCATTATTCAGGCGTTTAATCAGATCAATAATCTCACGTCCGGTGATGGTATCAAGGTTTGCTGTCGGTTCATCGGCAAGGATAATGCTCGGGTCGTTGGCAAGTGCCCTGGCGATAGCGACGCGTTGACGTTGGCCGCCTGAGAGTTCATCGGGCAGGTGGTACATCCTGTCCCCTAACCCTACCATATCCAGCAACTTTTCCGCTCTCTCATTGCGTTCCCGCTCAGAAATCCCTGCAAAAATCATCGGCAGCGTTACATTGCCGTGCGCGCTCCGCACGTGTAGCAAGTTGTAACTCTGAAAGATATAGCCGACGCGGTGACACCGAAACGCCGCAATCTGTCTTTGCGAAAGTTGCGACATGTTTTGACCATCAATGTAGACCTGTCCCTCCGTAGGCCGGTCGAGTGCACCGATCATGTTGAAGAGCGTGGATTTACCCGAACCCGAGGGACCCATCAGTGAGATATACTCCCCGCGTTCAATCTCAATATTGATGCCGTCCAAAGCACGAAGAATATTTGAACCCATGCGATATTCTTTGACAACATCTTCCGTTTTCACAACGATATCAGCCATAGTTTCCTCCGTGCCTATACCTCGGTACGCATCGCTTCAGCAGGCGGAAGTTTCGCCGCACGCCATGCCGGGAACGATGAACCTATCACTGCCAGAATCATGCCGAGGATACACCCCAGCAGAATAACGATTATCACGCCGAGTTGCATCGGCCCGTTTTCAGGTTGTGCAGGTAACAGGGGGAAATAGAAGAATAAGTCTAACCCATAGTCTTTAAGTCCTAAAAGTACCGCGCCCAATGTCCCGATGAGTGCACCGATGAGTGCCCCTGAAAACCCCTGAAACCCTGATTCAAGTAAGAACAGTCTAACCACGAACCCATCTAACGCACCGAGACATTTCATCGTGCCGATCTCACGGAAACGTTCTGTTACCGCCATCAGCATTGAGTTCGCGATACCTACGACACACACAATCAAGGACATAACAATGAGCCATATATCTTTTGTAGAAATGCCTTGTTCCGTTGTCTCTTCAAAAGTATTAATTGTTGATTGTCGTCCGCTTTCCTGTAGTGCGACACCGATTTCATTATTTGTCCATACCGAAACCAGAAACGCAATGCCCAGTGTAATGCCCGCTGTCGTGATGATTGAACGACCAAAACGGATTTTCAGACTCTGGAAACTAATCCGTAGCGATTCTACGAAAGGCAGATCAATCTGTTCTTCAATGGGTGTTCTTTGCTGCAAATCTCTGTCTCCTTGTCCTTATTTTGTATCATACGAGGGTATTATATCAAATTTACAATTTCAAGTCAAATTTTTCATGTAAGTGTATAATCCTGTCCATCCATTAATCTTGAAAACCCAAATTCAGAAAACTGACTGCTGATGGCTGATTACTCCTATGGCATTGACTTTTCAATTTTAGGTTGTTATACTAAGTATAAGGCAGGACAAACCGATGCTCCAAAAATCTTTCCCTATTCTACTGCTATTAATGTGTTACGGGACTCCGATTTCCGCACACGATGCATTCTATCCACACCATCGCGAAGATTTTGAGAACATGGCGCGCCGCCGAGAATTGCGGACGACTGTCCTCCTCAGTACAGCCGCGTTTCTCGGTGTTCTTGGGACGATCATCTATGTCGCCTTACGAAAAATCAGAGATGATAGCGATATTGACGATGTTGATACGAAAACGGCTCAAGAGCATTTGGAGCATGCCATAAACAGAGCCGCGAACACTGCGCAGCAGGTCCTTGCGGCAAAAGGAGATGTCGCGGAGGCTGCTACAAGATGTCTTACAACCTATGCTGAGGCGTGCGGTGTGACGTGGCAAAAACGTTCTTATGGACAGACGCATCCAGAGTCAGTTCCATACCAGATACGATGTAAAATTGGATCGGATGTTGTTACCCTGAGCATTAACACCAAATTCATTCAATTGAACGTAAAACGCGGTTTATCTAAAACGGGTTTTGGCTCGCAAGGATCATCAAAAAGTGCCAGTGCGACTGTTATATTGGAAAGATCGGATACGGGTGAGGCATAGGTGTCGCGGGTCACACCGTGAGTCGATTGATGAGTGAAGCACTATAGCCGGCACCGAAACCGTTGTCAATGTTCACTACAGTGACACCAGATGCACAACTGTTTAGCATGCCTAATAAGGCAGCCAACCCGCCAAAACTTGCGCCGTAGCCAATACTCGTGGGTACCGCGATGACAGGACAATCCACCAATCCACCGACAACGCTCGGAAGTGCCCCCTCCATGCCTGCAACAACGATGATGACGCGGGCTGTCAAGAGTTTTTCGTGGTTGCTTATTAAGCGGTGTAATCCTGCTACACCGACATCATAGAGACGTTCCGGTTGGTTTCCCATCATTGCCGCTGTTTCAACGGCTTCCTCTGCAACTGGCAGGTCGGATGTGCCGGCAGAGACGACAAGAATTCCTGGAATATTTTCCCTTTCAGATTGTGCGACAGTGATCGTACGTCCGAGTTCGTTATAGCGTGCCTCAGGCTGAATTTCTTTCACCGCTTCGTACATGTCGGGTGTGGCGCGAGTTGCGAGGAGTGGATGTCCCGCTGCGAGGATGCGATTACTAATCTGTTGAACGTGTTCAACGGTTTTCCCTTGACAGAAAATGACTTCGGGAAATCCTGTGCGCAGTTGGCGATGGTGATCTATTTTTGAAAACCCTAAATCTTCAAACGGAAGTGTGCGAAGAGATTGCAGGGCATCATCCACTGCAACCTCTCCACCTTTAACCTGTTCAAGCAGGGCTTTTAGTTTTTCGATTTCCATTAGGCTTCTTCGGTAGCTTCTTCATCGGCACCATCGTTGCTACCGATGCCGGGAATGGATTCAGCGATTTTAGTACGAACATCTGCGGAGACTTTGCGTCCAGTGTCCACAGCGCTCTTCACTTGCTCGCCTGCTTCTTGGAGACGTTCCTTGCTGCTATCTACGATACCGTGAACGCCTTCTCTACCTTGTTCTACGAGGGTCTGAACGCCTTGTCGGGCACTATCAGATGCTTGATGGGCAAGTTCAACCGTCCGGTTCTTTGCGTCAATCGAAGTGTCGCGAATCTTCTGTCGAGTTTCTTTGCCGGAACTCGGTGCATAAAGCAAACTGACAACAGCACCTGCCATGAAGCCGGTGAAAAAAGCAAAAACCATCGTTAGCCCGTTGTTCTGTCCATTGTTGCTCATTTTTTTGTCCTTTCTATTAGATCGAATCTGTTTTGACACAGCGTGTCTGCCAAAACTTGTTGTTTAAAATTTACGAAAATTAGTGTTAAAAGTTTCAATTCTTGCATTTATCGCTTAGTGTAATTTTTAATGTATTTCTTCTATAATTAAACGTTCAAATGCTTTTTATCATTGATAATTAGGTTTTACCTGATTCGGTTACACTTCGGGCGCATCGGATGTCGGGACATCTTCTGCTGGCTCGTGTGCCTGCCCAGAAGCGAAATTGTCCCATCCTGCTTTGATACCCTGCCACATGCTTGTGATGTCAGCAAGTGAGACCGCTATCTGGTTGCGGAAAAACGTCGCCTGTTCAATCGTCTGCCCAGAGAATCCGCTTACCTTCTGAATCAAGTCTTCGAGTTGTTGAATACTTTGGTTCAGAGCACCACTCATCTCTTGGATGTTATGCACAGTGGGTTGAATTTCGGTCTCGCTAATGCCTTGTAAAGACGCTGTTAATCCATTTAGATTTTGTAGCAGCTCAGGTAATTCCTCGTTCACCTCTTTCACTGTCTTATCCACATCCGTAATCAATTCCCCGATTTCCTGATTAACGATGTTTTCTATGGAATTCAGCGTATTTCGGACGCTATTCAACGAATTGCGCAGGCTGCTGATTGCTGCACAGAGATACCCCGCAAGTGCTGTAAGTGCGATTAACAAGATACCGAGGCTAATTTTCCAAAAAATTGAACTCATAAAACCCCAATCCATAACTCCTCCTTTACACGCCTACTATAAAATATTTAGGACTTACGCACTGCTTCTTAAAGTCCCCCTGATAAGGGGCGGGGAATGCCCATAAGGCATTCATACCGTTGATTCTTTAGGGGGTTTAAACCGCTTTTTGCGTCTAAATGTT